>CAUYTZ010000500.1:0-2729 GCA_963575695.1 uncultured Gammaproteobacteria bacterium | reverse complement strand
CAACGCCCGCTCACAGGCGACACCCAGGCGGGAACCACCCAGATATTCTCTGCGTGGAGAGGCGGCTTCCTCGGCCACCAGGGCAGCATCAATTAACCCGGTGACGATTTCAGCGAAGGATGCGGTGTGGTTGAGGTCGATCATGACGATGCCCAGGACTGTCAGCACGATGGTCATTTCAATCAGGGTAAAACCACCCGCGCCAGCGGTTGGCCCTTCGTCCCGACAGCATGCCGTAGGAACGGCTATCGAAACCGATACCGTTGTTGTCTTTATTGACCGAACTGAGCTTGCCAACCGGCTGCACCCAGGCCGCCCAACCATGGGTTGGATCGCCGCCGCTGACGCCGGTGTCATTGATCCCGGTCTGGGCCAGAACCCGGTTGTGGTTGGCGCGACCGAGCAGAGAGCTGTTGATCAAGGCACCGGTCGAAACCGCAGCATTCGCGGCACCCGCTATCGTGCTGCCGCTGATCTGGTCAAGCGCCGTCTGCAGGCCGCTTGTCCCCAGACCATAGATACTGTTCCAAACCGTCTGGGAATCAGAGTCGACGGCCCGGGCGAAGGGTGCCGGTCGAATGGCCTGTAGGGTTGTGCCCACAGCCTTTTGATTGCCGGTCGCCCCGATGTTGGCGTAGCTGGAGGGCGTGACGTACAACACAATCGAGTTCGAGTTGTAGGCGACGTCAAACCGTGCGGCCATCGAATTCAAAAGAGTCTGGGTCGCGGCATTCGGGGTGGTGGCAGAGAAGGTTCCGCTTATGCCATTGGCGACATCGGTTCTGACGATCGTGAACCCTTGGCCAATGGCCGGCGTGTAAGTTGAAGCGTAAGCAAGGCCGCCAATGGTGTAGCCACGAAGATTCGGCGACAAGGTCGATGTCGCCGCATTAAACACGATGGAAGTGGTTCCGGTGCCATTCAACTGGCCATGGAAACCGGCCCCATTTCCCGCAGCGCTGCCATCGATGTCGATCGAAAGGTCACCGGCAAACGGGGTTGCCGGTGAATTATTCCATGTTAGAATTCCTGGTGAGTTACCAGGATGGACGGTACTGCCGGCGGCGACAGCGACAGCCCCTTTGATCGTCCCAGAACCAGCGAGGGTTCCCCCAGCACCGACATTGACTGCACCATTGACCGTGCCATTATTAGTCAAAGTTCCGCCTGTAACGGTCACTGTCTTCGTGCCATCACCAAAGACGTTGGTAACTATCAGTGTACCGGCAGTGACACTGGTATTGCCGCTGAACGCCGAGTTATCTCCGGACAGTGTCAGGGTACCCGTCCCCTCCTTGGCAAAGGTTCCCGTACCATCAAGAGCACCGGTATAGGTGGAAGTGGTCGAAGTGCCGCCGACTGTCAAACCGCCAGAACTGACAGTGGTGCTGCCGCTACCCGCTATTGAATCGACGGCAACCGCGCCACTACCACTATTAAACGTCGCTCCTGCTACAATAGTAACCAAGTCAAGCCGCGCTATCGAGCCACCGTTCCCGATAGTCAATGTTCCCTGGTTGACAAGAGTGTTTCCGGTATAGGTGTTGGCTCCGGTAAGCGTCAGAACACCCAGGCCTTCTTTGGTCAGGCCACCACTACCACTAATCACGCCGGCGAATGTGCCGGATCCATCACCCACTGTACCAGAAGCGACACCATGCACGCCAACCGTCAACGTGTTTCCATTGACGGTCACTTTGCTACCTGAAACACCATCCAAACGTCCAATTGCCTGGCTTGTGGTCAGGTTCAAAGTTCCTGTTCCTCCCACTGAAACCGAGGAGGTGCTCGGAACCGCTAAACCACCAGATGCGGTCAAGGTACCGGCGGTAATCGTCGTTGTGCCGGTGTAGGTGTTGTTCCCGCTCAACGTCAGAGTGCCCGCGCCGGTTTTGGTTAGGGCACCGGTGTGGGCACCGACGATCGAGCTAAGGGTGAGATCCCCGGGGCCACCAATCGTTAGGGTGTCGGCATTCCCGGCGTCGACGACGCCCTGAAAGGTTACCGTACCCGTGCCGGTGACATTGATCGCCTTGGTGTACACATTGTTGCTAAAAATGGCGGTCTTGCCGTTAGCCCCCGCGTTGATCGCGGCCAAGCCCACGGCGGTGGTCCCGACTTGCCCAGCCACCGTCGTTGTGCCGAGCAGGGTCAAGGTGCCGGTACCGTGGGATGAAGTTGTCACCGCCGCCGTCAGGTTCTGGGCATCGGCAATCGACACCGTGCCGCTGCCACTGAACGAGAGGCTCGTCGCGACGATTGAATGATTTACGGTCAGGGTACTACTACCGGCAACAATCAGACTGGTCACCGGCGTACCGCCGCCAATCAAGCCCCCGGTTGCGGTGCTGGCGTTGAATGTGACCGTTCCGCCGCCGTTGATCGTGCCGTTGACCGCTATTCCACCAGAGCCGGCCCCGAGCGAAAGCGCGCCGCCATTCAGCAGCGAGACATTGCCGCTAATATAACCGGTTCCGGACTGGCTGAGGGCGGCGCTGCCACCATCGATGATTACGCTGCCGGCGATGGTGCCGGCGGTTTGGGTGATGATACCCTTAACTGTGGTGCCGGCGGTGGTTGTGATGTTGTGGGTCAGCGCCATGGTTGTGCCGCTGTTCACAGTCACCGTAGTGACTGCGGTCCCAGCGCCGATTACGCCATTCGAGTCGAATGACGCACCAGTGCCGAAAACGACTGCGCCAGTGCCATCAATCGCGCCTGCATAGACG
>CAUYTZ010000499.1:0-1272 GCA_963575695.1 uncultured Gammaproteobacteria bacterium | reverse complement strand
GGTTGTTGAACCCGAACTCGGCCAGCGATCCCGCGATCTGCGCCACCTGCTCGTCCGAGTGCGTACGCGCGTTGCGGACATAGGGGATCAACCGGTCAACCGGCCAGCTGGCAACCTGAAGATCGGTCATGGCGAAACCCTGCGGCAGGCCGACCAGGACAACGCCGACACCTCGCGTGAAATTCTCGACCAAGCCAGCCGGATCGCCGAGGACTGCTTCGCGGCGCGGGTGAACCTGGAACGCCAGTTCTGGACCGAGAACCAGGGCATCGAGGAGGCCGGCGGCAAGACCGCGCTGGAGGTGATGACCGCGGCGCTCGACGAGCAGAACGCGGTGATGGCCGAG
Organism: uncultured Gammaproteobacteria bacterium; assembly: GCA_963575695.1. Classification (GTDB taxonomy): domain Bacteria; phylum Pseudomonadota; class Alphaproteobacteria; order Azospirillales; family Azospirillaceae; genus CAUYTZ01. Next base: position 926 of record CAUYTZ010000499.1, on the reverse strand, counting down.
GAACTGGCCAAGCGCAACCAGACCGCGCGCGAGCAAACCACCGAACTCCGCACCACGCTCGATGACGCCTTCAAGGAGTATTTGGCTCCGGCGGTCGGCATGGCCGGCGATACCCAGGCCAACAACCGTGCCCTGGTGCCGACCGGCGGGGCTATGCTCAATCAGGCGCTGGAACAGGCGGGCTATGGACCTGCCGACCAGACCTGGCAGGAGACGGTGGTACGCACCATCGTCGACGGGCTGGAGACCATCGGCGCCACCGGCGAACGGGCTTTCGCCACGCTGAAGGAGTCCGGCGCCTCGGCCTTGCACGAGATCGGCAGCGAGGCCGGGGTGGCGGAGCAGGCCACTTCCAGTTTCGGCACGGTGCTGGAGGACATCGGCCATGCCGCCTCGGCGGCGGTGGATGGGCTGGGGCGGCTGGTTCACGACGGCTTGCAGGCGGCCGAACAGGCATTCGCCGACACCGGCACTTCCGCTGCCGCGTCCGGGCAGCAGCTGGTTGCGGCCACCACGGCCGCCGGGGCCGGCGGGACCGCCATGGGCCGCGAGGTCGCCGAAGGCGCCGAGACCGGCGGTCAGGCGCTCAATGAGATGGCCCGGCTCGGTGAGGATGTCGCCATCGGCATGGCGGCGCGCACCGGCATGATCGGACAGGCGGTGCGTTCGTTGATACCGCGTTGGACACGTATTCCGACGCAACACGGCGCGACTGGTGGGCAATGGCGGTCAAGGCACGACATGGGCACGTCGGCCCCGGCCACTCGGGCCATCGCGACGATCTCCTCGAAGGTGGCGCGGAACGCCTGCTCCCGGCGCCGCCGGTCGGTGGCGGCGAACGCCGGTTCGGCCGCCGGCAACCCCCCAAGGACCAACAGGCCCACTCCCGTGACCCCCCCCGAAGCGGCATGACCGAAGCCGTCGAG
>CAUYTZ010000498.1:0-6066 GCA_963575695.1 uncultured Gammaproteobacteria bacterium | reverse complement strand
ATTCTCGATCATCGAGGTAACCGCGTTCAATTCGTTCACTGTTTTCAGGTGGTGGTGTTGCAGCCGCGTATACTCCTCCAATGCGCCATGGGTTTTCAGGATTTCCATTAATGATGCGCGTTCTTCGGTTTTTTCCCGGATCTGGCCATCACCTGCGATCCGACTCTGCCACTGGGCGAGGGGTCGGAACCTGCGTGATCGAGTGCGACCGTCGTTTGGTAACGCTGTTCGCGCGTTCGTTTCCGGGTGCGGTGGTTCGGGCCGAAACCGTGGCCGTCAATGGTGCCGAGACCATTCGCCCGGCTGATTGCGATTTTCACATTGCCGCCGGTTCATTGCCGGCTCTGCTGCGCGGGCGGCTGGACCGTTTTTCCGGTCGGGAGCGAAGGTCTAATCTGGTCGCTGAACCCGGTCTGGTCGCGCAGTGGCGACAACGGCTGGCGGCATTGGGCCCGGAACCGAAAATCGGCTTGTGCTGGCGCAGCCGGTTGATGACCACCGAGCGACGGGGGGGGTATCTGGCGCTTGACCAGTGGTGGCCGGTGCTGAGTGTGCCCGGGGTTCGTTTCGTTAATTTGCAATACGACCAGCGCAGTCGTGAACTGGCTGACATCCGTCAGCGGTTCGGCATCGAGATTGTCGATTGGCCAGACGTTGATTTGATGAACGATCTCGAACAGGTTGCGGCCCTGATTTCGGCCCTGGATCTGGTCATTACCGCGCCGACTTCGGTCGGTGAGCTGGCCGGTTCTCTGGGGATGCCGGTATGGCGGGTGGAGTCGGCCGGTGATTGGACCTTGCTTGGTGCTGCGGTTCGGCCCTGGTTCCCCAGCATGCGGGTCTTTTCATGCGCGGATGATCAACTGTCCGCGACGGTTGGGCGGGTTGCGGTCGCGTTGCGCCGGGTTGTGGCCGAGAACGGTGAGGACGAAGGGGACGGTGGGCGGCGGGTAGCGTGCGATGGGGTTGAGCCGGTTAGCCGTCACCATGTTCATTTCTGGCTTCAGGCGGTGACGCAGGTTCCAGAGCGGGGCGAGAATTTCCTCGGCTTGGCCATGGCTCTGGAGCGTCTCGGCGAGATCGAACCGGGGATGCTGTGTTGTCGGCAGGCGCTGCGGCTACGGCCGGAACTGGTTCGCGCCCATGGCACGCTCGGCAATCTGTTGCGCAGCGCGGGCCGGTTGGACCAAGCCGAAGCCTGTCAGCGCCGGGCTTTGCTTCTGGCTCCCGATGATGCGGTTTCACACGTTAACCTGGGGGTGGTTCTGCTGGCCCAGGACCGGGCAACCGAAGCCGAGGCCGCTTTGCGTCGGGCCTTGGCCTTGGGGTTGGAGCGGGCCGAAGTTCATCTTAACCTGGGCTCGGCCTTGCAGGCGCAGGGCCAAGTTCAGGCGGCTGCGGCCTGTTATCGTCGAGCCTTGGCGTTGCGGCCGGATTTCACCGACGCCGCAACCAATCTAGCCTTGCTCGCCAGCTACCAAGGGCGGGGGGACGAAGCGGCGGCGTGGTCTCGCAAGGCCCTGGCCGCTCATCCTGGCTTTGCCTTAGCCGAATTCAATCAGGCATTGATGGTTTTGGCTTCCGGCAATCTGGAAGCCGGGTGGAGCGGGCATGACCGGCGTTTCGATGTGCCGCAACTGGGCAACCGCCGCCGCCGCTGGCCGATGCCGGAATGGTCGGGCGAAGCGCTGGCCGGGCGCAAGATTTTGGTCTGGCCGGAACAGGGCTTGGGCGATGAAGTGATGTTCGCTTCGTGCTTTCCCGACCTGATTGCCCGGGCCGAAGCTTGCGTAATCGAGTGCGACCCGCGGCTGGTGCCTCTGTTTGCCCGGTCGTTTCCGGGGGCGACGGTGCGTGGCGCGACCGAGGCCATGTTGGCGGAAGTCGCGGCGGTGGACAGATTAGATTATCACGTTCCGGCCGGATCTCTACCGCGTCGGTTGCGGCTCAATCTGACCGAGTTTCCGTCACGTCCGGGCTGGCTGACCGCCGACCCAGAGCGGGTGGCGGCCTGGCGTTCCCGGCTGGCCGGGTTGGATGCCGCCCTGGATGATGGTTCGCAGGTTGGCCCACGGGTTGGGATCTGCTGGCGCAGCACCTTATCGACGCTCGATCGCAGTGCCAGCAATACCGCCCTCGATCAGTGGCACCCGGTGTTAAGTGTGCCGGGGATACGGTTTGTCAATCTTCAGTATGATAAGTGTGAAGCGGAGTTGGCCGAGGTTGAACGGCGATTTGGGGTATCCATCGCCCGTTGGCCGGGGGTTGATTTAAAAAATGATCTAGAGCAAGCGGCGGCGTTGATCGCGGCCCTGGATCTGGTCATTACCGCCCCGACCTCGGTCGGTGAATTGGCCGGGGCTTTGGCCGTGCCGGTATGGCGTCTGGATTCGTTTGGGGATTGGACTATGCTTGGCACGCATTGCCGTCCGTGGATGCCGGTTATGCGTTTGTTCGTGGCCGGATGGGGCCAACCAGTTGCGGAGATGTTGCCGGCGGTCGGGCGGGTCTTGCGCGAGGCAGTCGGGGCGGCCATGGGCGTAACGTTGGGAAGAGGAGGGAAACCATGGGCCGGGTCAATGGGATAGGCAATAAAGCGCCACGGCGGGCCCGGGTGGTGGTCGAGCCGTTCGCTGATCTGATCAAGACGGCGTGCGAGGAATTCGACAACAGTTCGATTCTGGTTACCGGCGGTACGGGGTCGTTTGGGCAAAGGTTCATCGAAACCTTGCTGCGCACCGCTTCACCACGGCGGTTGATCGTGTTTTCGCGTGACGAATTCAAGCAGTATGAAATGCAGCAGCGTTTGGGCGGGGACGCCAGCGGCCGGTTGCGTTTCTTCATCGGCGATGTCCGCGATGCCGATCGTTTGGACATGGCCATGCGCGAGGTGGATTTTTGCATTCATACTGCGGCACTCAAGCATGTGCCGGCGGCCGAATACAATCCGTTCGAATGCATCCGAACCAATGTTCACGGCGCTGAAAATGTGGTGCGGGCGGCGATCCGTAATGGCGTGCGCAAGGTTATCGCCCTGTCTTCGGACAAGGCGGCCAATCCGATTAATCTTTATGGTGCTAGCAAGCTGGCTTCCGACAAGATTTTTATCGCCGCCAACAATATGAGTGGGTCGGTCGGCACCCGTTTCTCGGTGGTGCGCTATGGCAACGTCGTTGGGTCACGCGGCAGCGTGGTGCCGCTGTTCCGTCGCCTGATCGCCGAACGGGCGGACGCGCTGCCGATCACCGACGAACGGATGACCCGATTCTGGATCACGCTTCAGCACGGGGTAGATTTCGTCGTCAGTAGCATTGCCATGATGCAGGGCGGTGAGATCTTTGTGCCCAAGATTCCGAGCATGACGCTGGTTGAACTGGCGCGCTGCATCGCTCCGGACATGCCGATCCGGGTGGTCGGCATTCGGCCGGGGGAGAAGCTGCACGAAGTGATGATTACCGAGGATGATTCCCGTCAGACTTGCGAACTTGACGACCGCTTCATCATTGAGCCGGCGTTCAACTGGTGGGAACACGAACCCTATGAACGGCTGGGCGCGCGACCGGTTGCGGACGGGTTCCGCTATGCCAGCAACACCAACGGTGATTGGTTGGATGAACCGCGCTTGCGGCAATTGTTGGCGGATGTACCCTAGGAATTGGGTCTAGGGGCAAAGCCCCCTGGTCGCCGAAGGCAAAAAACCCGGCCGGAAATTTTCCGGCCGGGTTTTTTCACATCAAACGCGGTTCAGTTAGAATGCAACCCGGACATTGGCCGACAATGAGTAGGACTGGTCATAGTCCCGGTGCTGCAAGGTCGAGAATTCGAGTCCGCCAAGGATCGTATCGTTGAAGTGCATTCGGCCACCAACCTTATAGATCGCATCGACGGTGCCGGAAGTGTTGACGGTGTTCCCGGTGCGGAGGTTCTGCACCCCGGTCGAGTCGAACTCATACTCCATGGTGATGCCGACATACGGTTCGAAGTCGGTAAAGGCATAGCCAATTTCCGCACCCAACTGGTATAGGCCGACATTGCTCGCCTTGGGCGAAATGCGCTGGCTGCGGTCGTTGATGTAGGAGTCGGGGCTTTCGTGGGTGTAGCTGACGCCGGTGGTGCCAGTCAGGTTAATCTTGCCGATCGGGTAATAGGCGTTGACCGCGAAGCTGCCGCCGTAGCGGTCGCCATCCCAGTTGCCGTTGGTCCGGGTGGAGCCGACACCAGAGGTGGTGTCGCTTTCAAACAGGTGCTGGGCGGAAACCACGTGCGCGTAGCTGAACTGGGTGCTGACCGAGAAGATCTGATTGATGCTGTAGGCGAGATAGGGGGTTACGCCATAGGAGGCGACGTTGGTTCTGCCGTCCAAATCGGTCAGGGTAACGTTGGATGACTGGAACGCGCCGGCCAAGCCGACCAGAAACTGGCCGAATCTGGCGTCGCCACCAACCACCATGCCGTAGTTGCGGCCCCAGGAGGCACCGGTCGGTCCACTGTCGTTGGAGACCATCCGGGTCATGGTGCCGTCACCCCACACCGCGTAATTCGCCGCATCATCACCACCGGCGATGCCGCTTTCAAATTGCTGGTGGCCAAGCGCACTTACCTTGGTCGAAGGGGTGCCGGCGGGAGCGAAAGCCCGGCTGACGGTGGAGTTGATTCGGCCCGAAACCGCCGTTGAGGTCTGAGTCCCTTGAGCGCGGCTGGTGGTGATCGCCGCACCGGTTGAAATTTCGCCCTGTTTCTGAGCCGAGCCTGAGACCGTTGATGCGAAGGGCGACGAGGAATCGCTGGAGCTTGAGCAGGAGGACAAGCACGCCTGGGCATCAACGGCGCTTAGGCAAGCCAGCCCAACCAATCCGGCCAGTCCGACCTTGAAGCCAAGGGTGTTGGTTCGCAGGGTACCGTTTGCCATCGTTCCGCTCTCCTGAATTTCGATTCGCGAATTATCGTCCGCCGATCGCTGTTCATAGGGGGGTGCATAGGGGATATGCACAAATTTCATCGCATGGCCCCCATTGTATCCGGAACCGATTGCCTGGCAAGATTTCGGGTCGAATCGACCCTAGTTTATTTAAAATCTGTGTTTTGTTGGACACAGAACGGGACGGCGTCGCCGATCGACGGGATGTTTCGGGGTGGGAGAGGGTGAATGGCGGACGGCGATTGGCGGGGATTTGAAGAGCGAATCCGTGTCGGGGATTTGGAGGGGGCCGAGATCGTGGTTCGTCGTTTCTTGACGGCAAATCCGAACCATGCCACGGCTTGGCGGCGCTTGGGTGAGGTGCTGATTGAGCAAGGATTGTATCAGGCGGCGGTCGAATCGTTGCGGCAAGCGTTGGCGCTGACCGAATCGGATCACGGACGGTATGCCTTGGTCTTGGCCCGGGTGTTGCGCGATTTGGGCCGAGTTGAAGAGGCCGAAGCGGCGTTTCGTCAGGCCGTGGGTTTGGGTTCGGCGCAAACTGCCGCCGATGCCGGATTCGAACTGGCGGGAATGCTGCGCGGACAAAGGCGGCCGGAAGCGGCGCTGGCCGTGGTTGGTGCCGCACTCGGTCGAGATCCCGACCATATCGATGCCCTGGTTTTGCTGGCGCGGTTGCTGGAGGACAGCGACCAGGCTGAAACTGCGGCCGCGTTGTACCGGCGGGTGTTGGTTCTGGTTCCGGGCGATGCTGAAACCCATTTTTTGTTGGGCAATCTGTGTCATCGGCAGGGGCAGGGGCAGGGGCAGGGGCAGGGGCGGAGGCAGGTGGCGGAGGCGGCGGGTTGCTATCATCGTGCCGTTGTTCTTGCTCCAGAGATGGCAGAGGCCGGTTACAATCTGGGCGTGACTTTGCGTGCTAAGGTAATGGAAATTCGCCTCGGCGGCGGCCCGCGCGCGCGCGACAAGCATACCGGACGCGGCAAACTGCTCCCGCGCGACCGGGTTGCACTGGCCCTTGAGCGCGCCGTATCCGGGGAGCAGGACTACGATCTTGACTTTTTGATCGTCCGCCCCGACGGGGTCGTCCGCATTCTCCATGCTCAAAGCTCGGTTCACCGCGATTCAGAGGGCCGGCCGGTGCGAAT
>CAUYTZ010000497.1:0-1095 GCA_963575695.1 uncultured Gammaproteobacteria bacterium | reverse complement strand
GACACCCGCGTATTCGCGAGCGATGTAGGACTCTCCAGCCCCAGTGTGGTTCCCTAGACCTAGTTCGCTTCCCGATCCTCGCCCCGGCAGGTCCAATGCGCTTCCTCAATCCCAAGACTGACTACGCCTTCAAGAAGATTTTCGGTTCAGAGGCGAGCCGGGACATTCTGATCAGTTTCCTCAATGCCATCCTTGATCTTACCGGCGAATCGGTGATCGTCGATGTCACCATTGTCGATCCTCGTCTTGCCCCCAAGATCGAGGGCATGAAGGACACCTACCTCGACGTTCGAGTCAGGGACCAGCGTGGCCGATCATACATCGTGGAAATGCAGGTTCTTAATGTTGAGGGCTTTGAGAAGCGCGTGCTCTACAACGCCTGCAAGGCTTACGTGAACCAGCTTGGTAAAGGTGATCCCTATCACATTCTGACCGAAGTGGTGGCGGTGACCATCACCGACTTCGTGATGTTTCCGGACCTTGGGCGTGTGGTCAGTCGTTTTCGCCTGCGCGCCGATGAGAACCCGGCGATCTGTCACCAGGATCTGGAACTGGTGTTCGCCGAACTGCCTAAGTTTACCAAAGACGAGCATAGCCTAGAAAACACTCTCGACCGCTGGCTTTATTTTCTTAAGACAGCCAAAGATCTGACAGCAATTCCGAAATCCCTGGCCGTTGATCCAGCTATTGTTCATGCCTTTGAATTGGCCAATCAAGGAGCCTGGAGCCAGGATGAACTGGATGAGCTGGAAAAGCGCGAGATGTGGATCGCCGAACAGCGCCACATCCTCGAACTCTCCAAAACCGCTGAACAACGTGGACTTGCCAAGGGCGAGGCGAAAGGACGGGCCGAGGGCAAGGCCGATACACTTCTCCGCTTGCTTCGCCAAAATAGATACCGGAAGAGAGTTCACGCACCACCATAATATCGGTGCCCTCTACCACTTCACGTTTTAACGTCGAGTCATTAAAGGTGAGAAAATACCGCATGATGAAAAAATATTTTCCTTGTTTGAAGTACATACTGAGTGGATAAACAAAGGTAAAGCAGGTGTTCTAGTGGAGCTAGGGTTAAATGTTTGTGTGTTTGAAGAT
>CAUYTZ010000496.1:0-1023 GCA_963575695.1 uncultured Gammaproteobacteria bacterium | reverse complement strand
GCGTCGGCCTGAGCTTCGACCTGAGCCGCGACCGGGCCAGCGGTCTCGACCTCCCCCACCTGGACCGGCTCGGCGTCCACCTGAGACGTACCCAGGTCTATGTCGTCTGCGGCGGCGGCCTGCGTCTGGTTACCGGCGGTCGGACTGGTGGTATCTGTCGGTGCCGACGGAGCTGCCTCCTGGCCGCTACCAGCGTCGGCCTGAGCTTCGGCCTGAGCCGCGACCGGCCCAGCTGTCTCGACCTCCCCCGCCTGGACCGGCTCGGCGTCCACCTGAGACGTGTCCAGGTCTACGTCGTCGTCGGCGGCGACCTGCGTCTGGTTCCCGGCAGTCGGACTGGTGGTGTCTGTCGGTGCCGAAGGAGCTGCCTCCTGGCCGCTACCGGCGTCGGCCTGAGCTTCGACCTGAGCCGCGACCGGCCCAGCTGTCTCGACCTACCCCGCCTGGACCGGCTCGGCGTCCTCCTTAGTCGGGCGTCGGTCTACGTCTGCAGCGGCGGCGTCCTGCGTCTGGTTACCGGCGGTCGCACTGGTGGTGTCTGTCGGTGCCGACGGAGCTGCCTCCTGGCCGCTACCTGCGTCGGCCTGAGCTTCGACCTGAGCCGCGACCGGCCCAGCTGTCTCGACCTTCCCCGCCTGGACCGGCTCGGCGTCCACCTGAGACGTTCCCAGGTCTACGTCCGCGGCGACGGCAACCTGCGTCTGGTTACCGGCGGTCGGACTGGTGGTATCTGTCGGTGCCGACGGAGCTGCCTCCTGGCCGCTACCAGCGTCGGCTTGAGCCTCTGTGGTGATGACGGTGATGGCAGTTGTTGAGTTAACAATGAAAGAATGGCCTTCGGTGGCTGGAGGTGAATCTATCCAATGTTCTGGATTTCTTACTTCTTTGCCTCCGCTTTCAATATCATCAGCCCGAGCTGTTTCAGCCAACCGATGCGAAGTTTCTCTATCAATGAAATATGGGGCATGAGCCGCTTGATCTAAATAAGATTGGTTTCCTATTGAGGAAAACAATGGTGCCGCT
>CAUYTZ010000495.1:0-6122 GCA_963575695.1 uncultured Gammaproteobacteria bacterium | reverse complement strand
CTGGCCATCGGGCGAGCGACCGGCTGGCGGCGCGCACCGACCAAAGCGGTGATGGCCGCAATCGTGCCGGTGACGCTGGTGCTGGCACTCTCTACCGCCGCTTATCACGACCGCCATGGCCAGTGGCGAACCCAGTCGTTTCTGGGCAGTAATCTCTATGGCAAAGCCGTGCGATGGGCGGCGGCGGACATTTCCAGCACCCGGCCACAGGTCATGACCTGGATCGCGGCGACCACCGAACCCGAACGACGGCGACTCGAAGCGGTGCCAAACTGGCGTGACCGTTTTCTTCTGCTGGCCCCCTATTATGATGTCTGGCGCTGGCGCACGGTGTTCATTGATTTGCCGCAGCGGGCGGGAATGGGGGGGGCGGATCTGGTGGCTCTGGATGCGCTGATGCTGGACCTCGCCAAGGAGATTCTGGTCGCCCGGCCGCTCGACTACCTGGGCGATGTCGGACTGAATCTGGCTGCGCTGTGGACAATGCCCGACGCCCTGACCGCAGAGGACGCGGCCGGGTTCTTGAGCCGGGCGGATGTGACTGTGGGTAGTTTCCGTACCGGTACCGAACCCCAAATTCGGCCGCTGCCGTTGGTGCTGAGCCTGCGCGTAGCGCTGGCTTTGGCACTGGCCTCGTCGTTGCTGGCTCCGCTGTGGGCCGGGCTGGCATGGCTGCGGCGACGACCCATTCCACCGTCGCTCGCGGTGGCGACTCTGGCGGCGCTGACCATTCACGCCAATTTCCTGCTGACTGCGGCGCTTCAGGCCGGGTTGCCGCGTTATGTTTGGCCGATGTGGCCGGCGATGGCAGTGACCGGGGCGACACTGACCGCTGCAATTATACAGGCTAGCTCATCACCTGATCCAGCCATTCTGAGAACAGGGCTCGGCCACACGGTTCCAGGCCGGCCGCCCAGCGCAGAGTATCCGCGCGCAGCCCCGACACCGTGACCCCGGCGGTTCCAGCCAGTTCGCAGGCATGACCGATCAACCAGCGCTCGAGTCCGGCGGTTTCAACTTCGGGATGGAATTGCAGACCCAGCGCCGCCGATCCCCAGGAAAAGGCCTGATGGGGATAAACCGTGGTCGAAGCCAGCAGAGTCGCCGCTTCGGGAAGGTCGAAGGTGTCGCCGTGCCAGTGCAGCACCGGGGTTTGGCCCGCCGCGATGTGACGCAGGCACGAAGCCGTGCCGGCCGGGGTCAGAATCAGGGGAGACCAGCCGATTTCCTTGCGCCCGCCGGGATAGACCCGGGCCCCGAGCGCCCGGGCCATCACTTGGGCCCCTAAGCACACCCCCAGCGTCGGCCGTCCGGCCCGCAACCGCCGCTCGACCAGCGCCAATTCATCGCGCAGAAAGGGGTAAAGGTCGTCCTCATAAACCCCAATCGGCCCCCCCAGAATCAGCAGCAGATCGGCCGCCGCCGGATCAAGTGCCGACAGGTCGTCGCATCCGGCCTGTAGCGTGCGGATTTTCCAGCCGCGCTGGGCCAGCACGCGCCCAAAGCTGCCAGCATCCTCGAACGCGACGTGACCGATGATCAGTGCGGTTGGCATGGCACCCTCTCCATAACAACGGAAAAACAAAGGGAATCGAAGTGAATTCAGCGCTTTTGATGGCGCCAGCGGGAAACGGTCTGCTCAACGAAGAGGCCATCGGCACAATCCCGTTGCCACAAATCGGAAAAATGGGCGCTGTCGCTGCGTGGACGAAATTCGGGGGGCAAGTCGTCAAAGGTAATACGCATCGGTACCGCCGCCGCGACTCCGACCACCACCGCCTCTTGCGGACGCAGGGTTGGCAGCGAGCGCAGCAGCCCTTGTGCCCCTTCCGGCAGCACGCGCTGAACAAAGGCCTGGTCTCGTTCGTTGCCCATGCGCAAAGCAAAAATGGTGCCGCATTGGGAGACGATCGTGGTCGCCAGCTCCGACGGCCGCTGGCTGATCAAGCCAACCGAAACCCCGTATTTGCGTCCTTCCTTGGCGATGCGGGCGATGGCGCGTTTGGTTGGGCCGAAGCCTAGCTCATCTTGTTCCGGAGCATAGCGGTGGGCTTCCTCACACACCAACAGCAGCGGTACGGTCTGGCCCTGCGCGCTCCACAAGGCGAAGTCAAACATCATCCGGCACAGTACGGACACGACGACATCGACGATTTCCGATGGCACCGCCGAAAGGTCGAAGATGGTGATCGGCTTGCCGCGAACCGGAATCCGGAACATGCGCGACAGGACTTCAGCCAGGGTATCGCGGACCATGACCCCGGAGAACATGAAGCCGAAACGGCGATCGTTACTCAGCGACTCCAGACGGCCGAGCAGGCGCAGATAGGGAATCGAATTTTCCGGTTTATCCAACTTGCCCATGTTGTTGTTGAGTGTCCGCAGCAACTCGCTCAACCGGTAGGGGCTGGGGGTATCGACCGTGATGTGCTTGGTGTCTTCGCCCTCCTTAGCGTAACTGCGGCGAACATCCAAAATCGCTTCTTTTAAAATCGTGATCTGGGCCTGCCGGTCGGCCCCTTCCTTGCTAACCAGAACCTCGACCGATTCCTCGAAATTCAGCAGCCACAGCGGCAATTGCAGGTTGGCTGGACTGATCACTTCGGCCTGATCACCGAAGGCTTGACTGTATTCGTTGTGCGGATCGAGCAACAGAATATGGCCGGCGGGGTTGGCTTCCAGCACCCGGCGCAAAATCAGCGCGACAGTACAAGATTTGCCGGAACCGGTGGTGCCCAGAATCGCGAAATGCTTATTAAGCAAATCATCCGTGGCCACGAGTGCCGGCAGCGCCGCATCCTGGTAGAGGCTGCCAAGCCGGATTGAGGTCACGCCCGGCCGCGAATAGATCTTGGTCGCATCCTCTGCGGTCGTGGTCAAGATTTGATCACCCAGGCCAGGATGCGCGGAAACGCCGAGTTGGAAACGCCCGACGCCCTGGGGGGTGATCAAAGCTTGGCCCAACAGATCAATTTCGGCCAAGGGGCCGGTTTCGGGCACGCTGGCGTCGAGCACATCGATCACACCATAGACCTCGGCCCCGGAGGTGTGCATACGGACCAAATCACCGACCCTGATTGGGCGATCTTTGCCGATCGAGCGCCGCTCCAGGAGGCCGGTAACACGGGTTCCCGTGCAGCGGATGACTTGCCCTAGTGCGACCGCTTCGGTTGCCATGCCTGTAACTCCTCGCTCAAGACCATCCCAAAAGCCAAAAAGCCCCCCCGGCAATCATTCCGGGAAGGGCTTTTTAGATTAGGCGTTCACACAAGAACCAAGACTAGTGAAGCAACCGAGGCAATTCGGCAATCGCCCGATCGACCAGCAGATCGGGATCGCTGGACGAGAGCCGTTCAACCATCAGCTTGCGTGTGGCGGCGATCGCAACATTGACGGTCAGCTTGCGCACTTCCACCAACGCCGCGGCTTCAACCAACGCGATTCGCTCCAGCGCCGCAGCCTCACGCCGCTTCAACGTAATTTGGAAATCGGCCGCCGCCTTACGGCGCATCCGTTCGACATCCTCACGAGCGTGGGCAACAATGTCTTCGGCTTCTTTGGCCGCCTGCATCCGCTTGTTATGGTAGTCAGCAAGCAGGGTCTGGGCAGATTCGCGCAAGCGTTGCGCTTCGTCTAGCTCACTGCGAATCCGTTCACCACGCTGGTCGAGGAACGCGCCGATGCCATTGTAGGCCTTGCGCCCAACCAGAGCCACGAAAATGACGAAGGAAACGGCGACCCAAAAGGCTGCATCTTGAAGCAAAGCGTCTGGCATCACCGTTGCTCCTTCAGAACGGCACCGACGGCTGAAGTCGCCAGAGCCAAATCAATCTCGTTACCGGTCAAGTGGCGGGCAATGTCTTGTACCAATTCACGGCCCACGAGCCGCAACTCCGCCACCGCATCGTCTTTGGCAGCTTGAATCTGGACTTCTGCCGTCTTGGCCCTGGCTGCAATCTCGGCATCCAACTGAGCCAAGCGGACTGCTGCCTCTGAGTGGGTTTCGTCCAGCGTGACCTGAAACATCGCCTGTGCGGAGGTCCGAGCTTGGGCTATGGCCTGGTCAATTTCGGCCTGAATCTCTGAGGCCTCGTTCTTCAGTTCCTCGGCCCTAGTCAAATCCCACGCAATCCGGCTATCCCGGTTCTCCAACACCTCCGCCACACGGGGCAACGCGACGTTGGACAGCATAAGATAGAGCGAACCAAAGCACACCGTCAGCCAAAACAACTGGCTTGGAAATGTCTTCGGATTAAGCTGAGGGAGGCCGCCGCTACTATGACCACCGCCGTGCGCATCACCACTGGCGAACGCAACATCGCTAGCAACCAGCACCACCAGCAGCGTCACGACAGAAAACCAAACTACACGGCCGAACCACGGGCTGGCCAGAAACTTCGGCATGATCGCCCCCCCTAGTCAAAGGCGCGGCACCCCAGCGGAACTGGTGATGCCGCGCATTGGCGATATGGAATCCCGGGCCAGGCGATCAGCCGAACAGCATCAGGAAGGAGACCAGCAACGCGAACAGAGCAACCGCTTCGGTCATCGCGAAGCCCAAAATGGTGATCGGGAACACCACATCCCGGGCACCTGGATTGCGACCGATAGTCGAAATCGCGGTGGAAAAGATGTTGCCCAGAGCAATACCCACACCCAGCAGCGGCATGATCGCAATGGCTGCGCCCAGATTCTTTGCCAGAATTTCCATATTACAAGCCCTTTCAGTTCAGGAGAGTAAGATACACGGCAACCGGCTTTCTCGCCCCATGACGCAGCCGGAACCCGGCTTAGTGAAGTTCGACCGCGTCGTGAATGTAAAGACAAGTCAGGATCGAGAACACATACGCTTGCAGGATCGCGACCATGATTTCAAAACCGGTCAACGCAATGTTGATCACGATCGGGGCTATGCCGGCCAAATAACCGATCTTACCCATTCCAGAAGCCATCAAGATCACGAACCCAGCAAACACCTTAAGCATCGTGTGTCCGGCCATCATATTAGCGAACAAGCGAACCCCAAGGCTAATTGGACGAATGAAATACGAAATGATTTCAATCGGTACCACCACCGGTGCCAACCATATAGGGGCCCCCGGCGGCATAAACAGAGAAAAGAAATGAACCCCATGCAGAGTAATCCCCAGAACGGTCACAAAGATGATGACCATCATTCCCAATGCAAACGTAACAATGATATGGCTAGTGTAAGTGAACATGCCCGGCACCAAACCCACAAGGTTACCGAACAACACAAAGATAAAAATCGAAAACACCAACGGAAAATAAGGGCGGGCTTTGCGACCAGCGTTCTCTTGCACCAAGCTGGAAACAAACTCGTAAAGCATTTCAGCGAGGCTCTGCATTCGATTGGGCACAATGGCGGCGCGGCGGGTGCCCACCACCATGATGTACCAAGCCAGCACGAAGACAACCGCCATCGCCAGGGATGAATTGGTAAAAGAGACATCCAAGCCACCGAGCGAAAACGGCACGATTGGATTGATTTGGAATTGATGAATCGGATCCACGACTAACCCTCGCTAAAAAGTCAACGTTAACGCACAAAGGGTTAACGCACAAAGGAACTATCCACCACCACGAACCCAAAAGCCCCAACCACTCAACCGAACTTCATTCAAACCGACTTATCGTCGCTTCCAGACTGGTTGCGATAACCCAGACCTAGGCCCATCCCACCCAGGGCTCGCCAGACATTCAGCGCGCCGCCGGTCACTCCAAGCATAAACATCCCAATCAAACCAAACGGGGCACTACCCAGGGCCCGATCGATCAATAACCCAGCCCCGACCCCGAAGATCATGGCCGCGACCATCTCAATACCAATCCGAAAGGCGATCCCCAGCGCACCCCTAGGCAAATCAAAGCGGTCGCCGTCGGCCTTCTCCTTGGCAGGAGGGGGGGCACGCTCCCTGACCATTCGTAGCCTAGCTTCGATCTCCGCCAAAGACGGAGGTGCCTGTTTGGCGGTCAACTCTCTCACCCTTACTCGACTCTAAAAACCTGCTGGCATACACCGATTCATAGAAAATGCGCTCGGCACCTGAAGGGTTGCCCCCTTGAGCCGACGAACTTCGCGACCATAAAGGGCGGCGTTC
>CAUYTZ010000494.1:0-1655 GCA_963575695.1 uncultured Gammaproteobacteria bacterium | reverse complement strand
CGGTCTTCCGAAATCTGTCTTCGAAGCTACTTCTGATCGTGTATGCCATGTTGATTACTCCGTTGATGCGACCAGAATTTCTTCACAATGCTGATCCAGATCAAATCCACAAAGCTTATGCTGATTGAGCAGAGTTGCCAGTTGGTCGGAAACAAACCAACGCCCCCCGAAGCGGTGCTCGATCCAGCATGCCCGTCCATCAATAACCGCCACGTTCATGGCGCATTGCCATGGCCCAATCTCCCTCTCGCAACCCCACCCGTCTCCGATACCATGTCCGGTGGTTTTTAGATTGCTCTTCTCTTCAGCGAGGCTCCCCCTCCACGAATTATCAGATCGTATAATGCTTTGCCTGAGGAATCAAGAGAGCTTGATAAATTTTTGCATGCGCCATAATGGTAAATTTCGCATGACAGGTGGAGCATTTTGCGGTCGCACAAAAGTGTTCTTTATATAAAGTTATAGAAATTTTAGCAAATCAGTGGACTTCTTTGCAAGACCTCTCTCTCTTGCCCGCAAGTACCGATCTCTTACGCATTTGCCTTCGGTCCCGGCGGGGGCGGCCCCATACTCGCGAAGCCATGCGCCGCGCCGACGCATTGGCGCCCCCGCCGGCTGTGACCGAATAGCCGAGATGGCCGGTCAAGTCGTCGGCGGTCGCGGTCAGCATCTCGGCATGGAAATCGATCCCGCCCAGGCTGGTCGCGAAATGGAACTGGGCCGGAGTCAAGATCTCGACCCGATAGGCGGAATCATCGCTCGATCCGGCCTCGTCCAGATGATCCAAATCAATCTGGTAATCGCGCAAGTTAAACTCGCGGTAATCGCCGGTCTTGGCCTGGAGTTCCAGCGCGCGGTCCAGGTTGCGCGCCCAGACCGTGAAGCCGCCGTCGCGATCGGTGACCAGAACCGTGTAATCGACCGCGATGCCGTCGGTGAAGCGCACCCCGATCCGATCGACCGGCAAATCGCCCAGTGGATTATAGCCGATCGCCTCCACCGCCTCTTCGCCCAGTTTCTGCGCGATTTTGGCCGGATCTCGACTGGCCCCCTGGAGCAGCTCTTGGCGGTTGGTGCGGGCTGGCGGCTGGAGCAAACCTGGTCGCCGGTGACGCGCGGCGCGGACCTTCAGCACCGCGAGGGTGCGCCCTATCTGGTTGAAATTGTTGATGGCCGGGCGCGGGTGCTGGATTACGGCGTCCGCAATGACGACGGCTCGTGGTGGCTGGCCTCGGGCGCGCCGGTGCTGGGCGCCGACGGTGCTGCGATCGCGGCCCCGACCCGCGACGACCTGCTGGCTCAGGCCCACGCCGCCGGCCGGGAATGGCGGCTGGAGGCGATCGGCTATAATCCACTGGGCGATTTGTCGCACCCATCGCGGAACCAGCCCAACGCCACCGGTTATTGAGCATTCACCGACCAACCACCTTAAGCGCATCAGGGTTAACATCGGTAAACGAGGGATAAGCAGGATTGTCGCTTTTGATGTTAACCATCCGTGTTCCTGGGTGCATTGAAACACGTTTAATCAGCAGCTCGTCCTCAACCAAAATCACAAACATACCTTCTCGCCGCAGGCTGGTCTGGGTGCGATCGACCAGAACGTGATCGCCATCGTGCAAGGTATCCCACATCGAGTCGCCGCTGACTCGGAT
>CAUYTZ010000493.1:0-9332 GCA_963575695.1 uncultured Gammaproteobacteria bacterium | reverse complement strand
CATGGCGCTTGGCCAGCAGTGAAGCCAGGATGTTGGTTTCATCGCCGTTGGTGACCGCGACGACGGTTTCGGTCGAGGCGACATTGGCTTCTTCCAGAATTTCTGGGTCGAGCGCGTCGCCGTGGAGCACCATGGTTCGGTGCAGATGTTGGGAAACGAACTGGGCCCGGCTGTGGTTTGCTTCGATAATGCGGGCGTTGACCTGGTTGTGCTTGGCTTCCAGTTCTTCGGCCAGGAACAGACCGATGTTGCCACCGCCCAAAATCACGATTCGTCGCGCTTCAGTTTCGTCGTGACCGAACGCCGACATTGCCCGTGCGACGTGATTGGAATCCGCGACGAAGTACACTTCATCGCCGGGTAGCATCTGGTCGTCACCGGTGGGAATGATCGGCTTGTTGTTGCGCACAATGGCGACGACTTCGATGTTCAGTGCTGGAAACAGCCCGGTCAACTGCCGCAGTGGGGTGTGGACCACCGGGCAGGTTTCGCCACACAGCACCCCGATCACGCGCACTCGGCCATCGGCCACCGGCACCATGTCGAAGGCACCCGGCACCTGAAGTCGGCGGGCAATGCCGCGCGCCACTTCGATTTCGGGGGAGATGATCACATCAATCGGCAGGTGATCGCGTCCGAACAGTTCCGAGCGGTTGGGCTTGAGATAGCTTTGGTGGCGGATGCGGGCGATTTTGGTCGGAATGTGGAACAGGGCATGGGCGACCTGGCAGGCGACCATGTTAACTTCATCCGAGATCGTAACCGCAATCAGCATGTCGGTATCAGCCGCCCCGGCTTGATCCAACACATCTGGGTGTGAGGCGAAGCCGACGATCGCTTGGACATCCAGCGTGTCGCTGATTTTCTCGATCAGTTCCTGGGACTGGTCAATGACCGTTACGTCATTGTTTTCAGACGCCAGGTAGCGGGCGATGTTGGTGCCGACCTGACCTGCACCGCAGACGATGACCTTCATGGCGCTCCGCCCAGCATACTGTTTTTCGTTCGTCCTTTTAGCACCATGGCCGGCTGTGACCAAGCGGGCAAATGCCGAAGTCAGATGGCATTTGTCCTCGGCACATTGCACGAACTAAAGTCGCTTGACCAGCGACAGGCGGTTGCGGTTTTCCGACCGGTGGTAAGTCACTTCGTCCATCACCTGTTTTATCAGATAGGTGCCAAGACCGCCGACCTCTCGGTCCTCAAGGCTGGCGCTGATGTCAGGGTCCGGTCGACTCAAGGGGTCAAAGGGCCTGCCGTCGTCCTCGATTTCGGTCGTCAGTCTTCCGTCGGCCAAGTTGAGCGTTACCCGGATCGAATGGCGCGCACGGTCATCGTAGGCATACGAGACAACATTTGTAATAAACTCATCAAGAGCCAGAACAATGTGAAAAACAACAGCCGGAGACACTCCTGCATCAGCGCAATAACGCTCCACAGATTCAGTCAACATAGGAATTTCTGCCAGATCGTTAGTGAGATTTACCTCTAGCATCTGTCCCATAGTTCCAGCCTCGCGCCTGTTTGCTTTGGATCGCGCTTTCCATTTTTAGATCCTAACGCCAGCGCAGACCGGGTGGCAACACCTGATATTTGAAAAAACGGTTGCTCATGCCGTCGCATTACGGGATAATCCTGTAATGACTGCTGGCAAGGGTGCAGGCAAGGCTGCTGGAGTGGAGCGGTTGGGGTGGAACGTTGAATGAACAGCATTGCTTTGCGGATAGGGGCGACGATCGTTGCGATCTTTGTCTGCGCAATAGCTCTGATGATGCTTCTCAGCTTCCATAAATTCACGGTTCTATTGACTGAGGTGGTGCATGATCGGCTGGAGTTCGCCATTGAGAACATCCAGAACTCGGTCGAGGCCGGATTGAACCTTGGTGTCCCCCTGGCCACCCTTGGCCGAACCCAGGAAATTCTTGAGCAGCAACTGAAGCAGGAAAAGGCGATCCTGTCGATCGAGGCCTTCGACCATGCTGGGGTCGTCATTTTCGCCACCGATCGCAGCTTGATTGGCGATCTGGTGGCTGAGGAGTGGTTGGAGGCACCGCAGCGCGTGCGCAGACGCGTGTGGGTCATTTCCGATCCTGATGCCCTGGTGGTTGGCGCGGCCCTGGCGAACTCGGTTGGGCAAACGGCGGGCGGGGTGGCGATACGCTATGCGCATGAGGCGCTGACCAGATCTGCAAGCCGTGCCCGCGTGGAACTGGCTCAACTCGGCTTGACCCTTGTCGGCGCTACCGCCCTGATGGCCTTCATCGGGGTCTGGCTTCTGCTGCGCTCCACTCGGGGCAGTCTCGCGCAGATGGAGCAGACGGCCCGGGCGGCGCTCCATGACGATGGAGCGATGGCTTTCACCCCTCAAGGTACCCTGCCGATCGAAATTGCCTTCGCCCACTTTTTAACCTCTTCGGCGGCGGCGATGACGGCCATTCATGAAACGTCGGGCAATATAAGGCGCCTCGATGAAGATGAATGAAGCACTTTCCCCGGCACGTCCCCCGACAGCTAAGGATAACCTCTCGCGCACCCTGCTGGTGCGGTTGTTCGGGTTGACGCTGCTGCTCCTGTTGACGGCGCTTGGCGTCTTCAGTTATTTCGCAATCAACGTGTTCGAACGTGAGATCCTGCCGGAAATTCACAAAAAGGCGGCATTGGTCGGATACGTCGTCCGCAATGACGTGCTGCGTGCGGTAAGATTCGGTCTTCCCTTTGATGGCCTGGTCGGCATGGACGGTCTCCTGGACGATGCGCTGTCCGACAACCACGACATTCGCTATATTCTTGTCACAGGCCATGACGGCAAGGTGCTCTATGCTGGGGGCACCGGTGGCTCGGCGGCGGCAAGGCTGATTGGTGAACTGCCCCCATCCGCTTTCCATCCAACGCCAGCCCAAAGCGGTGAAGCGCGAACCGTCCGACTGTCCGGCTTCTTCGACACGTCAGTTCCGGTCGTCGTCGACGCGGTTCCGGTCGTCGTCGACGCGGTTCCAGTCGTCTTCGACAACGCGGTTCCAGCCGTCTTCGACAACGCGGTACGCGGGGTAATCCATATCGGGGTGGATGGAGACTTCGTCCGCCGACGCCTGACGGCCATTGCTTACGACATCTTGACCGTGCTGCTGGTCACGCTGCTGGTCGCATTTGAATTCCTGTTCAACGTGGTCATGGTCTATGTCGCCGGTCCGATTCGCCGCATCGAGGAGCTGTTGCGAAAAGGTGCCGCAGGCGATCTGTCTTGGCGTACCCAGGACACCGGCGGCGATGAGGTTGGACGTTTCGCCCGCGTTTTCAACGCACTGATTCGCCGGATCAATGAAGCCTACCAGGAAGTCAGGCAGGACGCCAAGGAGGCTCAGGCGGCCCAGATTGAAGCCTCCGGTGTCGCCCGAATTCAGGCGGCGCTGGCGGATCTTGACCGGAAATTCAGGCTCGGTGCCGCCGGATTGCAGGAGATGGCCAACCCCAACGCCCTACTGCGTATCCGCATTCCGTTTTTCCTCTTCATCCTGGCCGAGGAACTGACCCGACCGTTTCTGCCGGTGTTCATCCGCAGCCTGCACCAGCCGGATCTTGGTCTCACTCCCCAGATGACCGTAGGGTTGCCGATTTCGGCATTCATGCTGTCGATCGCATTGATCACGCCCTGGGCTGCGGTTTGGACCGAACGCTTTGGCGTGCGCAAGGTGTTCCTGATCGGGGCCGTGCCCAGCGTGGCCGGCTTTATCGGTTCCGCCCTGGCCGGTTCGGTGCTCGATCTGCTGGTGTGGCGCTCCTTGTGTGGAATTGGCTATGCCATCGCCTACATCGCCTGCCAGAGCTATGTCGCCGAAAATTCACATGCCAAAAACCGGGTCAGCGCCATGGCGTTCATCATGGGGGCAGTGTTCACGGCGGCGATCTGCGGCCCTGCGATCGGTGGCATTCTCGCCGACCGCGTCGGCTTTGCGCCCACCTTTGCGATATCCGGATGCCTGGTGCTGCTGGCATCGGTCATGATCAGTCGTTTCCTCGCCGTTGATTCTTCCTCAACTCCGCCGCTCGCCACCGCTGCCAGGCCAGGGCGTTCCGGATCTTCGGTGGCGCGGATGCTGTTTCGTAATCCACGCTTTCTGGCTTTGTGCGTGCTGACGGCGGTGCCGGCCAAGATCATCCTTACCGGCGTGCTGTTCTATCTGGTGCCGCTGTATCTGACCGAGCTTGGCGATTCCCAGTCGTCGATTGGCCGGGTGATGATGGTTTACGGACTGATGAACGTGACGATTATGCCGCTCATCGCCCGGGTTGCCAACCGGCTGACCAATCTGCCGCATCTGGTTGGGATCGGGGCCATCGTTTCTGGGATTGGGGCCATGTCGGTGCTGGCCGCGAACAATACCTGGCTGGTGCTGGCGGCGGTAACAGCGGTTGGCGTCGGCCACGCGCTGAGCATTGCCCCTCAACTCGTGCTGGCGCAGATCGTGTGCGAGCGCGCCGACCCGACCATCAGCCGCACTGCGGCGTTGGGAGCATTCCGTCTGATCGAGCGCTTCGGCAACATTATCGGGCCGTTCCTGGTCGCAGTCTTGCTCTCCGCTTTTGGCTATTCCTGGGCGATGGCTTTTACCGGCGCGCTGGTGGCTCTGGGCGGTGCGCTCTTCTTGATCTTCATGGCGCTCGATTCCACGGGCTCGGTCAAGGAGGCCGTGCCATGACGGAGGGCTGCGGCATAAACCGCTCGTTCTGGTCGCGGCGAGCGGTTCTGGCGGGCCTGTCCGGCGTGCTCGCCGCTTCCGTGTCAACCGCGTCCGCTACGTCAACTGCGACCGAAAGCCGGCCTCCTGCGGCGCGGCGGTTTCGCATCTATATGGTGGTGTTTCGGGGCTGGACCGATACCGATCGGGGGTTCAAGGACTACCTTGACGCCAACCGGGTACCGGTTGAACTGATCGTGCGCGACGCCAAAGGCGACAAGGGCGCGCTGGCTGGCATCGCCGCCGAGATTATCCGGGAAAAGCCGGATCTGGTCTACACCTGGGGCACCACCGCTAGCGTCGAGATCTTGGGCCCCTACGACAGCACCGATCCCAAGCGCTATGTCACGGCGGTTCCCTCTGTGTTCGCCAACGTTTCCAATCCGGTAGACGCCAGGCTGACGCCAAACCTGAATGGATCGGGACGCAACATCGCCGGTTCGACCTATTTGGCACCGCTTGACGCCCAATTAAAAGCTTTGCGCTCCTTTCGGCCGGCCCAGAGATTGGGGGTGATCTACAGCGCGGATGAACGGAACTCCCTGGATGTGGTCGCGGCGTTGCGTTTGTTAACGGCTGGGGCCGGGATGAGCCTGATCGAGCGGCCGATTCAGCCAAGCAGAGATGATGCGGCGAAGCGGGCCAGCCTGCCACGGTTGGTGGCCGAAGTTTCCGGCGAGAAGGCTGATTTCCTTTACATTCCACCGGATTCCTTTCTTTCCGCCCATGGAAAGCTGCTGACCTCAGCCGCGATCGAGGCCAAATTGCCGACCTTTGCGGCAGCCGAGGGAACGCTGACCGGCTCTGACGCGCTGATGGGGCTGGTCAGCCGCTACTACAACATTGGCAAGCTTACCGGTTCTCTCGCCGAACGCATCCTGGTGAAAGGCGAGAAGCCCGGAACAATGCCGGTTACATCGCTCAGTCGCTATTCCCTGATCCTCAACATCCGCGTTGCCCTTGCCATCGGCATATACCCGCCGATGCGGCTCCTGAAAATCTCCGAAGTGATCGAGTAGCCTAGCCATGTCCTCAATTACCGCCTGGACCGACGTTCACGCCCGCATCAAGCATCTTTACGATTTGCGCGTGAAGAATCCCGATTTGCCTCGCATCAAGGTCAACCTGTATCGCGGCTATGAAGTCGAGGCGGTGGCTGACGCTGTGAATGAGGTGACTGCCGAACGAGGAAGGCATCCCATCGATTGCCTGATGGTGGCCGATTCCTACCTGATGACCCATCTCGGTCGGTCGTCCACCCGTTTGGCCGGCGAGGAAGAGCAGGCCTGGTTCATGGGGGTGATGTGCGGCCTGATTGCGGAAATCGCCAGCAGCAACAGTCGGCATTTCTCTGGGAAGGAACGTCCGTTCGTCCTTGGTGACATGCCGGAGGGTGCCGCCGCGACCCCCGATGTCGCCGTTCGCAACGCCCTGCGTTTTATCGAGATCGGAGCCGATGCGGTCAAGATAGAGGCTGCGGATACCGCGACGCTGGCCGCTGTGAGCGCGGTTACGAAGGCCGGCGTGCCGGTGATCGTTCACCTTGGCTATACCCCGCAATCCAGTGCCAGCCGCCGCTTCGGGGTAACGCGGGCGGAGGCGTTGGATCTGTTCGCCATGGCGGTTCGCGCACGAGACGTTGGTGCCTGCGCTTTGGTGCTAGAGCGCGTGACGGTCGCGGTCAACGCCCGCCTTTCAATTCCGGTGCAAAACGGTCTTCCAATCTATTCGATTTTCAGTGGCCGGTGTCGCCATGCCGGACAAAGCCTCAATGTTTGGGACTCCGTATTCAAGCGGGACACGCCAACCCTGGCCTTCCCGCCGACTGCGGATCTGATGCGAGCCTCCTACCCCGGTTCCTATAGCCGCGAAGTGATCCGCAGTCATTTCGGCGCGTTGCTCCGGCTTACGCTCGATGGCGGTTTTCCGGTCCAGCCACCCCGCGCCACCGAGCCCGACCTTGACGACATCAGCCCCTGGGACTGCTGAGAGGAAGCGGCGATGTTGTTGCGTACCCGTCTCGCCATCATCGTTGGCTGCGCCGTCTCTCTGGTCGCCGCTGGCTTGGTTATGGCTGCCGTGGCCTACGAACGGCTCGACGCCGACCGGTATGCTGAAGCGGTGTTGAACGGAGACGCCGCCTTGTGGCGGAGCACACTGGCCAACATGGTCGCCAGGCTCGATCGCGGCATCCCCTTGATCAGCCAGAACAAGGATCTGGTCGCGGCGGTTCGCGCCAATGACCGTGGCGAACTGGCTGCGGTGTTGTCGGCGGTGTTCGACGAAGCCGCCGCCGCAGGGTTCTTGCGCCGGTTGGAAGTCATGAGCGCCGAAGGAGAACTGCTTTATTCCTCGGAAGCCTCGCTGTTTCCGACGCCGGTGCTCAGTCCTGATCAAGTGCGCGACATGACCACGGGAAAGCAAACGCTTGGGGGGTTGGCCTCCGACGCCTCCCATAATCTCGTGGTGGCGCTAGGTATCCCCCTATTTGACGGGAACAAGATGGTGGCCGCTGCGGTGCTGGCGCAAGAAGTGGCCCAGGGGCTGAACAGCTACAAGGTGGATGCCGGCGGCGAGGCGTTCATTGTCAGCCGGCGGGGACGGATGCTGGTTGGCACCGATGCCGAGCTGTGGAAGACCATCGGCAGTGCGGCACGGTCGCACCAAGCGTCGCTGGAAACGGTGGTTGTCGGAACCAGGGTTTTCGCGATCGAGCGTTTGCCGCTAGGCCGAGAGGAAAGACGGGTGGCGGCCGATCTGGTGGTGGTCAAGGACGTGACCGAAGCGGAAGGCACCCGCCAACGTCTGGTTATGGTTTCGCTCGGAACCGTCGGGACCGCCATCGGGCTCACCATCCTTCTTCTGGGTTGGTACATGCGCCAGTCGTTCGAACCGTTGGAGGTGGGGATTTCGGTTCTACGCGATCTCTCGCGCGGCGACACCCGCCGCACCATTGAGGGGGTGAACCGCGACGACGAAATCGGGAGGATCGCCTGGGCGGTCGAAGCCCTGCGACGCGAGATGATGGCGCTCGACCGTCTGCGCCGCTCGCGCGAGCGACAGCGGCTGCGCCAGGAACGCTTTATCCGCACCCAGATGGTGCAACTCGCCGGCACCCTCGATGACGAGGCCCGGGTTGAGGTTCTTCGCGATCTGGCGGAAATCGAAGCCGAGGCCACCCGCCTGGGTACCGACCAGGGTTTGGGTGGAGGAGGAGGTCTCGGCATCATCGCTCCGGCGATGCACAAGATGTCGGGAAGAGTTTCCGAGCAGCACTCCAGGCTGCGAACGGTGATCGACGAATTAAAGGAAGCGCTGGCGGTCAAGACCCAGTTCATCTCCCTGCAAAAGGAGCTGGGCATCGCCCGCACGATTCAGCTCGCCATTCTGCCCAAGGAACTACCGGGCGGTGAGGACTTCGAGGTTTACGGTGCCATGATTCCGGCCATGGAAATCGGTGGTGATTTCTATGATTTCTTCCGCATCGATGAGCGGCGGCTGGGGATCGTGGTCGCCGACGTTTCCGGCAAAGGGGTGCCGGCGGCGTTCTTCATGGCCATCGCCCGCACCCTGCTCAAGGCCACCGCTCTGTTCGGAGGGCCTCCCGGTCAGTGCTTGGCTAAACTGAACGATCTTCTTACCGAAAATAATGATCAGGAATTGTTCGTGACCGTGTTCTACGGCATCTACCACACCGACGATGGCCGGCTCGATTACGCTAACGGCGGCCACAACCCGCCACTCTGGATCCATGACGGGCAAGTCGTTAAGCTGAAAGGGACCGGCGGCATGGCGCTGGCCGTCATCGACGGTATTCCCTACAATGAAGATTCAGTAACTCTTGCGTCCGGCGATACCCTGTTTCTCTACACCGACGGCGTGACCGAAGCCTTCGATCCCGATAACGCCGAGTTCGGCGAGGCGCGTCTGATGGCGACGCTGGCCCAACATGCCGGGCACCCGGCGCGCGAGGCACCTGGGGCGGTCATCGCCGCAGTCGAGGCCTTCGCTCGCGGTGCCCCGCAATCCGACGACATCACCTGCGTTGTCTTGCGTCGTACCTCCTAACAACCGGTATCAGGCGATCTTGCGGCGAGCCAGACGGGCCGCCTCATCTTGCGTCTGTCCGGTGATAGTTTCTTGCTTGGAGTTTAGGAAGCCTCGGTATTCGGGACTTCGGCACAACTGGCTGAGCAGGCGAAAGGGTTTGCGGGTGAACTGGTCGGTGGATGGGATTTTGATCGTCTCCGGCCATAATCGCGGTCAGTGCGGCAGGTCGAGGCCGAAGATTTCGGTTGGCGAAAGGCCATCAGCAAAACGCTCGCTCCACGCGTCCAACTGGTCGGCACTTGCGGCTCGAATTCGATCCTCAAGACCGGAGGGGAACGCCTCAAAGCGGCGGTGAAGCTGGCGAAGAAGCATGTTCGCTTTGCCCACGGTCTCGCCCTCGGCCTTGCCCTCGGCCTTGCCCCTGGCTTCGCCCCTGGCTTCGCCTCTGGCTTCGCCCTCGGCCACCAGTTGCTGTTTCCAAACCTGAGTACGGGTTGCCAACATATTCCGGACCTCCAACAAGTCATCGGGAATTTTAACTTCATC
>CAUYTZ010000492.1:0-1475 GCA_963575695.1 uncultured Gammaproteobacteria bacterium | reverse complement strand
GGTTGTGTGCGCCGCTGGGTTAGAGGGCTGGAAAAGTTCAGAGTTTTATTCCCAATAAAGTGGGTTCAGGGCAAAGCCCTGGTCGCCGAAGGCTGAAGAAGTAAATACGTTCCAGGCACACCCGAAATGATCAAATCCAGTTCTTCCCCCAATGACCTGCGCCGCCGCGCCGAGAGTGTGGCTGGGCCGCTGCCACCGCTACTGGTCGCGGCGCAACGGGTGGCGGCGACGGTTGAGCAGGGTGTTCATGGCCGGCGTCGGGTTGGGAGTGGCGACAGTTTCTGGCAATTCCGGCGCTATCAGCCTGGCGAGTCGGCGACCGCGATTGACTGGCGTCAGTCGGCCAAGGGCGATCCACTTTATGTTCGGGAAACCGAATGGGCGGCGGCGCAGACCGTGTGGTTGTGGGTGGACTGCTCGGCGTCGATGGCTTTTCGCTCGCCGACGATTGCCGAGAATAAGGGCGAGCGGGCGGCGTTGCTGGCGCTGGCGTTGGCGGTGCTGCTGGTCCGGGCCGGGGAGCGGGTGGCACTACTGGGCGGCGGCGACCGTCCGGCCGGGGGTAAGGCGGCGCTGGAACGGCTGGCGCTGGCGCTATCGACCGATCGGACCGGTTCGGAACCGGAACCGGCAGCGGCGGCGGTGGCTCGTCATGGCCGGGTGGTGCTGATCGGTGATTTCCTGACTGAACCGGCGCAAGTGCGAGCGAGGGTTGCGGCGTTCGTAGCGC
The DNA here is from genome assembly GCA_963575695.1 of uncultured Gammaproteobacteria bacterium. Lineage (GTDB taxonomy): Bacteria > Pseudomonadota > Alphaproteobacteria > Azospirillales > Azospirillaceae > CAUYTZ01. Next base: position 745 of record CAUYTZ010000492.1, on the reverse strand, counting down.
GGGGCGTGCGCGGGCACTTGCTTCAAGTGCTCGATCCAGCCGAAGAGACGCTGCCGTTCGCTGGCCGAGTGGTGTTCGAAGACGCCGAAAGCCACGAGCGTTTGCCGGTGGAACGGGTGGAGACGCTGCGCGGTGCTTATCTAAACCGACTGGCGGCGCATCGAGTGGCTTTGCAGGATTTGGCTTGCGCCGCCGGCTGGGGCTTTACCGGCCATCGCACCGACCATCCGCCCCATCCAGCGTTGCTGGCGTTGCATGAGGCATTCGGCAGGTAGATCAGGTGCTTGTGTCTGGTATTTACCTCAAGAAACCGCGATCGAGCAGCATGAGGATGCCAGCCACCGCCAGCCCGATGCCAAACACGCGGATAAAAAAGCCGCCCAAGGTGGCCGAGACCATGGTCCCAAACCCGATACCGGTAGCCAGGGCGGCCATGGCACCGATGGCAACCCCGATGGTGGTCGCCAGATGGCTGCCGTGCCAGCTTTGGCCGTAGCCCAGATAGAGGCCAATCCCCAGCAGCCCGATCATCGCGATTCGGGAATCGATCTGTGCCGGTTGGATCGCGGCGATCAGACCCAGCAGAATTAACGGCAACGGAACCAGCCAGGTCGGGACGTGGACGGAGACGCCGAAGTGAGTCAGTCCGATTCCGATTCCCAAACCGAGGCAAACAGATCCCGAAAGGCGAGTTCCTTCCGATCCGCCGAACTGCCGATTTGCCAATAGGCCAGACGTAACCAGG
>CAUYTZ010000491.1:0-7036 GCA_963575695.1 uncultured Gammaproteobacteria bacterium | reverse complement strand
CGCTTCGGTCGGCGGGTAGGATTTGGAACTATTGACACCGCAAACCCCGTCACCGAAGTTCATATCCCAAGCGCCTGCCAGTCCGCTCCTTCAATGCTTCTGATCCGTGGCAAAGACATCAGCCAACTCGCGGGCGTCAAGGATGAGATCGCTCCATTCGTCCAACTGGTCGCTGCCGGCGGCGCGAACACGGTCTTCAACTTGGCTAATGCTTCTGATCAGCGCCAAACACATCAGCCAACTCGCGGGCGTCAAGGATGAGATCGCTCCATTCGTCCAACTGGTCGCTGCCGGCGGCTAGGACGCGGTCTTCAACTAGACTGGGAAGCGTCTTAAAACGGCGACGAAGCTGGCGCAGGAGTGTATCGGCCTTGCCCTTGGCCTCGCCCTCTGCCTTGCCCTCTGCCTTACCCCTGGCCTCACCCTCTACCAAACCCTTCGCAAGGCCTCTCTGTTCAGCGGTTTTGGAGAGTTCAAGTATGTGGCGCTGCTCGCCAATCCACATTTCGCGCTTTTCCAGTTCATCCAGTTCCTCCCGGCTCCAGGCGCCTTCGTTGGCCAGTTCGAAGGCGTGGACAATCGCTGGTTCCACCGCCAGGAATTCCGGGATCGCAGTGAGATCCTTGGCGGTCTTGAGAAAGTAAAACCATCGTTCTAGAGTGTTCGCAAGATCTGCTTCACCCTTAATAAATTTCGGCAGTTCGGCAAAAACCAATTCCAGATCCTTGCTGCAAATCACCGGGTTTTCATCTGCGCGCAGACGAAAGCGACTGACCACCCGCTCCAGTACCGACAACATCACGAAGTCAGTGAGGGTAACGGCCACGACCTCCGTCAAAATGGGGTAGGGATCACCCTTTCCACGCTGGTTTACGTAAGCCTTGCAAGCATTGTAGAGCACCCGCTTCTCGAAACCCTCGACGTTCAGTACCTGCATTTCCACGATGTATGATCGGCCACACTGGTCCCTGACCCGGACATCGAGATAGGTGTCCTTCATACCTTCGATCTTAGGCGCAAGGCGGGGATCGACAACGGTGACGTCGACGATCACCGCTTCGCCGGTGAGGTCGAGGATGGCATTAAGAAAACTGATCAGGATATCTTTGCTCGACTCCGAGCCAAAGATCTTCTTGAAGGCGTAGTCAGTTTTGGGATTGAGGAAGCGCATCGCCCTCTCCGGTTCATCGGACCAGCATTCAGTAAAACAGAAACTGCATTACATTGCTCATCTGGCCTGGTTAATCTGACATTTTGGGTTTGACCGTGCAGCTTGACGTGCTCTCCAAACGTTCGAGATAGGCAAGATCTTGCCGGCGTTGCGTAATCTGTCGTTCAAAACTGGCCTGGGTCTTGGTGCAAACAAGACGATGAGGGGTGCCCTGGCGAACGGTGGTGGTAGCCACGTCGCACTTGGCATTGAGGATCGTACTTTCGACATGGCTGCGCCGGGCCTGAGCGGCCTTGAATTCCCAGCTCTTAGCCTGCGGGTTGGCCAGGAAGCGGCTCAACTCGCCGCAATAGGGACAGGAGCAGGGTAGCGCGTGGGCGCGGGTCCAATCGGCGGGCGGGGCCAGGGGTTGGGCGATGCGCGCGCGCAAATGATCGAGCGCCGCCAGCCGCAACCGCTCCACCGCCGGAGCCGGGCGGATGTCCGGTTCCGCGATCAGCGCCAGCGCCGCCGGCGCGATCTCGCCATCAAGGGTAAAGGTTCTGGGCGTCGCCAGAATATGATCGACCGCGCGCCCGGCCAGCACCGGATCGAGCACGACCAGCGCGGACAGCAGATCGATGACCAGCACCGGAGAACTCATTGAGCGCCGCTGTCCGGCGAGGACGGGGACCGACGCCGTCGCCACCCCCGGCAGCGCCCGGACCAGCAGGATGGCGGCGGTGGACAACTCGGTGCGGCTCCACGCCGGCCAGGTGGTGACGGCCCGGGCCAGCAGGCTGGCGCAGGCGGCGCAGGACACTGCTGCGGTCGCGGTGATCAGACGCTCGAACGCCGGCCCGGCCTCACCCGGCGGCAGCATCGCCAGCGCTTCGGCCAGGGCGGGAGCGTCGTCCGCAGCGAAGCCGCCACGGGCACCGATCTTGCCCAGTAACTCCGTGATCCGCCCAGCGTCACCCAGCCGGGTCAACGCCGGCAGCATCCGCGCGGTCTCGCTGGGCGGATCTTCACACTCGGCGTACCACGGCCAATCCGGCCAGCCGCCGAGCATGTGCCCGGCCAGGTCATGGGCCTGTTGCCACAGCGGCGACCGGCGGTCATCGCCGCCGGCCTGCCAGCGTTCGGCCAGATCGGCCAGGTAGGGCAGAGTTATCGGCAGTCCGGCCTGATTAAGCACCGCCATCAGCCGCGCACGCGGCCACAGCACCAGACAGGAGGCGTGATAGGTGCGATCGAACGAGGCACCTTCGTTGCCAGTGGCCTCGCGAAAGTGGGTTTCGTCCGGCTCAAGCTTATCGAGAGTGTCCGGCGGCGATACCTCCCCCTCTGCCACCGGCAGTTTGACCAGAGGCGACGACAACCCATCCGGCCGCCGCCACTCGGACAAAAACTCCGAGCGGTTGCTAACCTCGCCGATCTCGAACTCGTCGTTGTCGTCGCCGTAGCGGCGGCGACGATAATCCCCAGTGTGCTCGGCCCAGCCGTCCTCCTCGATCGACAGCAGTGCCAGATGCAGCTCACAGCCGGCATCCTGCGCCGCCGCACCCAGCACCCCGGCCACCGCCGCATCTGCGCCCTTCAGCGTACCAAAGCCTACTTCGGCCTGAGTGTAGGCGTGTTCCAGGGGATAGACCAGTTTGTCCGGACCAATCGCCCGATCCTGCGCCCAACTGCGCAGTAACGTTCCAATCCGGACCTGTTCGGCATCATAGTCGGGCACCTGGGGCGGCTGGCCACAGCCCTTGCGCACCAGATTATAGATCAGCGCCAGCCGGCAGCCTTCGGTCACCGGCAGCACCTCATGCACGCAGTCGGCGTAAAAGGCGGCGAAGCGCGCCTCCGCAGGCTCGTCGCTGCCCAGATCAAGCCGAACCTCACGCTCCTTGTGCCGCACCACCAGTTCGCCACCGGAGTACAGCGAGGGCAGCACGATCACCAGCGTGGCGAACATACCGGCACTTTTTTCGGTGTCGCGATGGCGCAGAAAGAAGGAACCCTGGTCATAGACCAGCAGCTTGTACAAGTCCGCCGAGACCGGATCAGTTACGCCCAGATCCTCGGTGACCTTAGCCAGGATCGATTCCAGCGTGCGCGGCCAGCGCTTGCCGCCGATCCGGACCCGCTCCGCTCCGATCTGCCAGGTGCGGCGGACGGCGGGATCGAGAATAGTCTGCGGCCCACGACCATAGGGTGCCGCCTCGGCGACCGCAATCACCTGCTGGGCCTGAACCGGCAGCAATGGCAGGGCGATCGGCCCGACACCCTCAATCTCCAACTGAGGCGGCAGCAAATCGACCACGCCGCAGGCGAAAAAATCGCCCGGCCGCTTGACTCCGGCCAAGATGACGGCAAATTCGGTGGTCAGAGATGGCACTGGTTGTACCTCAAAAACACTATTGGAGTGCGCTTACTAACTTCGGTGTCGGAGGGACTTTGCCGCGCACGTTGAGCATGTCGGAACCGCAGATTACATTTGGCTGAACCATTACCTGCCGATAGCGTAGCAACATACCGGCCGCCCCCGGCTTGTCGAGCAGGCGCGGGAAGAACTGGTCGTGGCGTTGAACCTGGCGGGCGATCATGTCCAGACTTTATCATGTCCCACGCCATCTGGCACGCCAGAATTACCAGCCGCTTTCGCGGATGAAGACACTGGCAGCGAAGCGCCACAGGCGAGAGAGCGGGCTGACGGTTTCGGCTTCAATCAAGGCGGTACCGAGGATGATCTACTCGAGCGTTGGTTGTTCTAATAACGTTCTCTCTGGAGTTGCATCGCGACAAGACCCACCTAATTCCCTTTATCATTCCTCGATCAACCGGTCTCGAGCCTAGAGAGGGGCAGTTAGAATCCGCTTTCCCGTATAAGCACCGTCGCCGCCGTTCGCCAAAGCCGGGTGATCAGGCTGGACGCTTCGGCCTCAACCTGGACCACACCGCGGGTCACGCGCGCCGGAGCCGGGGCCGGCGGCATGACAGTGAAACGCAGCGTCACCCGATACCAGGTTGCGGCCGGCATCAGCCCCTTGCGAGTGTCGGACAGCACGCTGACCAGCCCACCATAGAGCGAAACCAGATAGGGCTGATCCAGAATCGGCTGATTGACCGTTTCCACTGCCAGCACTTCAGCCGGCTGACGAGGCAAATCGGGATCTTCAGGCAGGAACCACGCCGCCGCGCCCGGCTTAACCAGGTGGAGATCAGCGCTTTCGACCAGCGCCACCAACTCGGCTCGTTCGCGCTTGACCACTCGCGCCACCAGCGACGGTCGCAGCCAGGTTCCGGAAAGCAGCGACGGCACCAGGTCAATCACAACCCCATTTATCGGGGTGCGGACTGTAAGCATTTCCGCTTGTGCCGCCAGTCCTTCAGCCTGGACCCGCCAACCGGCCAGTTTCTCGTACAACACCGGCAATCGGTCGTAACCTTCAGTACCGCTGGATATCAGACGTATCTCAGTTTCCAGCCGCACCTGTTCGCGCGTTACCTGCTCGCGAGCAAAATCAAGATCCGGGCTGACCAAAGTGATCACCGGTGCGTTCGCGGTCACCGTCTGGCCCTCGACGACATGCACGGTCTGAATGCGGCCTGGAACCTGCAGATAAAGCTTTGCATAGGCCGCAGCCCGGCTTAACGCTGGCAAATTAAGACTGACGCGCCATGGTGCCAGTAGCAGACCTAGCCCAAACAGCACCATGACCAAGGTGCGGGCGGTGGCCACGTTCAGGCGCAACCGGCCTCGGCGTGACCACCACTGCCGCAATTCTGCCCAGATCGGTCGTGCGATGAACCAGCCCAATTCAACCATCATCAAACCGATGCCCAGGAGTTTAAACGAGAAATGATAAACCAGCAGCGCAATACCGGTGAACAAAAACAAGCGGTATAGCCAGACCGTGGCCGAGAAAACGACCAAAAACCGCTCCAGACCCGGCTGAAACCGCTCCGGAGGCGGTTCGCCAAGGTCGAACAGACGCTCACGCAGCCACCAACGCCCGAACGCGAACGACCGTTCCTGCAAATTAGCAAGATCCAGCCCGTCGGAGAGCAAATAATAGCCATCGAAACGCATCAACGGATTAAGGTTGACCGCGACCGACCCCACCCAACTGACCGTGGCCACGACAAAGGCGGCACCGCGCATCGGACCATCGGGCAGGAAGCTCCATAACAGTGTCGCCAACGCCGCCAGGGTCAATTCCGCCGCGATGCCGGCTGCGGCGACCTCCAGTCGTTGCCGACGCGAAACTAGCCGCCAGACATCAGAGGTGTCGGTATAAAGCACCGGCCACAACACCATGAACGCCACACCCATGGTCGCCACCCGGCAACCATAACGGGTGGCGGTATAGGCGTGAGCGAGTTCATGCACCACCTTGACACCCACCAAAGCGACGGCGAACGCCGTCGCCCCTTCCCAGGACAGAAAATCGGTGAAAGTGCGAACAAATTGTGGCCACTGGCGCACGGCCAGAAACAGACCTAGCGTACCCAGCGCAATTACCATCATCCGCCAGATTCTGCTGTAAAACGGCATCATCAGTGGCAAGGTCGCCACCAGCAGTCGATGTGGACGCAGTAGCGGCACACGAATGAACAAGTAATGATGTAGCAGCCACATTGGCCACGACAGCCGCGCCGCCGCCTCTTGCGCGACATAGCCGGCAATAGCCTTCTCCCCCCGGGCTTCAATCAGGGCATTGGCATGAAGGAAACTAATCAGCCCGGTCAATTGGGTTTCGGTCATCGACGTACCGGTTCTGGCTTCCACCCGCGCCAGCATGGTTTTGGCCCGACCATCCCCCCATGCGGCCAGAGCGGTGAACGCGGTACGGGAAAGGCGGAAATAGCGATTGCGGACCGGATCATGCACGGTCCAAGTCGGCGCCCCTTCGGCGGTCGGCGGTCCGGGCAGCAGCACCAGATCATTACGCAATTGCGGCAGCATCATTTATCCATAACCTAAGGCCATTGAAAGAATACACAAGCTCTTTATGGTTTTATACCCAGACCGTTTACGTGGAGGGCAAAATTCCATTCAAAATCCAATAAAGCGACGCAATGCAGTCAAAGGACGACGAAACAGATACAGTGCCAGTGTCACCCGCTCACCATATATTTTGGCCGTGGCCTGAAGCCCGAGCCGTGGCGGGGAGTCGGTACCGGTGAACGCCGCCACCCCTCGATAAGCCAGCACACCGGCCGGCGTCACTTCCGCTTCATAGGCTGCACGGACCAGCCGCGCCGGAACCGGGTGGAGCGGATCGGTATCGAGAAAGACCAGAACCTCCGCCCCTTCCCGCAACACCTGTCCGTCTTCAACGGCGACCATGATCTTGACCTCGGCCTCAGTTGGATCGGCAATCGACAATATCCGCTCGCCAGTAACCACCGGACGGCCGATCCAATCTCGGGGATCGGTGAAAATCACTACCCCGGAGCGGGGCGCAGTCACCGTCGCGCGCTCCATTTGCAGACGGCTGAAGGCCAACTCCGCTTCCCGCAACTGAACCTGGGCTTCCAACGTCGCCAATTGGACTCCGCCACGACGGTCGGAAAAGGCGCTTTGGCTAACCTGATGGTATTCCGCACGAGCAACATCCAGTGTTCTTTCGGACAGCTCAACCTTACCACGCAAAGTAACATCGTCGAGCGAGAACAAAAGTTGCCCGACCGCGACCACGGCATAGGGTACCACAGCGAAAGCCTTGACCACACCATCCATCGGTGGTGAACGCTCAATAACCGGTGGCGTTCAAGCCCGTTGCGGGACTGTCCGTTTCCGAATTAGGTCCGACAGGGAGGCCACGGTGCCAGGGTTGATGCCGAGGCGATCACCGAGATAGGCCCAGAAAGAGATCACGTTTT
>CAUYTZ010000490.1:0-1105 GCA_963575695.1 uncultured Gammaproteobacteria bacterium | reverse complement strand
CCCACAAATGACTTGTCCACCACGCAGCATCTGTTCTGGCGCGATTGCAGCACGCGGCATTTTCCACACGAATTCATCGTGTTTGCCGTACGGGATCGGTTGACCGGTGCGGGCCAGGGTGGCGAGGCGGATGATGGCGCTCTCCCCGGCTTGGCGGTGAATCTCGGTTAACATCACGTCGGGTTCGGCTTGGGTAAACGCGCCTTCGCCCTTGATCGGCGGCAACTGGCCAGGATCGCCCAAGACTAGAATCGGCTTGCCGAACGCCAGAAGGTCGCAGGCCATGTTGTCACCGACCATCGAGACTTCATCGAGCACAATTAAGGCAGAATCTAGTACCAGAGACTGGTCGTTGATCACGAAGTGTGGCTTGTGAATGTTTTTCAGGCGCAGTTCCAGGCTGCGCATGCGCGGTTCTTCCAGCAACCGTTCGGCTGCTGCCATCGCCGGCAGCTTGGCCCTGATTTCGGCGATTTCGTCCTTGACCGCCTCGATTTCGGCTTCGGTAGCTTCGCACACCCGATAGATCAGGCTATGAATTGTCGTGGCCGGTGTGCCCTTGCGGGTCATAACCAGCGCCGCCTTGCCAGTAAACGCCGCGTAGATCACGCCGCCGCCGCCAATAATGCTGCCATCGGCACACTTAACAGTGGTTTCAAGGCCAAGTTCAGCGATGGCATGGCGAACAATGGTGGTTTTTCCTGAACCAGCATAGCCGAATACTCGAAACACCTGCTGTACGCCGGTACGATTGGTAAACCAGTCCTTGACCAGTGCGATGGCGGCATCTCCTTCTGGGATTATCTTGGCAGCCGCTTCAGCATGCCAGGGCCAACCGTCCCTCCCATCGGGGACATCATCCGAAACGCTGCCGGGGTTCTTCTCGCCGATCGGCCAGGAGCGGATCCAGCAGTCTATCCACCTTTACCTCGACTCGTTCGGCTCTGATCTCTGCGGCATCGACTCGCTCGATCAAGAGCGACACGGTTTCGCGGTGGCCCTGTTGGAGCCTGGTAATCTCAGCTAGGTGCTGCGCAAGCGTGATCGTGTCAGGCGCATCCTGGGCCGGCTGCGAAGGTGCTGGTGGTGCAACCGTTCCGTCAAC
>CAUYTZ010000489.1:0-17750 GCA_963575695.1 uncultured Gammaproteobacteria bacterium | reverse complement strand
TGGGCGGCCTTGGCGGTCGTGCTTTATCATACCTTGCGGTGTTTTTCGATCTATGGCATTGAAGAAGACGGCAATATTTTTCTTGATTTCTTCACTAATGGCCCGCTGGCGGTCTATGTCTTCTTTGTTCTGTCTGGCTTCGCCCTTTCAACCAGTTTTTTTGTCACTGGTGATCAGGGGGTGGTCGTGGCCTCAGCCTTGCGTCGGTATATGCGGCTGACGGTGCCGATTTTTATGTCTTCAATTCTCGCCTTTTGTCTTTTGAAGGCGGGCTTGATGTTCAATGCGCCAGCCGGAAATCTTGCTGCTAGCGGAGATTGGTTGAACGTACATTATCAGTTTATGCCGACACTGTTTGGATTGATTGAATTTTCATTTTACGATGTCTATTTCGCGGCTGGAAACTCGATCAGCTACAATGCCGTGCTGTGGACAATGCCGCTAGAATTGTTCGGCTCGATGCTGGTGTTTGCTATCCTCTATGTGGTTGGCAACCTGAAGTGGCGTTATGTCGTCTATGGCCTTGCCTGTCTGATTTTGGCTCGGTTCAATAGTCATCTGATTGCGTTTGTCTTTGGGGTGATTTTTGCCGACATTTACCAGAGTCCGGCGTTGCAACGGTTTCGCACCACCCGCTTGGCTGCCGGATTTGCGCTGGTTATGGTCAGCGGTGCATTTTTGATGGCGACTTGGTTGGGGGTGTGGTTTACCGAGCCGCCGGAAATGTCCTCGATCGCGGCGCTGCTGGTGCTGGCGGTGGTGATTTGCAGGCCGCTGGCCGATGTGTTTGAAACCAACGTGTCGCGGTTTATGGGCCGGATTTCGTTTCCGATTTATCTTATCCACTTGATCGTGATCTGCTCATTCTCTTCGTGGTTCTATGTGGCGATGGCCGATTCTGGCTGGTCGCATGACCGCAGTGGCTTTGCTACTCTGGTGGTGACAGTGGTCGTAACCTTGATCGGCGGTGTCCTGTTCGAACCGGTTGAGCGGCTGTCGGTGCTGCTGGCGCGACGGTTCTCCGATGCGGTGTTCGCTGCGGTACGCTGGCGGGCCAAGCCCGATTTCGTCGCCTGACCGGTTCAGAGTGGCGCTAGCCCTACCGTCGCCCACACGGTTGCCGCTGGTAACTCGGCCAGGGTTTGGCGCTGAAGGAACTGGACTTTCTCGCCTTTGGGGGTGGACCGAACGGGGTCGGAAGCGGCTGAAAACAGTACCAGACACGGGCAACCGACGGCGGAGATCAGGTGCATCGGTCCGGTGTCATTGCCGATCGCGGCTGCGGCGCGACGGGCCAGGGCACCGAGTTCGAACAGCGAGGTTTTGCCGCAAAGATCGAGCGTCTGCGGGCAACCGGCGGTAATTTCAGCCGCGAGTGCCGCCTCGCCACCGGTGCCGAGCACCACCGGCCTTAGTCCGTTGGCGGTAATGCGTTGAGCCAGCGCAGCATAATGTTCGGTCGGCCAGCGCTTGTCCGGACGATGCGGCGCGGAGCCGGGAATAAGCAGGACATAGCTGTGGTCATCCAGCCCGAAGCGGCTGACATCGGCGTCAACCCAGTCCAGGCGGGTGGGGCGAGTGTCGGGAATACCGGCTTCGGCCAGTTGGCCGGCGTAAAGGTCGAAGGCGTGTATCCCTTCTCCACCACGTCGGCTGCGCGGCAGCGAGCAACCCGGAGCTTTGCCCGACCAGTCGGGACGACGGCCCGGCCCGATCAGCAGAAAATAGAGTGCGCTACGGTCGTTACATTGCAGATCATAGACCAGATCGAATCTGCCGCCGCGCAGGCGCAGGCGCAAACGCCACAATCCGGGCAGGTCAAGCCAACCGGGGCGGGAGTCGGTCCAGATATCGTTGAACAAACCGCTGCGTTGAGCCAGTTCGATGAATGGTTTGGTGGTGAAAAGGGTGATGTGGGCGTCGGGATCGTGACGGCGGATGGCCTCGGCGGGGCCAAGCGAGATGATGAAATCACCCAACGCGCCAAAGCGGATGACCAGAATGCGTTTGATCATTTGAGTTCTTTATACCGCCTCCAGCACCGTGGCGATGCCCTGGCCGCCACCGATGCACTGCGTGGCGAGCGCGAACTGTTTGCCGCTGCGTTTAAGCAGGGCGGCCGCCTTGCCGGTGATGCGGGCCCCGGTCGCGCCGAGCGGATGGCCAAGCGCGATCGCGCCGCCGTCCAGATTGATCCGGTCTGGATCAAGTCCCAATTCCCGAATGCAGGCCAGTGATTGGGCGGCAAAGGCTTCATTCAGTTCGATCAAATCGATATCCGCCACGGTCAAACCAGCGCGGCGCAAGGCCTTGCGTGTGGATTCGACCGGTCCCAACCCCATCACTTCCGGCGCGCAGCCAGACACCGCCACCGAGCGAATTCGGGCCAACACCGGCAGGCCAAGGGCGAGGGCATAGTCTTCGGCCACGACCAGAGTCGCGGCGGCACCGTCGGTCAGCGGCGAGGCAGTGCCAGGGGTGACGGTGCCGGTGGCCTCGAATGCCGGTTTCAATTCCGCGAGCTTGGCGGCGGTAACATCCGGTCGTGGACAGCCGTCGGCGGTGATGCTGGCGTTGATCGGCACGATTTCATCGACAAAGTGACCTGCGGCCAGGGCCGCCGCCACCTTGGCTTGAGAGCCGAGCGCGAACGCCTCTTGCTCACGACGCGACAGACCGTATTGGCGGGCTAGATTTTCCGCCGTGCAGCCCATGGACAGATAGGCACCGGGCAGGTCGGCGGCCAGTTTGGGGTGCGGCATCGGGTTGAAGCCCATCACCGGCACCCGGGACATGGATTCGACTCCGGCGCAGAGAAAGACATTGCCAGCACCGAGCGCGATCGCCCCGGCGGCGATGTGAATCGCCTGCATCGACGAGCCGCAATAACGGTTGACCGTGGTCGCGGCCAGGGTGTGCGGCAACCCGGCCAGAAAGCTGATGGTCCGGGCCACGTTCAGCCCTTGTTCGGCTTCGGGGAAGGCACAACCGACGATCACGTCTTCGATTTCGGCCGGGTTGACCCCGGTACGCCGCACCAGTTCGCGGATTACGGCGGCGCACAGGTCATCCGGCCGCACTTTGGCCAAGGCCCCTTTTTGCGCCAGGGTGAACGGAGAGCGAAGGTATCCGGCGATCACGGCGCTGGTCATGGTTTATCCCCAACAAGGTAAGTGGGTCCAGGGGCCTCCAGGCTCCTGGTGGGGTGCAGGGGCAAAGCCCTTGCCCGCCGGAGGCAGGGTAAAAAATATTTTATGACGCTTTCTTCGGCTGCATCATCGGCACCATCAGAGATCCAAAGCGTTGGTCCATAGACTGGAGCCATTGCAGCATGATCGACAGTTGTCCCCTAATTTCGGCAAGAGCTTCGCCGTGGTGCAGACGCAGTTCGGCGACTTGTTCTTGGACGTTGACAACTTGACTGCGAACGTCAACAACCTGTCCCTGAACGTCGGCAACGCGATCGCGAACGCCCGCGACTTGATTGCGAACGTCCTCAATCTGTCTGGAGTGGTTTTCCTGCGTAATAACCACCCCTTCCAGCATTTTGGAGATGCCAGCCAGTGTCACGAACAGTTCGGTTTCTTTTTCGGGCGTCATTTTTCACTCTCCCGTTAACGTATCTTTCATTGAACCTCATAAACAGCGACGCCCCTAGAATCCATCACTGTGATATCTTTGTCTTCGGTTTTACGCTTACCGCCTTCGGCGACCCAGGGGGCGCTGCCCCCTGGACCCCCGCCAGGAGCCTGAAGGCCCCTGGACCCACTTGACTTTGCCGCTTCACATTACGGGCCGGCCGGCAGAACGTTAATCCTGCCAACCGCCTGCCGAGCGAAGAAGCGCGGCTTGTACATGTCTTCCACCGATGCCCCCGGCAACTCATACCCGCCCGGAGTCACCGCTCGCACCAGCCAGGCGAATTTGAACTTGGGGTTGTCCGAGGTCAAATCAATGGCCGCAACATAGCGATCGTCACGCATTTGCGCCGAAAGGGCATCGGTCAAATCCGTCAGCCACGCCAGATCACTGGTGCCCCCTGCGCCCAGACGGGTGTTTTCAATCTCCCATCCGGCCGGCAACGGCTGAACCACGATCGCCTGATGGTAAAGTTTGGTCAGCGCCTCACCTTCCAGCACGATCACGAACACATCGTTTTGCTTGATCATGTCCAGATTAAGCACCGAGCCATCACGATTAAAGAAGCCGCGCTTAATCTTAAACCCTTCCTTCGCCGCCGGCCGAGGCATCGTTGGCACGCCGTGAACCGCCACCGCTTGCCACACCGGCGCGGCCCCGTCGTTGCGCACGCTCAGTCCGGTCTGGAGTTCGGCATCGGTCGGACGCAGGCGTACCGGATCGCCGGCCGTGGCTGGACGGCCGGAAACGCTGAGTTTGAGCGGCGCGCCGCCCTTCATCAAGGTGTCGGCGGCCAGCAACAGCCAGGCTTGTTCCTGAGTGTTGGTCCGGGCGGCGGTGGTGTCGTTGGTCGGCAGTGAGCCAACCAGAGCCTTGATCGCCTCCGGGAACTGCTTGTCCATCCCGGTTTCGGTCAACAAAGTAATGATCGCGGCCGCATCGCGCACGGTTGAGCCATAGTCTTCGTGTGACCAATCGCGGGCAAGGTGTTTCAAGGCGAAGCCAAACGCCGAGCGGGCCCGTTCGGTATCCCCCAGCCGGGCCAAGGCCGAGCCGAGTTGCGCCGCCGCCAACGGTGACGGCAGGTTGGCCAGTTGGGCATCATGGAAATAGCGTGCCGGGCCGGGGGTGGCGACTCCGGCCAGAGCCAGGACATGCAGGGCATAGGCGCGGCTGGCCAGCGCCTCCTTGTCGGTACCGCCATCGATGGCGTGATGGCGCAACCAGTTAAGACCCGTGACGAATGGGGTTTCGGCCACGCTGTGCCCAGTGCTGCGGGCCCGGGTCAGGAACTCCATGGCGTAACCGGTCAGCCAGCGTTCCTCTTCATTGCGCCCGCTCCACAGACCAAAGGCACCGTCGAAGCGCTGCTTATCGAGCACGCGCGAGATCGCGAAATCAATCCGCGACGCCAAACTCATCTCGCCACCCGTTACCGGCACGCCCAGAATCCGCGCCACCTCGCCACCGCTCAACAGCGGCAAGGCGCGGCTGACCAGTTGCTCGATGCAGCCATAGGGGTAGCGATCGAGCGCACCCAGCAAACCGGCGACATCGAACGGTGGCGCGGAAGAGAAACTCAGCGCGGCACCGCTCGTTCCAGGCAGGTAGCCGGCAACGAGGTTCAGTCCGAACTGGGCTTGCGCCCCCGCTTCCAGCCGCTGGATCACGAAATCGGTCTCTACCGCTCGCGCCGGGCGGACGGTAATCTGGAACGCGCGCGCCAGTGCTACCGTTTCGGGGCCGGCAACCGGGCCTGTTACCTTGACCACCAGCCGGCCGATGCCAGCCCCGATACCGCGCAACGGCAGCACCAGGGTTTGCCGGGAGCCGGCCGGCAGATCGACCGGTAGGGCAGGGGCCTCCACCGCTACCGGTCCCTCGGTTTCCACCACGACTCGGTAGCCACCAGCGGCAGCTTCGATATTGTGCAAAGACAGGGTCAACCGGCTATCGTCGCCGGGGGCCAGGAAGCGCGGGGTGACGTATTCGGCGACCATGGGGCTTCGTACGATCACTTTGCCCGCGCTGGAGCCGACCCGCTTCTTGTCGAACGCCACCGCCATGATTCGCAGTTGGCCGTTGAAGTCGGGAATGTCGAAGCTGATCCGGGCCTCGCCCTTGGCATCGATCCGGACCGGACCGCTGAACAGCGAAACCACGGTGATCGGCACCACCGGCAGGCCGGCCCCGCCGGCATCGCCGCCCTGGCGCAGCACACCTTGGGTGCCGCCAATGGTATCGATCAGCCGGCCATAGTCATCGCGAATATCCAGGCCGAGTGCGCGCTTGCCGTGATAGTGCTTGCCCGGATCCGGTGAAGCGAAGTCGGTCAGTTGCAGAATGCCTTCATCCACTGCGGCCACAGTGACCCAGGCCTCTTCCAGCGCCGCCCCGGCCGGACCGGCGGCGGTAACGTGGATCGGAATCTCCAGCTTGCTGTTGGGACGGATTTTTTCCGGCAAATCCAGAGTCAGGTTGATCGAGCGCAGTGCCGGATCGACCGTCATCCACGCCAGACCGATCGCGCGCACCGGCATCCGCTCCTGGCCCTTAACCGGCGGCCGGTAGACGGTGGCGGTGACATAGGCTCCTGGCCCCCAGTCGGCCGAAACCGGCACCTCGACCGTGGTTCCGCTGGCCGGCACCGACAGTGTTTGAGCCAAATGAATCCGGTCGGTGGCCACGGTCAGCAGCACTTCACCGGCGAACGGCGGCACGATATGAACTTTGGCCTTGTCGCCGACCGCGTAGGCCGGCTTATCGACCGCGACTTCAACCTTGTCCGGCGTGTCATTGGCCTGCGGCTCGACCACCCAGCCGGACGAGAACCGGACCGAAGTCGCGACTCCGGTGGTCTTGTCGTAAACCTCCAGCCGATAATAGCCATAAGGGAGGCGGCCAAGGGCCAGCGCGCCGCCCTTGTCGCCGCTCAGGCTGACCGTACCGGTCTTCAGACCTTGATCGCGGGTGTAAACCCGGAAATTGTAGCGGCCATGGTCCATAAACCAGCGGTATTCACGCTTTTCGGAGACCAGATCATAGGCCAGCCCGTCTTTGACGATCGGCGCGCCGGTTGGATCGACTGCCAGCAGGTCGAAGCCGGCATCCTGGTCTTCCCCGACCCGGTGGCTGTCGAAGCGCGGCTTGATCCCGATCGCGTAGGGCTGGGTCCGCACCGGTACCGAGAGGCTCTTGCGACTGGGGCGTCCGCCCGGTTCCGCCACCGCGATCCGAATTTCCGCCCGCAGCGGGCGGGTGGTGTCGGGGGCCGGTGGAACTTCGATCGCCAGCTTGGAGACACCTTCGGCGTCGGTGGCCGAGAATTTTTGCTCCAGCACGCGCGGCGTGACGGTTTCCTGAGTGAGACCAAAGGAATAGCCGCGTAGGGCGGGGTAGGGGGTGGGATCGGCCTGAAGTGAGACCTCGGCCTTGCCGGTCAGGCCAGCGGCGGGGGGGCCATAGAGGAAGCGCGCCTTAACCACGGCTTCGAACGGCTTACCCGGTTCCAGCAGCGGCGCTCCGGCCGACACCTCCACCGCTAGCCGTTCGGGCACGAAGTCCTCGACCTGGAAGCCAAGCTTGCCCAGCGGTTCGGCCTTGGGATTGGAATAAACTTCGACCGTCCAGCCGCCCATCGGCACGCCACGGCCAAGCTGGATGGCCTGGAAATGGCCACCGGTGGCGCTGGCCGCAACCACGCCGGATTGATAAACCGTGCCGTTGGGTCGCAGCACCTTGACCGTCAGCGGGAAGTTTTCGACCGCACCGATTCGGTCATCCCGCAGCAACACGCTGAGATTGACGGTTTCGCCGGGGCGATAAACGCCACGGTCGGTATAGAGATACGGATCGAGCGGCCCCGGAGTCGGCCGTCCGCCGACGCCCCGGTCGCTCAGGTCGAAGGCGGCCAGGGTCAGATCGAGCAGGGCGAAATCGCCGTCTTTGGTGCTGGCCAGGGCCGCTAGGGGAGCCAGACCGCCGGTTCCTTTGGCCAGGCCCGGCGAGAATTGAGCCCGGCCAATGGCGTCGGTGGTGACTTTGGCCAGTTCGGAATTGTTGCGCGCCAGCAGAGTGACTTCCACGCCGGCCAATGGTTTGGCGGAGGCGAAGGAACGTACGAACAGGTTAAGGCCATCGGCACCGCGAGTCGCGGTCAGGCCCAGATCGGACACCAGCAACCATTGCGTTGCCAGTTGCCAGGGCATGTCGTTGTCGCGGATATCGACCGGTTCGGCGGTCAACACATACAGGCCGGGCTTGGTTTCGGGCAAAATCTGGCGAACCGGTAGCGGCGTGATCATCGGCCGGTTGCGCTCGCTCTTGACCGCCATCTTGCCGTTCCAGATCAACTCGCCATCCTCGTTGGCCAGTTCTTGGGCACCGTAGCGGGCGATGCTGTCCATCACCTTCTGGCCCTTGAGTTGCGGGGCCAGATTGCGATCATTGATCCGGTAGAGTTTAAGCGCGACGGTTTCCAGGTTGACCGTGGTCAGCGGAATGCCATCGGTGGCGGTGCGGGGCAGAATGAAGGCTTGCCCCCGGAAAGCGGCCGAGGGTTTACGGTCGCCGATCCGGGTCTTGATCGTTTCGTCTTTATTGAGGTTGATGCCGTTTTCGCCGGGCAGACCCTGGCGCAGGGTTAGGGTATAGGCGGTGCCGTGGCTGAGGCCGGACAGGCACAGGCGTTTGTCGCGCGGATTGACGATGTAATCCCCGGCTGGTTCAACCTTCACGAAGTCTTCAAAGCGAAGGTTGGCGCGGGTGGAAAGAGGGGCCGAGAATTCGACGCACGCGGTCGGCGGATCGGCTTCGGCGTCAACCCGGGAATTGGCCACGGTCAGACCAATCCTTTTGCGCAGCCCCTCGATGCGTTGATCCAGGCCCGGGATCGGGGTATCGCCACCGTTGCTTTTGGCTTCCTCCAGCGCATCCAGCGCGTCCTTGGGCCGGGTGAGCAGATCATCCAGAACCGTCGCCAGGTGCAACAGCGCCGGAATGTCCTTGCCGTGCTCGTAAAGCCGATAGGCCAGAAACGCCGCCTGAAGCGCCCGCTTGGGATTGGCTTGGCCCCCGCCCAGCCAAGCCTGACTCAGGCTCATCCAGGTGTCGGGGCTGTTCTCGCCTTCAATCACCGCCTGTTCGAACCCGGCCACGGCTTTGGCGAAGTCGCGCGCCTTCAGCGCCGCCTGGGCCTTGGCCAGTGCATCCTTGCGTTTGGCGTCGGAAGGGCGTGGCGGGGTCTTGGTGGTCAGGCTCCCCTGATAGGCGTCGGCATCGGCCGCCAGCCCGGGCGGATCGAAGCCCTCGGCCAGGGCGGCCGGCATCGTCGGCATCAGTGCCATGACGAATATCCCCAGGGCCACAACCAAGGCGGCGACGAGACTGCGAAGGGCGGCAACTCGGGGCATGAGCGGTTCCTCGACGGCTGATCACGACAAACCTACCACGAAAGCCTACCATGACCGGCGGCGATGCGACAGAGGTCTCCAACTTTGCAAACGCCCCCTTCCCTCGCTCGATGAATTGCACTAATCTGTCGGCAGTTTCGCGGTTCGGATGGCTGGTGTTTCGGGTTGCTGGCGGTTCGGATTGCCGGTTGTGTCACAGACTCGGCCCTGCAACTTTTCACGGGAGCAATCGACCATGGCAAAGGGTGAGCAAAAAGGAAATCGTGAGGCGAAAAAGCCGAAAGCGGCAAAGCCGAAAACCATTGCAGCGGCCCCGTCGCAAAAGTCCTCCCCACCGACAAAATCGAAGTGATTGCTGGTGCGTCCTGAATGCGCTGTGGCACTGGCGCGATGACCGGGATCGAGGCGGCGGCGGCGGCGCTGGGGGTGGTTTCAGTCTGGCTGACCATACGCCAGCACCTCGCCTGCTGGCCAACCGGCATCGTTATGGTCGCATTGTACGCCTGGGTGTTCTTCGATGCCCGGCTCTACGCCGACGCCGGCTTGCAGGTGGTTTTTCTCGGGATGCAGGTTTACGGCTGGGTCCACTGGCGCTCGGGTGATGCCGGTGGGGCAGGTGGGGTCTTGCCGGTGGTTCGCCTGGGCCGCAACCAGGCGGTGGTCTGGTTTGCGGTTCTGGTGTTGGGTACGCTGGCTTTGGGCACGGCGACCGCGGCAGCCGGCGCAGCGCTGCCGTTCGTCGATGCCTTTCAGACCGTGCTCAGTCTGATCGCCCAATACTTGATGGCGCGTAAGGTGCTGGACTCCTGGCTGATGTGGATCGTGGTCGATGTGGTCAGCATCGGCATGTACCTAAGCAAAGACCTGATGATCACCGCTGCGCTTTACGCCTTGTTCCTGGGGTTGGCGGTGGCCGGGCTGCGGGCGTGGCGGCGTTCCTTGGCCGAGTTGGCCGTACCGGCCGCAACGTGATCTTTGGCATGGCCAAGCCGTGGCGTCGTGGACTGGTGATCGGAAAGTTTCTGCCGCCGCACCGTGGCCACCGCTTTTTGATCGATTTCGCCGCGGCTCAGGCCGAGCACCTGACCGTATTGGTCTGCACCCTGGCCGAGGAACCGATTCCGGGCCCGGTCCGGTTCGGTTGGATGCGCGAGAGTTTTGAACGTCCCGGCGTGGCTGTGCTTCGTCACGATGCCGAGTTGCCTCAGGAACCGGCCGGGGAGTTGGATCACCGTTTCTGGACGCTGTGGCGGGAATCGATCCGCCGCCTGTGTCCGGCCCCCGACGCCGTGTTCGCTTCCGAAGCCTATGGCGCTCGGTTGGCCATGGAGTTGGGCGCAAACTGGGTGCCGGTCGATGTTGAGCGCACGGCATTGCCGGTCGCGGCGCGGACGATTCGCGCCCAGCCGTTCAGCCATTGGGCGGAGATTCTGCCGGTGGCGCGGCCGTGGTTCCTGCGCCGGGTCGCGATCGTTGGTCCCGAGAGCAGCGGCAAGACCTGCCTCGTCCGCGATTTGGCCCAACACTTCGATACCGGTTGCTGGGTTCCGGAATACGCTCGCGGCTACCTGGACGCCTTGGGCGATCCCGGTTGCGGCGACGTTGCCCACATTACCGCCATCGCTCACGGCCAGGCGGCGACGGAAGCGGCGCTGACCGCTCAGGCGCGGCGGCTGCTGATCTGCGATACCGACCTGATCACCACTTCGTTGTGGGCGCAAGTGCTGTTCGGCCGCTGTCCGGACGGGATCGACCAGTGGGCGCAGGCGGCGCATTATGATCTGACTCTGGTCCAGGATGTCGCACCCTGGATCGCCGACGAGCAACGTCACCAGCCTGCCGAGGCCGACCGCACCGCCTTTCGCGATGCCCTGATCGCTCGCCTGGAGCGGGCAGGGCGGCGTTGGCTGCTGCTACAGGGCGACTGGCGGCAGCGGCGGGAGATGGCGGTTGCCGCGCTGACCTCGCTGCTGGCATGATCGCAGGCCAAGAGCACCAGCGTAAGTACAAAACTTAAAGGGAAAGCAAGGCATGCCCATCCTGTCGCGCGGCGGCTTCGGCAAGGTTTCCCAGTCCCCGACCAATCCGGTGCCTGCTCCCGCTTCCCAGGCCGGTATCGGGGGGAGCGGCCCCGCCCCAGGGGGGCGGACGTTTGATGTCGCCGATTTTTATCGTGGTCCGGTGACCGAAACCGCCGGTGCGACGGTCGGTACGGGCGGCGCACCCGCGCTCGATGAAAAACTGCGTCAGGCCTATTTCTGGATCGCCAACAACGCGATCATCAGCCCGTTCTATGACATTGAATTTCACAACGGTCCCAACCAGAGCTTTAGTTTTGGCGACAGTAAAACCGTGTTGTCGCTGCCTTCGGGGCAAAGCTATTCCAGCTTCGTGCTGTTGCCGCTGCTTAATCTGGTCGTGCGTCGGCGCTGTCTGATCGTCGGTGGTCCCGGCCGTGGCAAGACCGCCAGCGCCATCCTGATCGGCGTACTTGCCGGCTATCCGGTGCGGGAGGTCAAGCGCGCCATCCAGCACGGTCAGCCGCAGATGACGATTTCGGATTTGCTTGGAAATCCTCTTCCGGCCGATATGATTGCCGCCGACAAGATGGATGACATTCGTATCGCATGGCGCAAATGGCTGGCGATGCGGGTCAAGATCATCGATGAATACAACCGCATTCCGACCCGCACCCAATCGGCTCTGTTGACGGTGATGGCCGACAATTACGCCGAGATTCTGGACCAAATCTATGAATGCCCAGAAGCGGCGTGGTACCTGACCGCTAACGACGATGCTGGCGGCGGTACCTATCAGGTGATCGAAGCGTTGCGCGACCGCATCGATGTGGTGGTCAAGGCGCTGCACTTCAATACCCGCTTTTTAGGCGAGTTGTTGGAGCGGATTGAGCGCGACGTGCGTCCGGAAACTCTGGTTCCACCCGAGATCGTGTTTTCAGAAGCCGAAATCGATCGGATCAACCACGACATCCGTCAGATCGCCCTGCCGCAGCCGGTCCGACGCCGGATCGAGTTCTTTTGCTCCCATTTCGAATTCAGTGAGCCAGCAGCCAGCCAGTTCGAATACATGACCAAGGATACGGTCAAGTTGAGCGGTGTCGATCCGCGAGAACTGGCGGCGCGCGACGGCGGCAAGGACCGGGTGCGTGATCTGGGCAGCCAGACCCGTAACGGGATCTCGGTGCGCGGGTTGATGACCCTGATTGAATTCGTCAAGGCGTTGGCATGGTTTCGTGGCAACCCGGAGGTCAGCCTGGACGACGTGCGCCAGATGCTGCCGTTCGTACTGCACGACAAACTCAGCCAAGACCCGGATTCGCCATTTTTCGAGGCCCCTGAGCACGCCGCCCTGCGTCTTGACCGAGTGAGTTGGATAAGGACACTGTTCGATTTGTCTTGCGCCGAATATGACCGGCTGGATTTGGACAAGGACGATCCGGTGGCGGAGATGCTGGCCGAATTCGGACGCGGCCTTGATGGACTCGATCAGGCGACCACCCGGGGCCGGTTGGTGCGGATCGAACGCTTGCTGGCCGTGTGGTCCAAAGGGCGTAAGCTTTATGGCCACTTGTTCGATGATTTGCTGACGCTCAAATACCTGCACCAGCGCTACACTAATTACTTGCATTGGCTGCAATGGCAGGGATGAAGAACGAGGGGATGGCCGCGCCTCCGGCGTTTCGGGCGCTGGTTGCGGCCCGGCGTGATGACTGGAACCGACGCTTCGTCCGTGCGCGGGAGCGGTGGCCACGTTTGACCGGCGAGGTGGTGCTGGCCGCGCTCGGCTCGGTGCTGGCACCGGTGGCCGAGGCCCTGGCCGAAACGGGGTTGACCGAGGCGGTGGCCGCGACCGACCGACTTTATGATGTCATGCTGGAAATGGCCGGACGCGGGTTGATCGGCCCTGGTTCGCGCCGCGTGGATCTCGGTGGCCTGTGGGGGCGCGTGTTGGCGGGGGTGCCCGAGCTGACCGTGCGCGCTCCCGAACGGGTGGGCGGGGCTGTCGCCAATGCCCTGGCCCGGTTGGCCGGTGAGCGTGATACCCGGCCGGAACTGTGGGTCCAGCGGCTGTGCGCCGCCGCGCGCTACTGTCCAGAGGTCGAAACCCTGCTTGCCTGCGGCACCATCGCCGGCTGGCAGGCGGGGCTGGCGCAGTACCGCCGGACCGCTTTGGCCACCGCCCGCACCTTGCCGCCCTCGGCGGTGGCGGCGGTGCTCGGACTGCCGCTTCCCTGCGATTCGGCCGGTATCACAGCGGTGCTCGATCGTTTGAACCTCGATCCCTGGCACAATCCCGGTCACGTACTGGTCCAAAATCGGGACCCGGTCCAAAATCGGCGCAGCCCGCGTATTGTGACCCGCGTCGGTGGTTTTCGGGGCTTCGGCGGGCCGTTCCTGACCCCGCCACGTCTGACTCTGGCCGAGGGGGGCTTCGTTGCCAGCGATCACGAGGCGGCCTGGGATCTGTTTGCCGATGCCTTCGGCGCGACCCTGGTCCGCCGGCCGTCGTTCGTTGTCGCGCCCGTGGCCGAAACCCCGGGCAGAGAGGCGGCCAGCCTGCTTGCCCGGCTTCAGCGCTTGATCCCCGAACTGGCCGGAGCTTCGGTCTGGGCCGCTAATCGCCGAACTGCGGCCGTGGTTCCGGCCTGTTCTCATGCCGTGGTTGTGGTCATGCTTGAGTAATTTCTCGGCGATTTCCAGCACGCACACTCAGTCGTTGGCGTCAACGAAAGTCGCGTAAGAAATATTATGGAAAATCGAGTGTTGCGAGGACAGAGAAAAATTCAGGCCGCAGCCTGGATCGCCAGCAAGGCATTAAGCATGACCTGTTTGTTGTCCAGGTTGGCCCAACCGGCGCGTGCAAAGGCCGGAGCTAGGTTTTCCCACACCCCCAGCCAGCGGCCATCACCACCGATCGCAAGCAGGCGGCGAACCAAGTCGGCTTCGCCTGGAACCACTTCCGACGGCACTTCAGCCAGAGCCGCCGCCCGCGCCAGCCGGCGCAACCACCAGACCATTAGGTTGGCGACGGTATCGAACAACGCTTCAGAACCACGCCGACCGACCTTGTCGGCAAAAGCATGGACCGCCGCCGGATCGAGTCGCGGCAACGGTGCCAGTAACGTTACGATCTCGCGATAGACCGCCAAACCACCGGCATCGGCCAAAGCCAAAGCCCGGCCGACCGCACCATCGGCCAGCCGTGCCAGCGCCAACTGCTCGCCCTGGTCCAGATCAGGCCGATAGCGTCCAAGCAGCCCCAGCACCACCGTTTCAGACAGCGGCCCCAGCGTCAACCGCCGACAGCGGGAACGGATGGTCGGCAGCAATCCGCCCGGAGTTTCGGTCACCAGCAACAGCAGCGCACCCGGTGGTGGTTCCTCCAGGATCTTCAAGATCGCATTAAGACCACTGGCGTTCATACGCTCGACACCATCCACCACCACCACCCGCCAGCCACCGCTGGCCGTGGTCCGGTGTAGGAAGCGAACGATTTCGCGAACATCCTCGACCATGATCTCGGTCTTCATCTTGTTGCGCTTTTCATCGAAGCGCAGTTCGATCGTGACCAAATCAGGATGGCCGCCGGAAACCACCCGCCGGAACACGGGATGAGCCAGTTCAAGCGCCAGCCCTTCCACCGGCGGCGGCGGCGATGATAGGGGGGAAGGTGGTGGCGGAGCAACCGAAACGGTGGCTACCGCCCTGCCCGCCCCCGATGGGGTCGAGCGCTTGGAGGATACCGGCAGTAATGCTGGCCCGAACAGCCCACCCGAGTCCCTGGCCCCCGAGTCCCTGGCCGGTGACAACGATGGTGACGGAAGCGGGGACGGACTCGGGACAAAAGCCGGCCGTAACGCCAAGGACGGCCCTTGAACCGCAGGTGGTGTACCATAGGCGAGCACGAAGCGGGCAAAGCGGAAAGCCAGTGTCGCCTTACCGATACCAGCCGGGCCCCCGATCAACCAAGCGTGGTGCAGCCGGCCACCGGCCCACGCCTCGCGCAGCAGGTTCTCGGCGGCCTCGTGGCCGACCAGATGTGGATTATCGCGCGGAGTCGGGATTTTAACACTCATTCGAAAGGCCCGGCTCCGCCATCATCCTCATCCGCCAGGATCGGAAAAAAGCCCTTGTTCACAACTCGTAAGCGGCAACCAACAACTTGTCGATGGTTTCGCCGTCACTAGACAGCGGAAACACCACCCGCTCCCAGGTGCGGCGGATACCATTGAAATCAGCGGTGTGACGACGGTGCAACGGCTGTCGCCCGCTGCGAACCTGTTCGTATTCCTGATGCAGAATTTGTTTCTGTTCGCCGGGCAACGCTTCCAGCGTCTGGCCCAGCCTGGTTTCACCGAAAGCGCGCGCCAGCGAGCGGCCGTAATAGGAATAAGCGAAGCCGCCATCCTCGGTTACGTCCATAATCAGCACGTTGCCCAGCCAGCGACGCAGTTCCGACGGCTCCAGGTCGCCGGCCAGCGGCACCCCTTGGCCGCCATCCGGACAATGGGTCAGCCACAGCGTGTAGAGGGCTCGCAGTTCGGGATGCCAGAGATTGGAGGGAGGAGTGAGCATGGCGTCCATTCGGTTACGCGAAATCGGTGACAGCATAGCCAGTACCGGCGGCGAAGTCGAGTGGCCGATGAAGGTCGCCTCGCGGCCGACCGCAATCCCCTCCCCTCTTCCCACACACGCAGTTAGACCTGCAAACCTGCGACTTGCTCCCGGAAATAAAACGCGCTAGAAGCTTGGCTGACCGTAAGGGGGGAATGGGCGGCCACGTTGGACCGTGAGTTCACCCCACATCGGGTCACGCAAAAACCTCTGCAGCCTGGGAATCGCGACATGGCACGCAAGAAAATCGCTCTGGTCGGTGCCGGCCAGATCGGTGGCACGCTAGCTTTGCTGGCTGGCCTTAAAGAGCTGGGTGACATCGTACTGTTCGACATTGCCGAAGGTGTGCCTGAAGGTAAGGCGCTCGACCTTGCCCAGACCTCTCCGATCGAGGGCTTCGATTCCAACCTTCAGGGCGGCAACGATTATTCGATCATCGCCGGGGCAGACGTGGTTATCGTCACCGCTGGTGTGCCGCGTAAGCCTGGCATGAGTCGCGATGACCTGATCGGCATCAACACCGGCGTCATCAACACCGTCGGCGAAGCGATCAAGAAACACGCCCCGAATGCCTTCGTAATTGTGATCACCAATCCGCTCGACGTGATGGTGATGATCATGCAGGAAGCCTCGGGCTTGCCTAAGAACAAGGTTGTAGGCATGGCCGGCGTGCTTGACAGCGCTCGCTTCCGCCTGTTCCTGTCGCGCGAATTCGGGGTTTCGGTCGAAGACGTCCAGGCTTATGTTCTGGGCGGCCATGGCGACACCATGGTTCCGCTGGTTCGTTACTCTTCGGTTGGCGGTCTGCCGCTGCCGGCAGCGGTGGCCCAAGGTTGGACCACCCAAGAGCGACTCGACGCGATCGTTCAACGCACCCGGGATGGCGGCGCGGAAATCGTCAAGCTGCTCAAGACCGGATCGGCGTTCTATGCCCCGGCGGCAGCGGCGATTGAAATGGCCGATAGCTATCTGAAGGACAAGAAGCGGGTTCTGCCCGCCGCCGTCTATCTCAACGGCGAATACGGGATAAAGGATCTCTATGTCGGTGCCCCGGCCGTGATCGGTGCTAACGGCGTAGAAAAAGTGATCGAGTTTCCGCTCGATGATGCGGAAAAGCAAATGCTCGATAGCTCGGTTAAGGCGGTGCATGATCTGATTGCCGCCACCCGTAAGGTTCAGGCTGAGAAGAAGTAATCCTGAGACTGTGTTAGGGAGAGGGGGGGGGGCTATTGCCCCCCTCTCGAAGCCTCAATTTGGCTTCGGCGACCAGTGTTTTACCCTGAACCCGCTTTATCGGCTGCCCAAATACGCCTCGATCACCGCCGGGTTGTCGATCAACGCCGCCGCTGCGCCGCGTAGCGTGATCACGCCACCTTCCAAGACATAGGCGTAATCCGCCACTTCCAGCGCCGCCTGGGCATTCTGCTCGATCAACAAAATCGTCCGCCCTTCACGCTTTAAATCGGCAATGATCGCGAAAATCCGCTCCACCACCAGCGGTGCCAGCCCCATCGAGGGTTCATCAAGCAACAGCAATTTGGGTTCGGCCATCAGGGCCCGGCCCAGCGCCACCATCTGCTGTTCACCGCCCGAGAGCACCCCTGCCCGCTCGTTCAGCCGTTCGGCCAATTTCGGAAACCGCTCCAGCACCGCTGCCCGCCGACGTTCGATCTCAAACCGATCGGTAACTTCGAACGCCCCCATGCGCAAGTTTTCGGCGATGGTCATGCCGCCGAACAACTGCCGCCCTTCCGGCACCTGAACGATGCCGGCCCGGGCGATGCGATGCGCCGGCCAGTGGGCGATGTCCACGCCGTCATAGAACAGCGAACCACCGCTTGGGGCCAGCAAACCCGAAATGCCGCGCAAGGTGGTGGTTTTACCGGCACCATTGGCCCCGATCAGAGTAACCACCGCCCCCCGCTCGACGTGAATGCTCAATAACCGGTGGCGTTGGGCTGGTTCCGCGATGGGTGCGACAAATCGACTCAGGGGGATTCCAAAACATTTGGCGATGTGCATTTATTGACGCATGACGTCAACCGCCCCACCATCGATTGATCTT
>CAUYTZ010000488.1:0-8937 GCA_963575695.1 uncultured Gammaproteobacteria bacterium | reverse complement strand
TGGCCGATGGCTTCGTCGAACAGAACCGCCGCCGCGACAAGAAATCGACTCAGCTCCAGGGTCGAACGGTGGTCAATCTGTTCTTTGAAAACTCCACCCGCACCCGGACCTCGTTCGAACTGGCCGGACTGCGGCTGGGCGCGGACGTGATCAACATGGCGGTCGGGGTCAGTTCTGTGACCAAGGGCGAAACCCTGCTCGACACCGCCATGACCCTCAACGCCATGCACCTGGACGCGCTGGTGGTGCGTCATCCCGAGTCGGGGGCGGTCAAGCTGCTGGCCGACAAGGTTAACTGTGTGGTGATCAACGGTGGCGACGGCAACCACGAACACCCGACTCAGGCCCTGCTCGACGCCCTGACCATTCGCCGACGCAAGGGCCGGCTGGAAGGGCTGGTGGTGACCATCTGCGGCGACATTCGGCACAGCCGGGTGGCACGGTCCAACATTCACCTGCTTAACGCCATGGGCGCGCGGGTGCGGGTGGTGGCACCACCGACGCTGCTGCCGCCGGCAATCGACCGGCTGGGGGTAGAAGTTCACCATTCGATGAAGGACGGGCTGGCCGGAACCGACATCGTGATGATGCTACGCTTGCAGACCGAACGGATGAGCGGCCAGTTTGTACCTTCGACCCGCGAATACTTCCACTTTTTCGGCCTAACCCGAGAAAAGCTGAAAGTGGCCAAGGAAGACGCGCTGATCATGCACCCGGGACCGATGAACCGGGGGGTGGAGATCGATTCCGAAGTCGCTGACGACATCAACCGTAGTGTGATTCTAGATCAAGTGGAACTGGGGGTGGCCGTGCGCATGGCCTGCCTGGATGCCCTGCTGGACCGCGACCACGAGGAAGCCGCTTGATGACCCGGCACCTGGCCCTGACCAACGCCCGTCTGCTTGATCCCGCCACCGGCCTGGATGTGTGCGGGGGCTTGCTGATCGAAGGCACCAAAATCGCCGATTTCGGCCCGGCTCTGTTCGCCGACGGTGTCCCGGATGGGGCCGAGGTGATCGACCTTGACGGGCTGTGCCTAGCCCCCGGCCTGGTCGATCTGCGCGTCGCGGTCGGCGAACCCGGCGAGGAGCACAAGGAAACCATTCTGACCGCCAGCCGGGCTGCGGCTGCGGGCGGAGTCACCGCGCTGGCCTGTCTGCCGACCGGCAATCCGCCGCTGGATAACGTGTCCGGGGTGGAATTCATCGCCCGCCGGGCCCGGGATGTCAAATTGGTCAAAGTTTTCGTTCAGGCTGCGATCACGCGCGGGCTGGACGGACACGAGCTGACCGAAATGGGCCTGCTGGCCGAATCCGGCGCGGTGGCGTTCACCGATGGCTTGCAAGCGGTGGCCGATGCCAAGGTGATGATGCGGGCGTTAAGTTATGCCAAGACCTTTGATTTGCTGATCATTCAGCACCCGGAGGAACCCGCTTTGGCTGCGGGCGGCATGATGAACTCCGGCGAAATCGCCACCCGGCTGGGCTTGTCGGGGATTCCGCGCGCCGCCGAACTGATCCAGATCGAACGGGATCTGCGTTTGGTTGAAGCCACCGGTGGCCGCTATCACGTCGCCCATGTTTCGACCGCAGAGGCGGTAGAGGTGATCCGGCAGGCCAAACGGCGTGGCTTGCCGGTCACCTGCGATACCGCCCCGCCCTACTTCCTACTGACCGAAATCGATGTCGGCGATTACCGGACCTTTGCCAAGCTGTCGCCGCCGCTGCGCACCGATGATGACCGCCGGGCGATCATCGCCGGGCTGGCCGACGGCGCGATTGATGCGATTGCCAGCGACCACCTACCCCAGGATCAGGACAGCAAGCGGGTACCGTTCGCCCAAGCGGCCAGCGGTATGGTCGGACTGGAAACCCTGCTGCCGTTGACTCTGACTCTGGTCCATGGCGGCCATCTGTCGTTGATGCGGGCGCTGGAATTGCTGAGTTCGCGACCGGCGGAGATTCTACGCCTGCCGCTAGGCCGGTTGGCGCGTGGGGCGGCGGCGGATCTGATCGCGTTCGACCCCGACCGGCCATGGCGAATCGATGCCGATGCCTTTCGCTCCAAGTCTAAGAATTCGTTGTTCGAACGGATGCCGGTACAAGGGCGGGTGGTGATGACGCTGGTTGATGGCCGGGTGGTGTTTAATCTGGATAGCGTTGATTAATTATTACTTCTAGGAATTGAAGTTATGCCCTGGCTCGATTTCATACTTGCCGCCGTCGCCGGCTATCTGCTTGGCTCGATCCCGTTCGGACTGGTGCTGACCCGGCTGGCCGGGCTGGGCGACATTCGTGCCGTCGGCTCCGGCAACATCGGCGCCACCAACGTTCTGCGCACCGGCAATAAGAAGCTGGCCGCAGCCACCCTGATCCTGGATGGCGGCAAGGGCGCGGTCGCGGTGCTGATCGCCGCAGCCTGGAGCCACGAAGCCGCGCTGGCCGCAGCCGGCGGGGCGATGATCGGCCATATCTTCCCGGTTTGGCTGAGCTTCAAGGGCGGCAAGGGCGTCGCTACCGCGCTGGGCGTACTGCTGGCGATTTCGTGGCCGGTGGCCGTAATCGCCTGCGTGGTCTGGCTGGCAACCGCGTACACCTTCCGCTATTCGTCGCTGGCGGCGCTCGTCGCGGTCGCAACCAGCCCGGTCAGCGCATGGGTCTTCGGCGGCCCAGCTCTGGCGGCGCTGGCGGGGGTGATCGCGCTGTTGGTGGTGCTGCGCCACCGCGACAATATTATCCGTCTGTGTGCCGGAACCGAATCGCAGATCGGCACCAAACAGACCGTCGATCCTCAGCCATGATTGATTAGCACTCGACATGATGAGATCAACGTGGTTCATCCTCACCAGCCTTGGTATGGTGGTGCCTCGTGAGGGGTGCCATTCGACCACTTGGGCGGCGGCACAGCCGGCAACGTAGATTTGGTCCACCGGATGAGGTCGAGATGTATCTGGTTCTGTTCGTGATCCTGGTCATCGTGCTGATGCTGTTGACCAACAAACCGCCGGCACCGCACTGATCGAGGCACGGATCAAGCCGCCCGCAGGGTCTGCGCTTCTTCCGGCAAGAACAAAATTTACGGCAGACCTCATAACCGGTACCCACCATCCTTATATCTAGGCGGGAGGGTGAGCCGGGCCCACCGGCCCCCCTGATCAGGGAGGTAAACATGAGTGGCTGCCTTACCGAGCGCCTCGAAGCCGGGTCGGCGGAACCGAAGCTGACGACGGTTGCGCCGAACTGGGATAATGTGTCGATCGACCACCCCAGAGCCACGCTTCGCCGAATTGACACTGCCCCGGCTGCCCGCCTTACGCCCAAAGCCGAAGATGAAAGCGAAGCCGTGATTACCCTGGATATGATGGCCGGCGGTGAATTCGACCATTTCATCCTCAAGGGTGCCGCTCCGCAGCATAAGCGTTGACCGGTGACCGGAGCCGACGCAACCGGGATTCGCAAGCGATCGGTCCGCATCGCCGGCCATCCAACCAGTGTTTCGCTGGAGCCGGCGTTCTGGGATGCGCTGAAGGACATCGCCCAGGGGCGGGGGTGTACTGTGACCGCGCTGATCGCGGAGGTTGACCGCAGTCAGCGCGGCAATTTGTCCAGCGCGGTGCGGGTGTTCGTGCTGGAAGCGGTGCGTCGTCTTCCTGGATAAAGTGGTCGCCGGGGACTGTTTGGGAACTTATGACTCATCATCCATAACGACCGGTAATGTAGCCCTGCGTGCGCTCGTCCTTGGGCGTAAAGAATAAAGTATGGGTATCCCCATATTCAACCATCTCTCCCAAATGGAAGAAGGCGGTCTTTTGCGATACCCGCGCCGCCTGCTGCATATTATGAGTAACGATAACGATGGTGTAATTCTCTCGCAATTCGTCGATTAACTCTTCGATCAACGCAGTCGCAATCGGGTCTAGTGCCGAACAAGGTTCGTCCATCAAAATCACTTCCGGATTAACCGCAATCGCGCGCGCAATACACAGCCGTTGCTGCTGGCCGCCCGAAAGGCTGGTGCCCGGGTCTTTTTGCCGATCCTTAACCTCTTTCCACAATCCCGCCCGCTCCAGACTGGTCTGGACGATTTCGTCCATCTCCGGCCCCTTACGCGCCAAGCCGTGAATCCGGGGGCCATAGGCAACGTTGTCATAAATCGATTTGGGAAACGGATTCGGCTTCTGGAACACCATCCCGACTCGAGCCCGCAACTGCACGGTGTCGATGTCGCGACCATAGATGTCCTCGCCATCAAGCGTGATCAGGCCTTCGACTCGGCAATCCTCAATAGTGTCGTTCATCCGGTTCAGGCAGCGCAGAAAGGTCGATTTACCGCAGCCACTGGGACCAATCAGCGCCGTGACCTCGTTTTCCAGCATATCGAGGTCGAGCCCCTTGAGGACTCGCTTGGTCCCATAATCGACCGTGACCTTCCGGGCCGAAAACTTGACCTGAGGCGGGAGCCTAGGCGAAGCGGAGTGTTGGGAACCGGCCATCGCCCTACCACCTCTTCTCAAAACTGCGGCGCAGATACACCGCCAGCGCGTTCATCGCCGTCAGCACCACCAACAAAATCAGAATCGCGGCCGAAGTTCGTTCGGTAAACGCTCGTTCCGGGCTGGCCGCCCACATGTAGATCTGCACCGGCAACACCGTGGTTGAATCGGTGAAGCCGCGCGGAATATCAACCACGAACGCAACCATGCCGATCATCAGCAGTGGCGCGGTTTCGCCCAGCGCCCGCGACATGCCGATGATCATGCCGGTCAGTATGCCGGGCATGGCCAGCGGCAAAACGTGGTGAAACACGGTTTGGACCGGCGAGGCCCCAACACCCAGCGCCGCCTCGCGAATCGAAGGCGGTACCGCCTTCAGCGCCGAACGTGAGGCGATGATGATCGTGGGCAAGGTCATCAACGCCAGCACCATGCCCCCGGCCAACGCCGCCGAGCGTGGCAAGCCGAACAGGTTCAAGAACACCGACAAGCCGAGCAGACCGAAGATGATCGACGGCACCGCCGCGAGATTGTTGATGTTGACCTCGATCAGGTCGGTCCAGCGGCTGTGGGTGGCAAATTCCTCTAGATAGACCGCCGCCGCCACGCCCACCGGCATCGCCAGCAACAGTGTGGCGATCAGAGTCAGCAGCGAGCCGGTTAGGCCGCTGAGAATCCCGGCCAGTTCCGGTTCACGCGAGTCGCCGGCAAAGAACAATGTGGTGTTGAACTCCAGCCGCAACGCGCCTGCGGCGCGCAGCCCATCCACCCAGCCTAGCTGACGGTCGGAAAAACGCCGCTCGCCTTCGGCTCCGCCACGAGCGATGTTGCCTTTAACCAGTTGGTCAATGTCGGACCGAGCCGGCACCCACACGCTGCGCTTCTGGCCGATCAACGCCGGATCGCCCAGAACCATGGCCCGCAACAACTGCCCGGCACCGTCGGACAACATCGCGTTAAGCTGACGCCGTTCGCTGCGCTCGGTCACTTCGGGAAAGCGCGCCTGCACCGCCATCCGTGCCAGCTTGGCGTAATCGGCCGCACCCGGGTCAACGCGCTCGATCACCGCCGGATCGAACGAGACCTCCAGCAAGAGTTTGGTTTCCCGAAACGCCGACCAGCCATTGAGTACGATGCTGCCCAGCAATACCACCAGCATGGTTATCGCCAACCCGATCGCACCCAGCCCGGCCCAGCGGAACCAGCGTTCGACCAAATAGCGATGACGCAAGCGCCGTTGAAAAACCGGACCGCGATAATAGGCGACAGAGCGCGCGGACGCGGTATTGGCCCCGGCCCCGGCTGTTTCATCGCCATCGTCGGCTGTGGCCAACTGGTCCCCAAGCTGGTCCCCAAACTGGTCCATGGTCAAATCAGTCATATTTTTCCCGATACTTGCGCACCACCTTAAGCGCGATGAAGTTCAGGCCCAGAGTGACCAGGAACAGCACCAGCCCCAGCCCAAACGCAGCCAGGGTCTTGGGACTGTCGAATTCCTGGTCGCCAACCAGCAAGGTGGCGATCTGTGTGGTCACGGTGGTGACCGAGTTAAGCGGATTGAAGTTGTCCCAAAGATTACCCTGAGCGGCCAAACCAGCGGCCATGGTCACAATCATGGTTTCACCAATGGCGCGGCTGACCGCGAGCATGACCGCGCCGACGATACCGGGCAGAGCGGCAGGCAGCACCACCAGCCAGATGGTTTCGGATTTGGTCGCGCCCAGGCCATAGGAACCGTCACGCAGCGCCTGCGGCACGGCGTTGATCACGTCGTCGGACAAGGACGACACAAACGGAATGATCATCACCCCCATAACCAGCCCGGCAGCCAGCGCCGATTCCGAACTGACGTTGAGTCCAGCGATGTGCCCCAGATGACGCACGAACGGGGCCATGGTCAGGGCGGCAAAGAAGCCATAGACCACGGTCGGAATTCCGGCCAGAATCTCCAGCATCGGCTTGACCACGGTTCGCAGCGGTTGGCTGGCGTATTCCGACATGTAGACCGCGGCCATCAGCCCGACCGGCACCGCCACCACCATCGCCACCACCATGATCAGGCCGGTACCGACAAACAGCGGCACGGCACCGAAGGCCCCGCTAGAGCCGACCTGATCGGCGCGAGTCGCTATCTGCGGACTCCAGTGAGTGCCGAACAGAAACTCCTGTGGCGAAACCCAGGCGAAGAAACGCACGGCTTCGAATGCCAGGGAAACCACGATGCCGACGGTGGTCAAAATCGCCACCAGCGAGCACGCGATCAGGAACAACGTCACCACCCGCTCGACCGCATTACGCGCCTTGGCTTGAGCCGAAATGCGGGACAATCCGGTCATCAGGCCAAAGCCGGCTAGGCCGGTGGCCAGCACCAGCACCATCCAACGCGCCAGTTCTCGGTTGGCCAGGAACTGGTCGGCGGCGGCGCGCACCGCCGGCAACGATGCTTGGCCCGTGACGATGTTATGAATGTGATTGAGCAGGTCGGCACGCAGCAAAACCTGATTCTGGCCGACGAGTTCCTCTCCGAACGCGGTCAACCCCTCCAGCGCGAGCGCCAGCAGCAGCGGCGACTCCAACGCGGCCCAAACCAGAAACAGGGTGAACGCGGGCAGGCCGGTCCGTAGCGCCACCCGCCAACCGTGATAAGACGGCACCGAGTGCAGGCTGCGCAAACGGCCATCAACCACCGTTGCCGCGCGACGGCAACCCAGGGCATAGCCGGTCACACTCAGTACGGCCAGAATTGCGATCAGAAGATTGAGTTGCAAAGCGAAGTCTCTAACTGGGTTTGCCTTCGGCGACCAAGTGGCTTCGCCCCTTGGAACCCCACCAGGAGCCTGAAGGCCCCTGAACCCATTCTCATAGCCGGTTATGATGACGTTTTCGTGACGGTGCCGTCGTTTTTCGCCGCCGGCAGCCAGACCGTGAACACGCTACCCTTGCCCACTTCGCTGGCGATGGTCAGCCGGCCGCGATGGCGGTTGACGATGTGCTTAACGATCGCCAACCCCAGCCCGGTACCGCCCAGTTCGCGGCTGCGCGCGGCGTCAACCCGGTAAAAACGCTCGGTCAGACGCGGAACCTGAAACGGTGCGATGCCCTCGCCTTGATCCTTGATCGCGACCCCGACCATCGTCGTCCCTGGCCGACTCCCACAGGCCGCAGAATCGACAACGGTCAGGGCGATGGTCACTTCGGTCCGCTCCCGACCGTATTTCAGCGCGTTGCCGATTAAGTTGTGAAACACCTGGGCCAGTTGATCGGCATCACCGACCACCGCCGGCAAGTCTTGAGGCGCTTCGACCAACAGCCGGATGCGCCGTTCCGCCGCTT
The DNA here is from genome assembly GCA_963575695.1 of uncultured Gammaproteobacteria bacterium. Lineage (GTDB taxonomy): Bacteria > Pseudomonadota > Alphaproteobacteria > Azospirillales > Azospirillaceae > CAUYTZ01. The sequence continues at coordinate 1,112 of CAUYTZ010000488.1, read as the reverse complement.
TCAATTCCAACGCCGCCGCCGCTGAACGGACACAGCGCACCACATCCACCGTCGTCGTCGGGGGGCTGGCCTCGTCCACTTCGATTCGCGACAACGACAGCAGATCGGCGATCAGCCGGGCCATGCGTCCGGCTTGTTCGTGCATGATGGCTAGAAACCGTTCACGGGCGTCGGCGTCGTCTCGGGCCGGCCCGCGCAAGGTTTCGATAAAGCCCAGCAGCGACGACAGCGGCGTACGCAACTCGTGGCTGGCGTTGGCGACAAAATCCGCCCGCATCTGTTCGGCACGACGAATCACGGTAATATCGCGCAGAATCACGATCACCGCCGGCTGATCGTGGCCTTCCTGATCGCCATCGGGATGATGGAAAGGCAGAATCCGGACTTCAAACACCTGTTCCACCCGTTCCGACCACGAAACCTCGATCGCGGCGGAAACTTGTCCGGTCAGCGCCGCTTCGACCGCCTCGACCACCGCCGGCTTACGCCAGGCTACCGTCAGATCGCGCCCGACCATAAACTCGCCCAGCAAAGCGCGCGCGGCGGCGTTGGCCAGTGTCACCCTCCGCCGGCTATCGACCAGAAACAATGGATCGGGCAACGATTCCAGCACCGACTCGGCGGTCGCCTGCCTAGCATCGGCGCGGTCCAGGCGTCGATGCCAAGCCGCATCGAAGCGTTGCACCGCCGTCAACAGCCCCTGAGCAGAAACGAATTGGGCCGGCGGAGGCGGGGGCGGAGGCTCGGAAAACTCGCCCAATCGACGCAAATGATCGATGACCGCCGCCAAGTCATCCTGATGGACGCCATCGAGCATCGTCGCCCCGACCAGCGGAGCCAATGCGGCCAGAACCAGCGGCAACGGCTCGCCGGAGATTCCGGCAACCTGCATCGCCACCACCGCGATCAACGGAGTCGCCACCAACACCCCAGCGATTAACAGGCGTCCTTGCCGCATTCGTGCCTCCCGTGCGACCAGGGCTTTGCCCCATATGCGCTAGGATAAAGGCTTGACGAGGCGGGAAAATCGTGATTCATCAACGCGATGGACACGATTTCTCTCCTCGCCAGGGATTGGAGCGCGTTTGTCGCGCAGATATCCCGATTCATCG
>CAUYTZ010000487.1:0-7452 GCA_963575695.1 uncultured Gammaproteobacteria bacterium | reverse complement strand
CGCCCAAACCCGTGGGGGGGGGGGCCCCCCGCCCCCCCCAGTTGGATTGTGGAAAAAAAACGAACACACAACCAACACCACCCACCCCCACCCCCAAGGGACGTCCGGCGCCGCGGTGGGGGTGGGGGGGTTTGTTTGTGTTTTGGTTTTTTTTTGACTAACTAACACGGGGGGGGGGCGGGGGCCCCCCCCCCCCAGGGGTTTGGGCGGCCCCCCACTCGAGACTCCAGGACTGTAATTTCGATTCTTTTTCAGGCTCTGCGTGAGCATGCCAATCGATGACGCCCCCCTGACCACCGCTGAGTTCAGCCCTCTGATCGCTCCGCTGGTTCCCAGCCTGCGGATGGCGGTGGCGGTCTCGGGCGGGGCCGACAGCATGGCGTTGTGTCTGCTGGCTCATGACTGGGCCACAGCGATGGGGGGCGCGGTGGTGGCGCTAACGGTCGATCACGGCCTGCGTCCGGAAAGTGCCGCCGAAGCGGCAACGGTTGGTCAACGCCTTGCGGTGTTTGGTATCCCTCATCGTTTGTTGCACTGGTCCGGACCGAAACCTAGCACCGGGATTCAAGAGGCGGCACGCGACGCTCGTTATCGGTTGCTGATCCAAGCCTGTCTGGAACTGGAACTACCCGATTTGCTGCTGGGCCATCATCGCCAGGATCAGGCCGAAACCGTGCTGCTGCGGTTGACGCGCGGCAGCGGTGTGGACGGTCTGGCCGGAATGGCGGCGGTCCGCCGGCACGGCCCACTACGCCTGTTGCGTCCACTGCTAAGTGTAGCCAAGTCCCGGCTGGTGGCAACCTGTCGCGCCGCCGGCGTGGCATGGGTGGAAGACCCGTCCAATCATGCGCCGGCCTTTGCCCGCACTCGGTTGCGGGCGGCGGCGGGGGTTTTGGCCGAGGCCGGGCTGACCACCGCAGCGCTGTGGGCCACGGCGGCACGGGCGGCGGAAACGCGGGCGTGCCTGGAAGCCGCGACCGATGACCTGTTGGCCAAAGCGGCGACTCCGTTTGTCGCAGGCACCTTGCTGCTGGATCCGGTCCCGCTGGCGGGGGCTTCGGAAGGGCTGGGCCGGCGGTCCCTGGCCCGTTGCCTAACCATGATCGGGGGCGGCGGCTACCCGGTTCGCCGCGAACGGCTGGAGCGGCTGTGGCAAGAACTGTTGTCGGGGTTGACGGCTGGACGAACCCTAGGCGGATGCCTGATCATGCCCCAGCGCGGTGGCCGACTGCTGCTGGCGCGTGAACCAGCGGCGATTCATGAGCGGCTGGCGTTGGAAAGCGAACGGCCGGTGTGGTGGGATCGGCGGTTCGTGATTTCGGCCAAGGCGGCGGGGTTCGCAACGGCCTTGTCCGTGGCTGGTTTGGGTGAGGTTGGCCGTCGGGCTTTGCGTGAGGTTGGGTTTGACTCGGCCGCGACCGGTGTGCCGGCGGTGGTTCAGCCGTCTTTACCGGCGATCTGGAGTGAAGCGGGACTGGCGGCGGTGCCTCATCTGGGCTACCGTCGCTCGGAGTGGGTGGAACAGGCGCGGGTGCGTCTGGAGCCGGCAGGGCCGTTGGTTGGAAACGTAGGTCTGCGACGAGAAGTCGCATGGCCGATTGTGGTTGTTTAATCGGGCGGCGGCATTATCTATGCTTCAGAGACCGGGGCTTCAGAGGCCGGGCATGGCGAGGGGCGGTTAACGTGAACACTTTCGGCAAGAATCTGGCGCTGTGGATTATCATTGGCCTGCTGCTGCTGGCCCTGTTCAACCTGTTCCAAACCTCGGCACCTCGTGGGCCACAGGTTTCGATCGCGTTCAGCGAGTTTCTGACCGAAGTTCAGAGCGGGCGGGTCGCCGACGTGGTGATAAAGGGCAATCAGGTTGTCGGTCGCTACAACGATAACCGCACCTTCTCCACCTTCACCCCACCCGACACCAATCTGGTTGATCGGTTGACCGCGCATGGTGTGCGCATCAGCGCGCAGCCGGATGACGGCGGCTCGCCGTCGCTGATGATGATGCTGGTCAATTGGTTCCCGATGATTCTGCTGGTTGGGGTGTGGATCTTCTTCATGCGCCAGATGCAGGGCGGTGGCGGCAAGGCCATGGGCTTTGGCAAGTCGCGGGCCCGGCTGTTGACGGAAAAGATGGGCCGAGTGACCTTTGATGATGTCGCCGGGATCGACGAGGCCAAGCAGGAACTGGAGGAAGTGGTCGAGTTCCTGAAAGACCCGCAGAAGTTCCAGCGTCTGGGCGGACGAATTCCTAAGGGCGTGCTGTTGGTTGGCCCGCCGGGCACCGGTAAGACCCTGACCGCGCGTGCGGTCGCGGGTGAGGCCAACGTGCCGTTTTTCACCATTTCCGGTTCAGATTTCGTGGAAATGTTCGTCGGCGTCGGGGCGAGCCGGGTGCGCGACATGTTCGAGCAGGGCAAGAAGAACGCGCCCTGCATCATCTTTATCGATGAAATCGACGCGGTCGGGCGTCATCGCGGTGCCGGCATGGGCGGCGGCAACGACGAGCGCGAACAGACCCTCAACCAGTTGCTGGTTGAGATGGACGGGTTCGAGGCCAATGAGGGCGTGATCCTGATCGCGGCCACCAACCGGCCGGATGTGCTGGATCCGGCGCTGTTGCGGCCGGGCCGTTTCGACCGTCAGGTGGTGGTGCCCAACCCAGACGTCGCCGGGCGCGAAAAGATCCTTAAGGTTCATATGCGGAAGGTGCCGTTGGCCCCGGACGTGGACGCCAAAATCATCGCTCGCGGCACGCCCGGGTTCTCTGGTGCCGATCTGTCCAATCTGGTCAATGAAGCCGCCTTGCTGGCGGCACGGCTGGAACGGCGGGTGGTGGGCATGGCCGAATTCGAAGCGGCCAAGGACAAGGTGATGATGGGGGCCGAGCGCCGCTCGATGGTCATGACCGAGGAAGAGAAGAAGCTTACCGCCTATCATGAGGGCGGCCACGCGATCATCGCCATTCACATGAAGGACAGCGACCCGATTCACAAGGCCACGATCATTCCGCGGGGTCGGGCTTTGGGTATGGTCATGCGTTTGCCGGAGGGCGACCGGATTTCGCTGTCCAAGGCCAAGTTGGAAGCGGATTTGGCGGTGGCGATGGGCGGTCGGGTGGCGGAAGAACTCATCTTCGGCCGGGAGCGGGTGACGACCGGCGCGTCATCGGACATCAAGATGGCGACCGAAATTTCTCGGCGTATGGTCACAGAATGGGGCATGAGCGATCGACTGGGGCCGCTGCTTTATGGCGAGCCGACTCAGGAAGTCTTCCTGGGTCATGCGGTCACTCAGCACAAGAACATCTCTGATGCGACCGCGCGTGCGGTCGATGAAGAGATCAGGCTGGTAATCGATACCGCCTATAGTCTGGCGCGCAAGGTTTTGACCGAGAACCTGGAGCAGTTGCACATTCTGGCCAAGGCGCTGCTGGAATTTGAAACTCTGTCCGGCGACGACATTAACGGCTTGATGCGTGGTGAACCGGTGATACGCCTGGAAACTCCGGACCCGCTACCGTCATCGGCGAAGGCTTCGGCGTCTCATTCCGGTGGCCCTGGCCGGCGGGCTTCAGTTCCACCAACCGTTAAGGGTGCTGCTGGACTGGAGCCGCAGGGAACTTAACTAAAGGGGGTCCAGGGGCCTTCAGGCTCCTGGCGGGTCCAGGGCAGCGCCCTGGTCGCCGAAGGCAAACGAGAAGAGGATCGGCAAACATGTGTCTTGGAGTTCCCGCGTGCATCGAACAGGTGCTTGAAGACGACATGGCGGTGGTCAACCTCGATGGCGTGCGCATGACCATTTCTCTGGCGCTGATCGACGATGCCGGAGTCGGCGATTACGTGATCGTTCATGTCGGCCACGCGCTGCATAAGCTGGATCAGGAAGAAGCTGCGGCGACACTCAGCCTGCTGGCCGAAGCCGGCCTGCTGCGTGGTGAGCCAGCAACAAGCGCAACCCGTTGATCTATTTGCCTTCGGCGACCAGGGGCTTTGCCCCTGGTCGCACTTTATTCGGGGCCACGACCGTCTTATGTCCATCGCCGTCCGCTTCGCGCCCAGCCCGACCGGTTTGCTCCATGTCGGCAATCTCCGTCTGGCCCTGATCAACTGGCTGTTCGCCCGTCATACCGGCGGCAGCTTCCTGCTGCGTCTCGATGATACCGACAACGAGCGCTCCACGCCCGAATTTGCCGCCGCGATTGAACGCGATCTGGCCTGGTTCGGTCTGGATTGGGATCGCTTCGCCCGCGAATCCGAACGCATGGCCCGCTACCGCGAAGCTGAACAGCAGCTTAAGGCCGGCGGTCGGCTTTATCCCTGCTATGAAACCGCCGAAGAGTTGGGGCTGAAGCGCAAAAGCCAGATGGCGCGCGGCAAGCCGCCGATCTACGACCGTGGCGCGCTGGCGCTGACCGCCGCCGACCGAACCCGGTTGGAAGCCGAAGGCCGCCGGCCGCACTGGCGGTTCAAGCTGGATCACACCCCGGTCGCCTGGACCGATCTGGTCCGAGGCTCGGTTCATTTCGACGGTGCCACCCTGTCCGATCCGGTGCTGGTGCGTGAGGATGGGCGGCCGCTCTATGCGCTGTCGTCGGTGGTCGATGACGCCGATTTCGCCATCAGCCATGTGATTCGCGGCGAGGATCACGTCGCCAACACCGCTGTCCAGATTCAGATGTGGCAGGCGCTGGGCGCAACGGTGCCGGATTTCGCCCATCTGCCGCTGCTGACCGATGCCGCCGGAGCCGGCCTGTCCAAGCGTCTGGGCAGTTTGTCGGTGGCCTCCCTGCGCGACGATGACGGCATTGAACCCATGGCGTTGGCCAGCCTGCTCGCCAAACTGGGCACATCCGACGCCATCGAACCGCGCGCGACTCTGGCCAGCCTGATCGCCGAATTCGACATGAACAAGATTTCGCGCGCCACGCCCAAGTTTGATCCAGAAGAATTGTATCGGCTCAATGCCCGCCTGCTCCACAGCCTGCCGCTGGCGGCGGTGGCCGAACGCTTGGCGGCGCTGGGCTTTGGCGCGGTCGATGAGCGGTTCTGGACCGTGGTTCGGCCAAATCTAACCAAACTGGCCGAGGTCGGCGACTGGTGGCGGGTGACGCACGCGCCAGTGCAACCGGTGATCGACAATGCGGCGTTCACCGCTCGCGCTGCGGCGCTGCTGCCGGAGGAACCATGGACGGAAGCCAGTTGGGGCGAGTGGACCAACCGGGTTAAGGCCGAAACCGGGGCCAAGGGCAAGGCGCTGTTCTTGCCGCTACGACTGGCCCTGACCGGCTGCGATCACGGCCCGGAAATGCGCAACCTGTTGCCGCTGATCGGCCGCGAACGAGCGATGGCGCGATTGGGGGCGCGGTTGGGCTGCCGCCCAAACCCGCCCGGGGAATGAATTCCCCGGACCCCATCTTCTTTTGTGAACTGATAAAACTCAAAGAAGTGGTGGCCAAAAAGACATCGGACGACAACACGGCTCTTTACGAAAGCAGTCGCAACCTGATGATCGGCCTGATCATCGTAGCAGTGGTGTTCGGCATGCTGATGGGATATGGCATTTCTCGCTCCATCACTGTCCCCCTGAACGAGGGTGTACGGTTGGCTGAGGCCTTGGCTAGTGGCGATTTAACCCAATCAATCAAGGTGGACCGTAAAGATGAGGTGGGCCGGTTGGGTGATGCCATGAACGGCATGGCGGAAAAACTGCGGGAAGTCATTGGCGAAGTCTCGACTGCGGCGGAACAGGTTTCTGTCGGTAGCAACGAAATCTCGGACGCCGCCCAAAATCTTTCCCAGGGTGCGACCGAGCAGGCGGCTTCCATCGAGGAAACATCCTCGGCCATGGAGGAAATGACGTCCAACATTCAGCAGAATTCGGACAATGCCAACACGACCCAAAATATTGCGCAGAGAGCTGCAAAGGATGCTGAAGAGGGAGGTGCTGCGGTGGGGCAGGCCGTGCAGGCCATGAAAGAGATCGCCTCCAAGATTGGTATTATCGAGGAGATTGCCCGGCAGACCAATCTGTTGGCATTGAACGCCGCCATTGAGGCGGCGAGGGCCGGTGAACACGGAAAGGGTTTTGCCGTGGTGGCTGCCGAGGTGAGAAAACTGGCGGAGCGTAGCCAACAGGCGGCGGGGGAAATCAGCCATCTCTCCGCTTCCAGTGTCGATGTTGCAGAAAAAGCGGGTGGGATTATCAACAAGCTGGTGCCGGACATTCAAAAGACAGCGGAGTTGATCCAGGAGATCAACGCTTCCAGCCAGGAACAAAACCAGGGGGCCGGGCAGATCAACATGGCCATTCAGCAACTGGACCAAGTGATCCAGCAGAATGCCGGTGCTTCGGAGGAGATGGCCGCCACTGCGGAAGAGTTGAGTGCACAAGCCGACATGATGAGTCAGTCCATCTCTTTCTTCAACCTGGGTCAGCAGCAAACGGCCAGACGGAAACCTGCTCAAAAACCACAGGCCGCCAAACCGCAGCTTGCTCATACCCAGAAGCGTGTGACAAAAGCATTGCCTGCACCAGCGAAGAAGGGGGGTGGGGTTGACCTGAAGATGGCTGCATCGGATGATCAATTCGAATCTTTTTAGCTCCAAAAGTCGGTTGGATGGTGCCGGGGATTGCCACAAGTTCCCGGTACCGTATCCGGTATGGCAATCGGGGGAAGCAAAATGAGATATGGATGAGCAACCTCAGACCACAGAAAAGATTTCTGTGGTTGGAAAAATTCGCAGGCATGCAGGAACCGTAGATCTTCTCATCGTCGAGGATTTGCTGGGACGCCCCATGGCCTACACCCAAAGCGACAGCCTAGCGCGCTTGTATTTTGCCGCACCCGGCATGATGAACCTGATGGAAAGGATTGCAAAGCTGTGCGGTTGGGTGGCTGGCTCAGATATGGAGCAGGAGGTTCAGCAGGAAGCAATTGATATCATCAATGAGATAAACATAATTTTTCAGGCGGCCACCGGTGTTGAAATTGTTGAGTGATTGAAGAGAGACGTGCTGTACTTGCGCCCCAGTCGCCGTGTGTTCGGTGTTTGGCGCGTTGGGCGCAGGGGTGCTGATCACCATTCCTGCGCCCCATTGCACAGTGTCGCGTTGAAGGTGTGTGGTTTCTGGCCACCACGGAGTGATGGCGGGGGTTTGGGCCACAGGTGCAGAGGTGGCACGGGTGCTGGTGTTGGTCCACAGGGTGTGGACCTGCCGGCATGCATTTTTGTCTTGCCTCTTGCAGCGCATATCAAGGCTTGTATTTTCAACAGATTTGATCTACATCAACGAAAAATGGCTCTGAATCGAGGGCCTTGATCATCGTTTCGTCCACTGCCACCCCTGTCACGCGACAAGCAACTGCAATTGCGGGATAGGCTGAGATCGCCGCTTCGCAGGTCTTGCAGGCAGGTCAATTCGATCCAGCAAATGCTTGAACAGGCTCTTCGG
>CAUYTZ010000486.1:0-2367 GCA_963575695.1 uncultured Gammaproteobacteria bacterium | reverse complement strand
AGTGGTTATTTATCTGGCGGGGCATGGCGAGGCCATTGATGGAAAGTGGTACTTCATCCCATCTGATATACCGTACCCACTTCGTAAGGACTCCTTGGTCGCTAGGTCTGTATCATTTGATGAAATGAGTGCGCTTTTGGTGAAAATCAAAGCGCAGAAGGTAGTATTGCTGATTGACTCATGCAAATCCGGCGCTGCTCTTTCGGATGTCCGTAACTTTGATGCCCGGAAAGAATGGACAGTCATGGCACGGCAGACTGGCGTTCATGTGATAGCTGCAGCCAGCAAAGATCAATCAGCAATTGAGTTGCCCCAACTGGGCCACGGTGCCTTCACATATCTTCTTCTAAAAGGCTTGGAAGGTAGTGCAACCAAAGGTGGGTATGGAAGTCAGATCGGTGTAGTCTCTCTTGCGGAATATGTACGCCAAACGCTTCCTGATCTAAGTCGACAGTACAATGATGGCATTCCGCAAGTTCCTGTTGTCTATAGTAGGGGGTCAGACTTTCCGCTTTCGGCAAGATCGAGATAGCCAAGCGACAGTAGACGTGTTAAAATTGGACAGAATAAGTTTATCTGCTTCTGTCCAGTTTTTTAAAGTTCTTTTAGAACAGTTCACCACCCATTTGGCTAGACTTTAGCAGGGCTTTTTCTGATGGCTCTAGTTGGTGCGGGCACGGGCCAGTACATCGGCGATGTATGCCCAGGGGTCAACGTTGCGCCGACGGTAGGTTTCAACCACGGACAGGGTAGCCGCGTAGGTGGCGCTGCCCTCGGGGGTCCGGGTGCCGTAGCTGAGACGGCACGCGATCACGGCGGCAGGGCGCGCTCGGCCTCTTTGTTGGTCGGGGGTAGGGCACGGTTCGCCACGAACGCGACAATGGCATCCCAATCAAGCAGGATCTCGCGGGCGAACGCACGGCTTGCCGAGTTTGAAGTCACCACCGCGCTCCGCAGCCTTGATCCACTTTGGGATGAATTGTTCACCCTGCTTGCCCCCGATATCACCGAAATGATCCTCGACGGCCGGCTGCCTAAAGTTGTAGGTTTGGCCCAATTCATTGAGCTTTGGCCGGGGAGCGAGGGAAGAGCAGAGGAAAAATTCAGGTTACTAACCTAAATACAGCCGACCTTATGCCGGGGTAGCTCAGATGGTAGAGCGCCTGATTTGTAATCAGGATGTCGCAGGTTCGATTCCTGTCCCCGGCACCATACCAACCCGTCCTGAACAAAAGCGGCCAGCGTTGATGAGAGACAACCACGCCGGCCGCCACGGCCACGGCGACACCGGAGGGCCCGCCACCGCAACACGTCTAGAATCGCATTAACCGAACAATGATCGGAGTCCCGGTAGCCCACCCGGCAACGCCTAGAAAACTATCGCGACGATACAAGAAGCTTCGAATTAGAATCGCATTTGAGGTTAGTGCCAAAGATATCGCTGGACCATCAGTTCGGCGACTGAACCAGCCGATATCAGCGGTACCATTTCAGCGTTGTGCCAGGACTCAACCTCCACCAGAAGAACCGCTGCCCGCAGGCCCATATCACGCCAAATGCTCTCTTCCTGCGCGGCTTGCGCTGATTGGATGTTTCGCACCCAGGGAATTGACGCCTGCAAAGTTATGCCAGCAATGTGGCTACTGGCCCCTCCCCTTCTGTTTCCATTATCGAACCGCTGTCAAAACCTGAAGGTCGCTCGGCGGGCGGCGAGGCACCACCGACAACCTCAAGACGCAAGCCCCATTCTTCTGGCACCGATAACAGTCCTGGACTTGCCACACACACAAACGGCCATGCCCTCGACTGTCGGTCTTTGCCGGTGTCAGGTGCCGTCCGGGTGAAGCGGTCCGGGTGAAGCCTGACGAGTGGACATAGGCCATGGCGGCGCGCCGTAGGCACGGCAAACGCTGTCAGAAACGCGCACAGGGGCGGCAAAGATCTTTCTTTTCCTGGTGGTTGGCGTTGGTTGCACCTGTGCCGCCCTCTGTCACGCCACGGGAAAGGCTAAAGGCACAGACCAGCCGGAACCAACCGGCGCTTGCGGGCTTGGTTCGAGCGCATCTTCACCACCTTGGTCTTGCGCGCCATCATCGCCTGAAGGTCGAGTTCGACCGAACCGAGTTTGACGCCGTGGCTGGCGAAGCTGTGCTTGGCTTCGTGAAATTTTTCCGAACTGGTCAGCAGCGACTGAGACACCCGAGGATCAAAGATTACCGGCAGTTTTTGACCAGCGCTGGCGTGCAGGCCGCCTTCGATGCTCCGTGGGTTCCGATTTACATTATCTTCCTGTTCCTACTGCATCCCGCCCTGGGAGAAATGGCCGTTTGTGTGTGTGGCAAGTCCAGGACTGTTATCGGTGCCAGA
>CAUYTZ010000485.1:0-1967 GCA_963575695.1 uncultured Gammaproteobacteria bacterium | reverse complement strand
ATCTGATGTTTGGAATGCTGGCTCTTACCGTCGATCAGATCTTCAGAGCATTCAAGCCGTTGAAGATGCCGGGATAGGTCCGATTGGCTTCCAAGAAAGCCGAAAAAATCCTTCCGTTCCAGATTTCTGCAAGAGGCTCATTTGTGTTATATAAATCCATGGTACAGGGTGGGAACCCGATGACCGTCGCGATGACGGCCGGCGGCGCAGTTGTGCCGCCGGTCATAACTCGTACGTTAGGCACAGCATGAGATCGCGCTTGACATAAATGCCGGACACGGTATCGTGACTCGTGTGGGCGAGTCCGCCGTGTTTGGCGGGGGTATTCTCAACGGCTTGATTCTCTCTTAGTTTTGCCATCAAGCTGTTCGATGACCGGGGTCCACCTCAGTCTTAGGCCAACTCTATGTCGATGTCGTTGCAACAGACCCAAGACCTGTCCGACTTGTTCTCAATTGCACCTAGTCAGGTTTGGTCCGCCACTGGTTGCGATCGTGTGATGGTTTATCAATTTCTTCGAGATGGTTCTGGCAAGGTTGTCGCAGAAGATAAAGAGACTTGAAGTAAAACATGAGCAAGAAACTTCGCGACACAGTTGATCAGCCCCCAGAAACTGGCACCGTTGCCAGCATGTGCGATGGTAAACGCCAAAAGGCACTGCTCAAGGCGGACGCCCTGCAGAAAGCTATCTTTGACAGCGCCAATTTTTCCAGCATTGCCACCGACGCCAAAGGCGTCATTCAGATATTCAATGCCGGTGCCGAGCGCATGCTGGGTTACGCCGCCGACGACGTGGTGAACAAGGTCACCCCGGCTGACATTTCTGATCCGGTAGAAGTAATTGTGCGAGCCGAGGCGCTCAGCTTCGAACTCGGAATCGTGATTGCACCGGGCTTCGAGGCCCTGGTTTTCAAGGCCTCGCGAGGGATCGAGGACATCTACGAATTGACCTATATCCGCAAGGATGGCAGTCGTTTCCCGGCGGTGGTGTCGGTCACAGCGCTGCGTGACGCGGAAGAGGATATAATCGGCTATCTGCTGATTGGTACCGACAACACTGCACGAAAGCAGGCCGAGGCGGCACTGCTCAAGGCGGGTGCCCTGCAGAAAGCTATCTTTGACAGCGCCAATTTTTCCAGCATTGCCACCGACGCTAAAGGCGTCATTCAGATATTCAATGTCGGTGCCGAGCGCATGCTGGGTTACGCCGCCGCCGACGTGATGAACAAGGTCACACCGGCTGACATTTCTGATCCGGTAGAAGTAATTGCGCGAGCCGAGGCGCTCAGCTTCGAACTCGGAACCACGATTGCGCCGGGCTTCGAGGCCCTGGTTTTCAAGGCCTCGCGAGGGATCGAGGACATCTATGAACTGACCTATATCCGCAAGGATGGCAGTCGTTTCCCGGCGGTGGTGTCGGTCACAGCGCTGCGTGACGCGCAGGAGGATATTATCGGCTATCTGCTGATTGGTACTTCTACAATGTCACATTAGGCACTCCTTCTCATGTTATGCAAACATAGGTAATATAACAACATGCTACTGATTAGTACTTTGTAGCTTCTGGGTGGTCGCGTAAAAAAGGGTTCAGTTGCTCATCGGTTACTGTTATGTCGGCTTCCAGGGTTTTTGGTTTCAACTTAATCATTTCCAATACCCGTTTTTCCCAGTTGACGTCAGCGGATCTCAGGCACATTCTCGGCATCGCTCTCGAACACCGTCATCGCCTGTTCCAACCTTTCACCCAGGGTGACAGCACCACCACCCGCCGTTTTGGCGGCACCGGGCTGGGGCTTGCGATCAGCAGCCGACGTGAACCTGGGCCAGCACCGGATCTGCGACAAGCTTGCGTCCGCTCAACTCACTACCGGCCGAGAGCGATGCCGATAAAACGGCGGGTGGTGGTGCTGTCACCCTGGGTGAAAGGTTGGAACAGGCGATGACGGTGTTCGAGAGCGATGCCGATA
>CAUYTZ010000484.1:0-10175 GCA_963575695.1 uncultured Gammaproteobacteria bacterium | reverse complement strand
GCGGGAGCTGATGCGCCCTGGTGCAGAGGGTCGGGTTTCGCAGCCGCGGGTACGAGGGGCGGGTTGGATGTGATCAGCCGCGGCGGGGGGGACGCGTGCTAAATCACCATCGGTGCGGTTGGGGTGGTGTGTCTCTCACGGGGGGCGGGGCCGGGGTGTTGGCGGCAGGTCTGGGGTCGCCGTGCGCACGGTCGCCCATATCTGGTTGATTTGAATATAAAATAAAGTGGGTCCAGGAGCCTGGAGGGGCCAGGGCAAAGCCCTGGTCGCCGAAGGCTATCTAGGAAATATCCCCCCCCAGCAAGCCAAGCCCTTGATTACATCCCCAGATACGCCTCCCGCACCCGGGGATCGGCCAGCAGTTCCTGGCCGGTACCGGTCAGGACTACCGCGCCGGTTTCAATCACATAGGCGCGATCGGCAATCGCCAGCGCGGCATGGGCGTTCTGTTCAACCAGGAAAATGGTCGTGCCCTGAGCCTTTAGTTTACGGATCGCCTCGTAGACTTCCTTAACCAGCAGCGGGGCCAGCCCCATACTTGGCTCGTCCAGCAGCAGCAGACGCGGATGGGCCATCAACGCTCGGGCCAGAGCCAGCATTTGTTGCTGGCCGCCAGACAGATTGCCGGCCGCTAACCGTGGCCGCTCGCCCAAACACGGAAACAATTCGACCATGCGCACCAGATCGGCTTCAACATTGTCGCCGTGGCGACGATAGGCCCCCAGACGCAGATTATCCTTAATCGTCAGCGGCCCGAAAATCTGTCGGCCTTCCGGCACCTGAATAATACCCAGATCAACCCGTCGCTCGGGCGAGAGCGCGGTGATGTCTTGGCCGTCGAAAAAAACCTGTCCGCCTGTGGCCGGCTGAACTCCGGAAATGGTCCGCAGCAGGGTGGTTTTGCCGGCACCGTTGGCCCCGACCAGAGCGACCAATTCGCCCTCACCGACGCTGACGGAAATGCCTTTCAGCGCCTGAATACGGCCGTAATGACTGGTCAGGCTGGAGGTTTCAAGCAGCATACTTGGCATCCAAAATAAAGTGGGGCCAGGGCACAGCCCTGGTCGCCGAAGGCAATAACGGCCTAATCCGCCTAATCCGCCCCCAAATACGCGGCGACAACCTCCTTATCGGCACAGACCTCGGTCGGCGTGCCCTCAGCCAGTTTGCGGCCATAGTTCAAGACCAGGACGTGATCGGAAATGCCCATAACCATTTTCATGTCGTGTTCAACCAAAACCACAGTCACACCCTCGGCCGCAGTCTTGCGAATCACGTCGTCGATCTCGGCGGTTTCGCGCGAATTCAGCCCGGCGGCGGGTTCATCCAACAGCAGCAGTCGCGGCCCAGAGGCCAGCGCGCGGGCGATCTCCAACCGCTTGAGCGCGCCATAAGGCATCGACGAGGCATCGGCACCGATGTATTGGCCACAGCCGACGAACTCCATCAACGCGGCGCAATAGTCGCGGCAGGCGGCTTCGGCTCGGATCAAAGACGGTAGACGCAAGAAAGTGTGCCACAAACGGCGGTCAAGATGGCGGTGGCGACCGACCATCACGTTTTCCAGCGCGGTCATGTTAAAGAAAATTTGCAGATTCTGAAAGGTGCGGGCCATCCCACGCACGGCCAAGGCGTGGGATGGCATGCCTTCAACCCGCTCGCCATAGAGCAGAATCCGGCCATGGGTCGGCCGATAAACTCCGGTCAACAGGTTAAGCAGCGTGGTCTTGCCAGCACCATTGGGGCCGATGATCGAATGAATCGTACCGACATTGATATTGAAAGTGAGATCTTCGATCGCGTGAATGCCGCCGAATTCCTTGCTGAGGTGCGAGACGCGCAACTGAGTCACGGCTGCCTCCGTCCGCGCACCGCATCGGCCACCGTCACCAGCAATCCACGCGGCATGAAGATCATGGTGCCCATCATGATCGCGCCCAAAACCATGGTTTCGTAATCCTCGAACGCGGTCAGCACCTGGGGCAAAACGGTCAGCACCGCCGCGCCGAACACCGCGCCGAAGGTGGAAGCCATGCCGCCGAACACGACCATGGTCACCAGTTCGATCGATTTCATAAACCCGGCCTTGGATGGCGTGATCATGTTGGCATAGTGGGCGAACAGGCTGCCGACCACCGCCGCCATCACCGCCGAAAGCACGAACACCAGCACCTTGTAGCGAGCGGTGTCGATGCCAGCCACTTCGGCACCGACTTCGCTGCCGTGCAGCGCACGCAACGCCCGGCCAATCGGGGAGTCGATCAGATTCCGCGTCGCCCATACCGACAGCAACAGCAAGCCACCAACCACCCAGTACCAGGGCTTTTCGCCGCTCAACACCCAACCGGCTAGTTCGAAATCCCCGACCACCAGCCCGTCGGAGCCGCCAGTCAGCCAGGATTCGGTATTGAGCACGATCGCGATGATAATGCCAATGCCCAGCGTGGCCATGGCCAGGAAGTGGCCTTTAAGCCGAAGTACGGGTTTGGCCAAGGCGTACGCCAAAGCGCCGACGCCAACCGCACCTGCCGCCAGCGCCATCAGCGGCGACCAGCCGTAGCGTGTGGTCAGAATGCCGGAAGCGTACGCCCCCAGGCCGAGAAAGGCGGCATGACCCAGGCTGATTTGGCCGGCGTAGCCGACCAGCAGGTTAAGGCCAACACAGACAATCGCGTTGAACCCGGCGTTGATCGCAATGTCGTACGTGTACGCATTGCGCAGAAAGCCCGGAAGTACGGCAATGATCACGGCCAGAACCGCCAACCCGCCATAGCGTACAGCCCAAGTCTTGAGTCCGGTCATACCCGTTCCGTTCCCGGCCGTCCCAGCAGGCCGTTGGGCAGAAAGAACAGCACCAGCAGGATGATCACGAACGCAATCGCATCCTTGTAGGCCGAGGACAGATAACCAGCCCCCATCGCTTCGGCGATCCCGACCAGCAATCCGCCCAGAATCGCCCCGACACCGTTACCCAGACCACCCAGGACTGCGGCGGTAAACCCCTTCAGACCCAACATGATCCCGGCATCGGCCGAGGTAAAGGTGATCGGGGCGATAACAATGCCGCCAGCCGCGCCGAGCAGTGCGGCCAGCGCAAACGCAGCCAGCAGCACCCCGGAAACCTTGATCCCGACCAGTTGTGCCGCCAACCGGTTACAAGAGGTGGCGAGCATAGCCTTACCATAGAGGGTGTGGCCGAAGAACCAGGCCAGACCGGCGATGATCGCCAGCGTGGTCGCCAGTACCCACAGGCTTTGTGGCAGCAGGGTAGCGCCGCCGATCACGAACGGGGTGTCGCCGGAAAATGACGGCAAGGAATGGAAACTTTTGCCCCACAAGACCTGGGCCACACCGCGCAAGAAGATCGAAGCGCCGATGGTAATGATGATTAGTGTCACCACCGGGGCCCCACGGGCGGGAGCAACGGCGAATCTGGCCACCGCCAACCCAACCGCGACCGTAGCGGCGATGGCCAGCAAAATGGCAAGAATCAGCGGCACGCCCAGCCCGACCAAAGAGACCGTGGCCATCGCGCCGATCATGATGAATTCACCTTGGGCGAAATTAATCACATGGCTGGCGTTATAGATGATGGAAAAGCCCAAGCCAGCCAGGGCGTAAATCGCACCGACGGTCATTCCAGAAAACAGATATTGCAGGAATGCGGATGACATCGTGTGCCTGATTATTATTGGTTTTTATTGTTTTCAGTCTGAGCCATCCCAGGGAACGCGGGTCCAGGGGGCAGTGCCCCCTGGGTGCCGAAGGCCGTATCGCTTTGATCGGGTTTGCCCCGGGCCTGCATATTCTACAGCAGCTTAATCCAGCAGCGCCCAGTCACCATTGCGGATTTCGACCATATGGAACGCATCCGGCCGCAAGCCCATGTGATCGGCCGGAGTCATCGTCACCATCCCGGCGGTACCGATGAAGCCCTTGGTCTTTTCGATCTCGTCGCGGACCTTGGCCTTATCGAGACTTCCGGCGCGACCGATCGCACCCAGCGCGATGTTCAGCGCATCAAAGGCGTGGCCGGCAAAGGTTGAAACATCCCCCTTGAAGGCATCCTCATAGGTCTTCTTGAAGCTGATCACCACCGGCTTCTGCGCATCGCCAGCCGCCAATTGCTCGGCCACCACCAGACCAGCGGCCGGCAAACGGACGCCCTCGCTGGCCGAACCAACCAAACGGATGAATTCCTTGGAAGCGACACCGTGCGACTGATAGAGCGGCACGGACAACCCCAACTGGCGGAAGTTGCGGGTTACGACCGCCGGCCCCTGACCGAAACCAAAGTTGAACACCGCCTGCAACCCGGGCACCCCCTTGATCTTGGTTAGTTGCGCGGTGGTGTCCGGGTCTTTGGGCGAATAAACCTCGTCGGCGACAATTTCAATCCCGTATTCGGCGGCGATGGCCAAAGACTGTTCGCGACCGGATTTACCGAACCCAGCATCTTCCGAAATCAGCCCAACCTTAGTGATGCCGCGCTTTTTCATATCGGCAAACACTTTTTCCGCCGCCAAACGGTCGGTGTGCGGGGTCTTGAACACCCATTTCTTGACCGGCTCGATGATCACCACCGCTCCGGCGAGAGAAATAAACGGCATCGATGCCTTTTCCGCCAGCGGGATCACGGCCATGGTCGTGGCGGTGGTGCTGCCGCCGATGATCAGATCGACCTGATCGCTGTCGATCAGGCGCTTGGCAAAGCTGGCGGCTTTGTCGGCGGCACCAGCGTCGTCATAAACGATCAGATCCAGCTTGCGGCTTTCACCGCCAACCTTAACCCCGCCGGCCTTGTTGATCTGCTCGACGATCAACTCCAGCACCTTCTTTTCTGGGTCACCCAGGAATGAAGCTCCCCCAGTAACCGACAGTACCGAGCCGATTCTGATCGACTCGGCAGCCTGTGCGGCGCTGATCGCCAGCAACGGTACCGCGATCAGAGCGGAGAAAAAACCAAGTCCGGCCATCAGGCTACGCCGACTAAGCATCATTACCGCATATCCTCCCGTAGGTGAGACATTCCCGGTGTGTGCGTCGGGTTGGCGACGGCGTACCGGCAGCCCTTGTTATGATTTCAGCCAACATCACCTTACCCGAACCGGGTCCACCCTACCCGAACCGGGTATGGTGTGGCCAGCTCCCATTATTTCACGGTCATCGCCAGCCCGGCGAGCATAAACTGCACGCGATTGGCGCATTCGGCCACACCTGCATGCAACCGGCCGGCGTGATCACGAAACGCTCGTGCCAACGGGTTATCGGGCACGATGCCCAGCCCGATTTCGTTAGAGACCATTACCACCGGCCCGCCCAACCCGGGCAGAGTTTCAATCAGACGAACGATATCCGGTCCGACATCGTGGTTATACAGCATTAAATTGCTCAACCACAGCGTCAAGCAATCGACCAACACCGGCATCCCATCACGAGCATGAGTGAGCAGTGCGCCAGACAAGTCGAACGGTTCTTCGACCGTGCGCCATTCCGGTCCACGGCGTGAACGATGGGCTTCAATCCGTTCGCGCATCTCGCTATCACCGGCACTCGCGGTGGCCAGGTAGACCCAGGGCGGCGGCAGCGCCATGATCAAGGCTTCGGCGTGGCGACTTTTTCCAGAGCGAGCACCGCCCAAAACCAGCGTCAGCGGTGGCAAACTAGGGACGATGGACATAAGCTTGGTGTCTCCCCGGCGTCGTAACGGTCGATCAAATGGATGAACGAGGCACAAACGCTGCCGCGCCGTTCCCCAGCAGGAACCAACTCCGCACCCTCGGCATCGCGACACCAGAACAGCGGTTCAGCGGCCAGATTAGCAATGATCGAGGCGAAATGGAATTCATGACCGCGAAATTTGGTTCCAGCGGGTGCGAATGGGGTGGCTCCGGCGAGAACCACCGAGCGATAACCGAGGTGCAATTTGCGTCTGGCGAACGAAGTTTCCACCGCCAGTAACCCGGCCATGGCATGGCGGTTGCCGGCGGCATCGACCACCCCCTGGCCCAGAACCATATAGCCACCGCATTCGCCGAACACGCTGGCACCGCGGATGGCGGCGGCGCGGACGCCGTTAAGGAAGGTGGTGGCAGCGGCCAGCCGTCCGGCGTGCAGTTCCGGATAGCCGCCGGGCAGATAGACCGCATCGGCCGTCGGATCGGGAGCCTGGTCGGCTAGGGGTGAAAACGGCAACACCTCGGCCCCAGCCGCGCGCCAAGAAGCCAACAACCAAGGGTAGACGAAAGCAAAGGCCACGTCTTGCGCCACCGCGATTCGCTGACCCAACGGCGGCAGGCCGCAAGAAGCCACATCTATAGCCAGAGTGGCCGGACGGGCCACATCCATAGCCAGAGTGGCCGGACGGGCCACGGCCAACAGTGCCGGCAAATCAAGGTCGGCGACGACCAGCTCTGCGGCGCGGTTGAGAAAAACATCTAGATCCGGGTGCTCTGCGGCCTGAACCAGCCCCAGATGGCGATCGGGCAAACTCAGTTCGGCATGGCGACGCACCGCACCCAGCACCGGCACCCCCAGCGGCACACAGGCGGCGCGCAGCAGCCGGGCGTGCTTGTCACTGCCGACACGGTTGAAGATCACCCCGGCCAGCCTTAAGCCTGGGTGGAAGCTGTTGAAGCCATGGACCGTGGCTGCGGCTGAAACGGCCTGACCGCGAACATCGACCACCAGCACCACCGGCCAACCGGTCGCCAAAGCCAGGGCTGCGGTGGAGCCTTGGCCATCGGCGGCACCGTCAAACAGACCCATCACCCCTTCGCCCAGAATTAGCTCGGTATTGGGAGCGACCATGCCGACCAAAGCGGCCAGGGTCTGCGGTCGCATCGCCCAGGTGTCGAGATTAAGGCAGGTCGCCCCCCCGGCAGCGGCATGAAAGGCGGGATCGATGTAATCCGGCCCGGCCTTGACCGCAGCGACGATCCGACCGGCGTTGCGCAGGTGGCGGAGCAGGGCCAGAGTCAGCGTGGTCTTGCCGCTGGATGAGGCCGGAGCGGCCAACAACAGGCCAGGAATTGGGGATAGGGGCAAGGGATCGGTCTACGTTGGTCAAGTTTCGTAAAGATATTAGCCTTTCTAAGAAATTAGATCCAGGGGCCAGATAAAAAAATGGGGCGGCCGCATTTGAGCGGCCGCCCCTCCATCGAAAGCCTGTTTCGGGGGGAGAAAATCAGGCATCGACAAACAAATCGGAACTCCGTTCAACTTTGCGCAGCATCGACGCCTTCAGCTTGCCCAGGGCGCGATGTTCCAACTGACGGACCCGTTCCTTGCTGACGCCCAAGGTGCGGCCCAATTCTTCCAGCGTGGCCCCTTCTTCGCTCAACCGGCGCTGGTTGATGATCACCCGTTCCCGTGGGCTAAGTTCACCTAACGCTTCCGCCAGCCATTGCGAACGGGTGGCACCGTCACGCATACCAATAACGATTTCTTCCGGATTGGGACTCTGATCGGCCAGAAAATCCTGCCAATCGTCATCGCCTGATTCCCCAATCGGTGCGTTGAGCGACTGGTCCGATGCCGACAGCCTCAGTTCCATGCTCTCAACTTCCGAAACCTGAACTTGCAATTCGTCGGCGATCACTTTCCGCCCGGCATCGTCGAGTGTGTGTTCACCGGTGGCGGCACCGATCTTCGCCCGCAGCCGACGCAGATTGAAAAACAAAGACTTCTGCGCAGCGGTGGTGCCGGTACGCACGATCGACCAGTTACGCAAGACATAATCCTGCATCGCCGAACGAATCCACCATGTGGCATAGGTCGAGAAACGCACCTCGCGGTTGGGCTCGAAACGGGCCGCCGCCTGCATCAGGCCGACATTGCCTTCCTGAACCAGATCCCCGATCGGCAGACCATAGTTGCGGAAGCGGGTCGCGGTGGCCACCACCAAGCGCATATAGGCGCGAACCAACTCATGCAAGGCCGCTTCGTTGCCATCGTCGCGCCACTGGTGCGCCAGTTCAAATTCGTGATCACGGCTGAGCAGGGACTCACGCATCGAAGCGCGAATGTAGGTCAGGTTCGCTCGCTGGGTCTCAGGATCATCGATGTGTGCCATTGCCCCCGCCCTCCGTCTTTGCCACGGTGATCCGCAGCTCTTGTTATGAACTTGATACGGAGCCGGAAGCCGACTGGATCACTCGGGTATTGGGGGTAGGGGTGCGCAGCCGCTATGCGTGGACAGCATGGCGAGGGAGTGGCCCTTGGCCTGATCTGCCTGTGATCCCTGCATGTGGAAAGTTTGAAATATTGCATCCCGGAACACGCTCCCGAAGCGCTGCGTTTGTTGCCGCATGACCCGGCCGCCGGCCGACAGGTGGTGATCAAACTGGAAGCCGGTGTCTGGCGAATCCTTGAAGAGGTCGCCGCCACTCGCGGTGTCGTGAACCACAACAAGATGTTGCCTCAATCTGCGGCGAAGCGCACTATCCGTGCATCGTTGGCGTCGGGAAAATGTCGATGCTCTTGTCACGGAGGATATTTAGCGATGCCCACAACCACAAGCTTGGAACACTCGTCAAGCACCTTAACTTGACTAACAGCGGCAACCTGCACAGAGCACTTGCCGATGCGCAAGTAACGGCTGAACTTCTTTTTCGGATCCAATCTGAAATATTGATCAGATATGGCGTGTGCCTTTCCCACCGCGATTTGTCCATAATTCAAAAAAACACCCATAAGCAATATTGAAACAAAAACGGAGAAACTCGGAGAAAAACTTAAACAATAGACACGACCTCTTACGTTAAACTCCAAATAAAAGCTTCGCTCTCAGTAAGGGCCTGAACATGCCGGAAGATGACGATCCGATAAGAAGCCAACTTCGACAAGCGACTGAAACTCTGTTGGAAACCTTGGATACATTTGCCTCATCCGGCCGTCTGGATAGGGTAGAGCAACTTGCCAACAGGATCGACGAGCTTTCCAGTCTACGCAACTTTCCAGCAGAACTTCGTAAAGCTGTTGATGTAAGTTCAAAGATCATGCGTAATGCCTACAAGCAAAAAATTACCGACCTTATTGATTTGGCGGCGTCCATGGCAACTGGTAGCGATATCGAAGTTAAGACAGCCATCCTTAACTTGATCAACGAAATACTTGTAAAAGCGCAGAATGTCGGCACCGACGCCAAATTCATAGACGATGTAAAATGCCGGGTCGCTCGACACCGACCAGCGCAATCCCTTCCGGACGCACCTTTCGAGAACTGCTCAGTATTTTCTGCCGTCGAGATCAGCCGTGAAACGTTCGCCCCCAAGACGATGCCCGACCAAGACTGGCGCACCCGACGCTTCAACAAGCCGCCGCTGACTGTGGCATTGCTGGGAAAACCATATCAAACGCGCAACTGGACCGAACGCGGCTTCGTGCTAACCGATTTTGCCCAAGTCCCGCCTCTGGGTGCCAAACTGCACGCCGAACTCCGCTGCGACATTGCACCGGATTTCCTCGCCAAGTGCTGGATACGCGTGACCCGTTGCGACCCAGCCCACCATTTGGTGGCAGTCGAATTTGAGAATGCGTCACCGATTGGCTCACTGATTGAGCAAATCACTGCCACAGCCCTCAACATCTAGCCCCCTCCCCCAGTCATGGCGGTGCAAGGGTCAGCAGGCGACGAGAACCGGACAGTTACACCGACCACCTTCGCTTGCGGGTGTCAAAACCTGAAGGTCTCTCGGCGGGCGGCGAAACCCCATCGACAACCTCTAGACGTGGTTTGGGTTTGCTTTGGCATCGTTGACAATCCCGAGCTTGCCACACACAAACGACCATGCCCTTTGATTTATCGTCTTTGCCGGTATCAAACGCCATCCGGGTGAAGCGGTCCGGGTGGTGCCTGACGACGACACCTAGCCATGGTTTCCGGCCCCAGCCAAAGGCTATTTGCGACCCGAGCGGATAAATTCTTGCGGCTCAGACGAATGCTTCTGATCAATGCCGAAGACATCGGCCAACTCGCGAGCGTCAAGGATGAGATCGATCCACTCGTCCAACTGGTCGCTGCTGGCGGCGCGGACACGGCTTTCGACGTCGGGTGGCACGGTTTTGAAGCGGCGGCGAAGCAGGCGGAGAAGTGTATCGGCCTTACCCTCGGCCTTGCCCTCGGCCTTACCCTCGGCCCGTCCTTTCGCCTCGCCCTTGGCAATGCCTCTCTG
>CAUYTZ010000483.1:0-9622 GCA_963575695.1 uncultured Gammaproteobacteria bacterium | reverse complement strand
TCAATGAAGTTCCGTCCGTTGCATGACCGCGTAGTGGTTCAGCGCCTGGAAGCCGAACAGAAGTCAAAGGGCGGGATCATCATTCCCGATACCGCCAAGGAAAAGCCGCAAGAAGGTAAAGTTCTTGCCGTTGGCCCGGGTGCCCGCGACGAAAGTGGCAAGATTCAGGCTTTGGATGTTAAGGCCGGCGATCGGATTCTGTTCGGTAAATGGTCGGGCACTGAAGTTAAGCTCGATGGTGAGGATTTCATAATCATGAAGGAATCAGACATCCTCGGGATTATTGATTAATCTCTATCCACCGTTTCGTCCTGGGCCATCATGGTCCGGCTCTCAAGATTTAAATCGAGGTAGGAAAACATGGCTGCCAAAGAAGTTAAGTTCGGTGCCGATGCCCGCAACCGCATGCTGCGCGGCGTTGATATTTTGGCCGATGCGGTAAAAGTCACCCTGGGGCCCAAGGGCCGCAATGTTGTGCTCGACAAGTCGTACGGTTCGCCGCGGATTACCAAGGACGGCGTGACCGTTGCCAAGGAAATCGAACTGGCCGACAAGTTCGAGAACATGGGCGCGCAGATGGTGCGCGAAGTTGCCAGCAAGACCAATGATCTGGCCGGCGATGGCACCACCACCGCTACGGTTCTGGCCCAGGCGATTGTCCGTGAAGGCGTGAAGGCGGTTGCCGCCGGCATGAACCCAATGGATCTTAAGCGCGGCATCGACATGGCGGTTGAAGCCGTGGTTGCCGACATCAAGAGCCAGTCGCGCAAGGTTTCGACCAATGCCGAGATCGCCCAGGTCGGCACGATTTCCGCTAACGGCGAGCGTGATATCGGCGACAAGATCGCCCAGGCGATGGAGCGGGTTGGTAACGAAGGCGTGATCACGATCGAAGAAAACAAGAGCTTCGAGACCGAGATCGATATCGTCGAAGGCATGCAGATCGATCGCGGCTATATTTCGCCGTACTTCGTGACCAATGCTGAAAAGATGACTTGCGAGCTGGAAAGCCCGTACATCCTGCTGTTCGAAAAGAAGCTGTCGGGTCTTCAGGCTCTGCTGCCGGTGCTGGAATCGGTGGTTCAGTCGGGCAAGCCGCTGGTGATCGTGGCTGAAGACATCGAAGGCGAAGCTCTGGCCACCCTGGTGGTCAACAAGCTGCGCGGCGGGCTCAAGGTTGCGGCGGTTAAGGCCCCGGGCTTTGGCGATCGGCGCAAGGCGATGTTGGAAGACATGGCCATCCTGACCGGCGGCCAGGTGATCTCTGAAGACCTCGGCATCAAGCTGGAGAATGTCAACCTCGACATGCTCGGCACTGCCAAGAAGATCCAGATCACCAAAGACAACACCACCATCATTGATGGCGCTGGCGTTAAGGAAGACATTCTGGCTCGTTGCGCACAGATTCGTCAGCAGATCGAAGACACCACCTCTGACTACGATCGTGAAAAGCTGCAAGAGCGGCTGGCCAAGTTGGCCGGCGGCGTGGCCGTGATCCGCGTTGGTGGTGCGACCGAAGTTGAGGTCAAGGAACGCAAGGACCGGGTTGACGACGCCATGCACGCCACCCGCGCCGCGGTGGAAGAAGGTATCGTCGCCGGTGGTGGCAGCGCCCTGTTGTTTGCGGTCAAGTGCCTGGAAGCGATCAAGCCGGCCAATGATGAACAGCGGGTCGGAATTAACATCGTCCGTCGTGCGCTCGAATCGCCGGTACGTCAGATTGCCTACAACGCTGGGGTCGATGGCTCGATCGTGGTCGGCAAGCTGCAAGACAAGCACGACTCGGCTTGGGGTTACGACGCCCAGGGCGGCGAATTCGTCGATATGTTCAAGGCTGGGATTATCGATCCGACCAAGGTGGTTCGGATTGCATTGCAGGATGCGGCTTCAATCGCCGGCCTGCTGATCACCACCGAAGCCATGGTTGGTGAGAAGCAGGAGAAGAAGGCACCAGGTGGCGGTGCGCCAGGGGGTATGGGCGGCATGGGGGGTATGGGCGACATGGATTTCTAATCCAGTCGCACAGCTTGGTCGTTCGGTTTTGGAAAAGGGCGGTCCCGCAAGGGGCCGCCTTCTTTTTTTGGGAATCGTCCAGGGGCGCAGCGCCCCTGGGGGCAACATGAGGTTTTCTGGCACTAGAACCCGCCGCCATCATCCCCGGCCAGTTCGCTCACCACCCGTTGCGCCGCCCGTACCAGGGCCGGATTGGGGGCGGCATTTCCGGCCTCGCCCTGTTCACCCTCTGCGCGCTCGTCCCAGTCTGGCTGCGCGGTTCGGCGGCGCAATTCCCGCGCCGCTTCGGTAATTAAAAACCCAAGATGACCATCGGACAGCGACCGAACCATTTCGGCCAAATCCGGATTGGTCAGCCCGGCGGCCAGTGCCGCCAGGGTTAACGGTGCCGGAGTTGGGGGCGGCGGAGTTGGGGGCGGGGGCGTGGCCCCGCCATCACTAAAGCCGCGACGGCCATCACGGGTTGTCGTGTCGTCAGTTGAGCCGTCGGCAGGATTAGGTGTCACAGACTCCGCTGCCACCAGTTTCGCCGGTCCCGCCTTGCGCCGTGTCCGTCGCCGCCGCGGCTCGGTTTCCGGCAACGAATCGAACAGGCAGGGCTGAATTTCCTCGTCCGTCGCCGTGCTCATTACCCCGTCTCCACGCCCCCACATCGTTCACGATTTAGTCTAGAACAAATCAAGAAGATGTCGAGTCTATTTCTTGCCTTCGGCGACCAGGGCTTTGCCCTGGCCCCACCAGGAGCCTGGAGGCCCCTGGACCCACTTTATTTTATATTCAAATCAACCAGATATGGGCGACCGTGCGCACGGCGATCCCAACCAGGGAGCCAAACACCGCCGGTTTCCATACCCCGGCCACCCGTTTTCCGGACGAAATCAACACCGCGACCCCGGGCAAATCCATCGGGTGAACCAGGAATCCGGCGCTGTGGTTGAGCAGCTCAACCGTGATCTGGCCCTGACGCAACATGGTATCCATTGCCCCCATCATCGCGGTGCCGCCGGCCAGATACTTGGTAAAAGTCGGCAGGATCAGTGCGGTATCGATCCCAACAGCCGCCATGATTGGCCCCAGAAGTCGGGTTAGGCCATCGATCGCTCCGCCGTGGCGCAACGCCGTCACCGCCACCAGTGAGAGAATCAGCAACGGAATGGCACCGATGGTGATTTTGAACGCTTCGGCTCCGGCGCGGTTGATCACATCCAACACGCCCTTGGTACCCTCGGCTTCGCCGTGGCGCGGCAAATCATCAACCAGATGTTCCTCGGCCGATAGCGAACGGCCGAAGCCATAATAGGTGGCGGCAGCGGCCACCAGACCGCCAATCACCGAATACAGCAACACCGGCCCCAGGTTCAGCCCCATTGCACCAAGCGGAAACGAGGTATTGGCCTGAGCCATGGCCAAAACCATTGCCAGAGTCGCGGCAAGATGGCGGTTGGAGGTGCCGCGTTGTTCCATGATCGCCAGCGTCGCCACCGGTGCCGCAAAGCTGACCAGATTAATTTGCAACGCGGCGAATACCCCCAACCCGGTTAGGCCGAACGGATGCAGCAGCGGGGCTAGTCGCGTTACCAGCCATTCAATCACACCGCGCGCTTCCAGCAAGCGCATGATCGTGAGCATCACCACCATCACCGGCAGCAATACAAACAAACACAGGTCCATCGCCGAGCGGCCAGCGGGCAGAATAACATCGCTGAGTATATTCATCTTTGATTGTCGTCACAAATAAGGTTGGTCTGGATCAAAGTCACAATCTGAATTTTAATCACTAACATTATTCGCCTCGAACATCTTCAACCATACGCTGAAGTCGCTTGAAATTTATCACAACCAGAGATTGGTTGCGCCGCTCGACCAGTTTGTCGCGGCTAAGATCGCTGAGTGCCCGCGCCACGGTTTCCCGAGTGGTGCTGACCCGGGCGGCGATATCGGCGTGAATCGGCGCTGGATTGATTTCGGCGATGTTGTCCTTGCCCAGATTGGGCCGGGCCAGCCGCAGGAGTTCGGCATGAACCCGGTTGTTGGCACCAAGAGTGCTCAAATCCATGATTCGCTCGGTCGAACGGCGGTTCATGCTGGTTAGCCGACGCATCAGCGCCAGCGCCAACGCCGGATGGCCGGTAATCAGGTCGAGAAACGGTCGTGCCGACAGGAATGCAACCAGGGTATCGGTCAACGCCACCACCGAGGCCGAGCGTGGCCCGCCATCGATTGCCGACATTTCGCCCAGGAAGCCGCCTTCGGGAATGTCGTCGAAGCTGATCTCCCGCCCGGACATCGAATGGTTAACCACCCGCACCCGACCTTCGACGATGAAGCAGATGTCATGGGTGTCGCCTTGATAGTCGAGGATCATCTCGTCGGGTTGGAAGCGGCGCCAGCGGCATTGGCGAACCAAGGTCATCCGCGCGGCGGGATCAAGCGGCGCCAGCAACTCGATACGATCCAAGTTTGGTCCCGGCGCGTCGGCCATGATCATGATCCCTAGCTGTGTTTCGTCTCAGTTCGGCCCGGCGCAAAAATCTTGATTCCAGTGACCGTGGTCACAGCCTCGTGTTCGGCGATCGGATACCTTTTCCCCAAGGTTGAACAAAAAGCGGTTTATAAGGGCGCGATGCCCAGACCGAATCAATGGGGAGACTTAACCGATGTCCAGCATCATGTTCGCAAGCAAGACAATGGCGTCAATGTTGGTTGGCTTGGTGATCATGTACAACTTCATGGTCGTTGGGGTGCAGAATGTCTTTGGTATCTACCTGCCCAATCCAATCGATATCTTCGCGCTACCCTGGATTTCTGGTCTGTACTGAAGCCAGGCCGAATGTAGTTGGCCGTTGTTTATGATCCGATTTGGTTGTGGTTCCTGATCCAGGCAGGAAGTTAACAGACTAGCCTCAAATCGACAAGGCGTAGAACATCTTGGCCGCAGTGAGAGCCAGAAAAACGGCAAACGCGCGCCGCAGCCAGCGTGGATCAATGGTATGGGCCAGATGAGCGCCGAGCGGGGCCGCCAACATGCTTGCCGGCGATACCAGTGCCAGCCCGAGCAGATTGACGTGGCCAAGTGATAGTGGTGGCAGTCCTTGAGTCGCCCAGCCGCCAGCGATGAAGCCCAGCGTTCCCGGCACCGCAATCACCATGCCCAGCGCCGACGAGGTTGCCACCGCTCGCCGAATCGGATAATCGCACAGCACCAGCGTCGGCACGGTCAGGCTGCCGCCGCCGATTCCCATCATGGCCGAAAAAGCGCCGATCAACGCGGCAATCAGCCATTGAATCGGCCGTGACGGCAAGCGATGGGCTAAACGCAGCTCGGGCGGCACGAAGCCCATGTGCAGCGCCACCGCCAGTGCCACCGAGGCGAACACCGCAGTCAACACTGCGCCATGGGTGATGCTGGCCAAGGCCGAGCCAGCCAGCACGCCAAAGACAGTCGCCGGTGCCCAGCGGCGCATCAAATCCATATCCACGGCACCACGGCGAAAATGGGACCGCATCGACGACAGGGCGGTGGGAATGATTGAGGCCAGCGAGGTGCCGACCGCGAGATGCATGCTGACCGAGCCGTCATAGCCTAAGGTTTTGAAGACGTGAAACAGCACCGGTACGATGACGATCCCGCCCCCGACTCCGAGCAAACCGGCGATCAGGCCGGCGCACAGACCGGCGATGGACAAGGCGAGAATCAACGGACCAAGCGCGGCAAGATCGAGCGTCATGGAACCGGCCTTTCGAAAACCAACAGGATAATTTCGCCGCAGTTCCGAAGGGATGACGGAAAAGCGACGGGCAACCTTTGGCATGATCGTGCCCGCTGGCCAAGTCCAGTACGAAAATCACCGGTCGGATAAAATCGCCCCTGTAAATGACCAGTGAATATACAAATAGATGTCAAGGATTGAACTGTCGCGATCGGCCGGGTAGGGTTAAGCGGAGGGGATGAGTGCTGACGGGGGGATTGGGGTGAGCGGAAGCGGTGTGAGTGTCGCGCATGCGCGGCGGTGGTTTCTGGAACACGTCAGTTGCTTGGCGCTGGGTGGGGTGTTGGTCGTCGCGGCAAGGCCGGTGGCGGCGTTTCAAACCATGCCTGAAGGCGATTATTCCGCTCTGGTGGAAAAGGCATGCGGCGCAACCGCCGATCATGCCCGCCAGCTTGAACAGACGCGGGACCGTTTGGACACGACTCTGACCAGAGAACAGGTTCAAACCGCGTTGCAGGCGTTGCGCTGTCCGGTTTGTGGCTGTCCGTTGGTTGGGGATGGCGACTAGGTATTCTTGGGCCACGGCCACGGCTGCTGATTGTAAAAGGGGACCAGAATGGCCACCGAAGTTCGGACGTTTTTTATTCCCGACCAAAACGCGCACGACATCGAGACCGAGGTTGCGGCGTTCCTGCGCTCGATCGAAGTCAGGCGAATCGATTCCGCTTATGCCGATGGTGGTTGGCGCTTGCTGGTGCTGTTCGAAGATCTGCGCCATAAAGAGGAATCGGCCCAGATCGAAAGTGTGATTCTGACCGCCCTTAATGGTTGGCGCAAGCGCAGGGCCATCCGGAGTAAGCTGCTCCAGGAGCAGGTTTTGCCGGACGACTTGATGGCTGCGGTGGCTCATTTCGCGCCTTCGACCGAGCGAGAATTGCAGACCATTGCCGGCGGCAAGGGCTTTAATCTTGACGCCGACGCCTCGGAAATCGTCCAGGTCATCCGCGACACGCTCAACGCGCTGGTCGATTAAGCTCGGTGGTGCCGTAATGCCCAGTGAAGTTTGGGCCGGTCCAGAGGTTCGGCAGCGTTGCCACATTTGTTGTGATCTTTTTATGAGCGGTCTTTGGTCGCTTTCAAGTGGAAGCTCCGGGTAACGCATTGAAAATACAAGATGGTTTATGAATGGTCGCCGTTAATGCTGGGTTAACATCTCCCAATATGTGGGATGGTTATCTAACGTCAAGGCGGATAACGAAGTTGGGCGGCAGTTTCCCCTACGAAGGAGTCCCGGGTGGCGCAGGTGTCCGGCGGTCGGTCTTGTGTGCCTGGGGTTCGCCAGTGGCTGCCGTTTCACGACGGCCGGCGTTTCGGTCGAAAATAGGAAAGGAATTGCGACATGGCGCAAAAAAAAGGCGGCACCCCCGGCCCCGGTCACGGGCCGAGGGTTGTAGACGACCCCAACGAGCCGGTTCCCATCATGCAGAAGATTCTGGATAATCCGTTCCTGCTTCTGTTTATTGGCGTAACGGTACCCACGGTGTTTTACACCATTTGGGGCATCATGGAAGTTGCTACTATTCCGCTTGGGAAATAAAGACGGGGGGATTCTCTAATGGCTGTTCTATCGCCGGCAAATCGGCTGTGGTGGAAGGAACCGATCCAAAAGGTCGAATTGACCTGGATCGTGATTGCTTTCCTGTGGGGCCTGGTCATGTTCGGGACCATGGTCGTGTGGCATTTCAAGGGCGAACAGAACCTGTCCAACGAAGCCTATCGCATCAATCCCGACGTCTTCCAGGCTCGCGCCGAGGCGATGATCGAGAAGTTTAAGGTGCGTGAGGAAGGTACTACCGGAATTCCGGTGGTGCATCCGCCGGCGGGCAGCGATGTTTATCTGATTGCGCGCCTGTGGCAGTGGACGCCGGTGCTGGAGCTGGAAAAGGGCAAGAGCTATCGCTTGCACTTGTCTTCGCTCGATTACGTGCATGGCTTCTCGTTGCAACCGGTCAACATCAATATCCAGGTTCATCCTGGCTATGACATGGTCATGACCATCACGCCGACCGAAGTCGGCACATTCACCGTGGTCTGCAATGAATTCTGTGGAATTGGCCACCACACCATGACCGGCAGGATTCACGTCGTGGACAAGCGGTAAGGGGGGGATGCGCACATGGCTGCAAATGCTGAATACCGAATTTGCTCGACGACCGGTCTGAAGGTCTATCGTTCGACCGAAAACCTGATCAAGGCTAACGCCGTGGTGGCGGTGGTGTTTCTGGCTATCGGTGGCCTGTTTGGTCTGGCCGTGGCTTTGACCCGCTGGCCTGCGGTACACTTGCTGCCCGCAGATCTGTTCTATGAGGTTCTAACCGGGCACGGCGCCGACGTGCTGGTGTTCTGGGTTATCTTCTTTGAAATGGCGATCTTGTACTTCGCCTCGTCGGTTCTGCTCAGCAGCCGCCCGGCGACGCCGTGGGTTGGCTGGGTATCGTTCGTGCTGATGGTGGTTGGCGCGCTGATGGCCAATGTCGCGGTACTGCAGGGCAATTCGAGTGTGATGTTCACCTCGTATGTGCCGATGAAGGCCGCGCCGCACTTTTACCTGGGTCTGATCCTGTTTGCGGTTGGCGCGCTGCTGGTCTGCTTCCAGTTCTTCGGTACCCTGGTGGTGGCCAAGGAGGAAAAGACTTACGAAGGGTCGGTGCCGCTGGTTACCTTCGGTGCGATCGTGGCCGCGATCATCGCCGTGTTCACCATCGCCACCGGTGCCATCATCCTGGTTCCGACCTTCCTGTGGTCGGTCGGGCTGATCAGCAACATCGACACCGTGATGTACCGCGTGATCTGGTGGGGCTTCGGGCACTCATCGCAGCAGATCAACGTTTCCGCCCACGTTGCAGTGTGGTACGCGATCGCGGCGTTGACCGTCGGTGCCAAGCCGCTGTCGGAGAAGGTGTCTCGTACCGCCTATTTCCTATACATTCTGTTCTTGCAGCTTGCTTCGGCCCACCACTTGTTGGTCGACCCGGGCATCAGCTCCGAATGGAAAGTGTTCAATACTTCTTACGCCATGTACTTGGCGGTGCTGGGCAGTATGATCCACGGCATGACCGTGCCGGGTGCGATCGAAGCGGCACAGCGGCGCAATGGCTTCAACAAGGGCATTTTCGAATGGTTGCGTAAGGCGCCATGGGGCAATCCGGCCTTCGCCGGCATGTTCATGTCGCTGGTTCTGTTCGGCTTCCTGGGCGGCATCACCGGCGTTATTCTGGGCACGGAACAGCTTAATCTGTTGATGCACAACACCCTGTACGTCCCCGGGCACTTCCATGCCACCGTGGTCGCCGGCACGACCCTGGCGTTCATGGCCATCACCTACCCGTTGATTGGTTTGATCTTCCGTCGCGAACTGATCTTGCCAAAGGTGGCGCAGATTCAGCCGTATCTGTTCGCCGCCGGGGTTACTGGCCTGTCGCTGTTCATGATGGGGGCGGGTACCCTCGGCGTGGCGCGTCGGCACTGGGACATCACCTTTGCCGATGCCCAGATCGGTTTCGACTATCCGGCCAGCGCGTTCCTGATGATGGGCCTAAACGGCATCTCCGCCATCATCGCCACCCTGGGCGGTGTCGCCTATGTCGTGGTCGTGGTTGGCTCGATCCTGTTTGGCAAGAAGATTGAAGACAAGGTTCCGGCCGCCGGTGTGGCTCCGGCCGATGCGGAAACCGGCAAGCATGCCATCGCCAGCTACGGCAGCGAAGAGCATGTCAAGCTGCCGGGCACGATCGTTCTGGTCGGCTTCTTCTTCATCTCCTTCGTTCTGTACTACTACGTCAACTGGAAGTACCTGGCCTCGGTCTGGCCGCTGCACTAAGTGCTTTTGGGGGGTGTGG
>CAUYTZ010000482.1:0-5924 GCA_963575695.1 uncultured Gammaproteobacteria bacterium | reverse complement strand
GATGCTGGCGGCAACACTGTCGCTGGCACCATGGGCGGCGGCGGCGGCGCTGCGCCAGGCCCAGGAATAGCCTTCGGCATTACCGACAAACAGTCAGATCCATCCCAAGTAACGGTTTCCAAAGGCCTCCCGGCCTTTGGTAGGGTTCCAAGGGGCAACACCCCTTGGTCGCCGAAGGCAAACACGTTTTAACTCACCCCAACGGCCCCCAATGTCCAGCTACTGCCTGTCCGCCCCCGGCCATCCGATTCACGGCCCCTATCATGATTTCGAATACGGCATGCCGATCACCGACGACCGGGTGCTGTTCGAGCGTCTGGTGCTGGAAATTCAACAGGCCGGGCTGTCATGGCTGATCGTGTTGCGCAAGCGGGTGGCGTTCAACGCCGCGTTCGACGGCTTTGACATCGACCGCGTGGCCAACTATGGCGAAACCGAGCGCGCCCGCCTGCTGGCCGACGCGGCGATCATCCGCAACCGACGCAAAATTGACGCCGTGATTGAAAACGCCCGCCGGCTGGTGGCGCTACGGACCGAACACGGCTCGTTCGCCGCTTGGATCGCCGCCCACCATCCACGGCCCAGGGACGAGTGGGTCAAACTGTTCAAGAGCCGCTTCACTTTCATGGGTGGCGAGGTGGTCAACGAGTTCCTGATGAGCATCGGCTATCTGCCCGGGGCCCACGCTCCCGAATGCCCGATCTATCACCGACTCGAAGCGCTGACTCCGCCATGGCTGGCAGCGCAGCGTGCTGGGTTTTCCGGCTACCCACCATCATCCGCCTGAATTTCTGGCATCCGCTTGATTTTGGACAAAAAAGAAGGCGAGTCTCTTGTGAAGACTTGCCTTGCTTGGCCGATTTGCCCACTGTAGAATCTGTTAAGGGGTGTACCCCTTAGTCTACGCCACTACTTGTCTAAGGACAGGCGACGTTTTCCTCCCTAAACCCAGGCCGAACCGTTACGGGCCGCGTCAGCCGCGTCTCTAAAAATCGCTTTCTGACATCGATCCGAAAACGGCGCAATCCTTTAGCGCAACCATGCTATGCGATCCTGGTGCGGCCGTCACTCCTTATTTTGGCCTATGTTTTGGCATGAAGATTCCTATATCCCAGCGCCCCAATCGGCTGTTCTGCTTCGGCCTGGGCTACAGTGCCGGCGTATTGGCGCGTGCGCTGCTGGCCGAAGGTTGGGCGGTGGCCGGAACCCATCACATGCCATTGGCGGAAGACGCCGCCCAGGCCGGGGTCGATTCGCATCACTTCGAACGCGCTCATCCCCTGCCCTGCCCCATGGCGGCGCTGGCGGGAACCAGCCATGTTCTGCTCAGTATTCCCCCGGATGACGCCGGCGACCCGGTACTCGACCGCCATGGTACCGACCTTGCCGCCCTGGCCGGCCTGTGCTGGATTGGCTATCTGTCCACCACCGGGGTTTATGGCGATCATGGTGGGGCCTGGGTTGATGAAACGACTCCGACCAAACCCAGCGGTCCCCGCCAGCGACGACGGGTCTTGGCCGAACAGGCGTGGCTGGAATGGGGCCGAAGCCACGGTGTGGCGGTGCAGGTGTTCCGGCTGGCCGGCATCTATGGTCCCGGCCGCAACGTGCTGGATCAACTCCGAGCCGGGACCGCCAAGAGAATCGACCAGCCAGGACAAATTTTCAGCCGGATTCATGTTAACGACATTGCCGCCGTACTCCGCGCCTCGATCGCACGACCGAGTCCGGACACGACTTATAATGTCTGCGATGACCTGCCAGCCCCAGCGGAGGCGGTGGTTAATTACGCCGCCGGCCTCCTGGGGATGGGGCCGCCGCCGCTGGTGCCGCTGGCCGAATCCGGACTGTCACCGATGGCGCTGAGTTTCCATGCCGACAACAAGCGGGTCCGCAACGAGCGGATCAAGCGGGAATTGGGGGTCGTACTACGACATCCTGATTACAAGAGCGGGCTGGCGGCGATTCTAGCGGCCGAAACCGCGTAAATCACCCGATGGCAGGCGGAGACCGGCGAGTTCCGTTTGACAAATCCGCTACTCAGGTATAAGCTGCGCACATAGTCGACTTTCTGATCCGGCTTGCTCAGTGCCTGCGGCACCTTCCCCACCGCTGGCCTTTCGTGCGCGTCCCGCCCCTGGATCGCTCCCCGCATTGCCCACCCCATGGGCTGTCGGCGGCCGGTTTATTCGGCGACATACGCCTTAGCCACAGCCAATCCCCCTCAGCGCAGGTCAGCGATGAACCTCCAGGAATTGAAGTGTAAAACGCCCGCCGAGCTTATGGCGTTCGCGGAGGAGTTGCAGGTCGAAAACGCGAGCACGCTGCGTAAGCAGGACATGATGTTCGCGGTCTTGAAGCAACTGGCCGACAACGACGTGCCGATCTTCGGCGATGGTGTGCTGGAGATTCTCCAGGATGGATTCGGCTACCTGCGTTCAGCCGAATCTAACTATCTGGCCGGTCCTGACGACATCTATGTCTCCCCCAATCAAGTCCGCCGCTTCGGGCTGCGTACCGGCGATACGGTTGAAGGCCAGATCCGCGCGCCCAAGGATGGTGAGCGCTATTTCGCCCTGCTCAAGGTGATCGCGATCAATCTGGAAACGCCGGAGAAGGTTCGTCACCGGCTCAACTTCGACAACCTAACCCCGCTTTACCCCAATGAACGGCTAAAGCTGGAATTTGATGACCCGACCAAGAAAAACTTCACCTCACGGATCATCGATCTGGTCGCACCGCTGGGCAAGGGACAACGCGCGCTGGTCGTGGCCCCGCCGCGCACCGGCAAGACCGTGATGTTGCAGAATATCGCCCATTCGATCGCGCAGAATCATCCCGAAGTCTATCTGATCGTGCTGCTGATCGACGAGCGGCCGGAAGAAGTGACCGACATGGCCCGCTCGGTCAGGGGCGAGGTGGTCAGTTCCACCTTCGACGAACCGGCCGCACGCCACGTCCAGGTCGCTGAAATGGTGATCGAGAAGGCCAAGCGACTGGTCGAGCACAAGCGCGACGTGGTGATTTTGCTGGACAGCATCACCCGTCTGGCCCGGGCCTACAACACCGTGGTCCCATCTTCGGGCAAAGTATTGACCGGTGGCGTTGACGCCAACGCCCTGCAAAAGCCCAAACGCTTCTTTGGTGCCGCGCGCAACATCGAAGAAGGCGGCTCGCTGACCATCATCGCCACGGCGCTGATCGACACCGGCAGCCGCATGGATGAAGTGATTTTCGAAGAGTTCAAGGGCACCGGCAATTCGGAAATCATTCTTGACCGCAAATTGAGCGACAAGCGGACCTTCCCCGCGATTGACATCACGAAATCCGGCACCCGCAAGGAAGAGCTGCTGGTGGACAAGGCGACGATTTCGAAGATGTGGGTGCTGCGCCGGATTCTGCTGCCGATGGGCATTACCGATGCGGTCGATTTCCTGTTGGATAAGCTGAGGTACACCAAGACCAACAGCGAATTCTTCGACTCGATGAATCAGTAAATTAAGCGCGATTTGCCCCCACCCCAACCCTCCCCCGCCTGCGGGGGAGGGGGTTTCTTTTGCGGGGAGGGGTCAGGCGCGGACCAACGCCTCGTAATCAGTCAGCAGCGCCAAAGTCATCTCGCCCGGGGTAAAGGTCAGATCACCAATCCGGCCCACCGGCGTCACTTCCGCCGCAGTCCCGGTCAGGAACACTTCGTTAGCGTTCTTCAACTCATCCGGCCAGATCGCCCGCTCAACCACCTCAATCCCACGCTGGCGCGCGAGATTGATCACCGTGCGCCGGGTAATACCGTCCAAAAAGCAATCCGGAGTCGGCGTGTGCAGCTTGCCATCCATGGCCAGGAACAGGTTGGCACCGGTCGCCTCAGCCAGTTGACCACGATAATCATGCATCAGCGCATCCTGACAGCCGTTATTTTCGGCCGCATGCTTGCTGAGCGTACAAATCATGTACAAGCCAGCGGCCTTGGCCGCAGTCGGCGCGGTATCGGGAGCCGGACGACGCCAACGCGAAATTTCCAGCCGAATGCCGTTGCGCTTGATTTCGGGCGAGAAATAGCTGGGCCACTCCCACACCGCGATGGCGACATGGATTCGGCTCGTCTGGGCGGACACGCCCATCATCTCGCTGCCACGCCACGCCACCGGCCGAACATAGCCGTTTTCGAAACCGCTGGCCTTGACCACATCCCGGGTCGCCTGATCGATCTGGGCCACCGTATACGGCAATGTGAAGCCAAGCATCACGGCAGAGGTTTCCAGCCGAAGGCTGTGCTCGGTCAACTTGAAAACATTGCCGTTGTAGAACCGCTCCCCTTCAAAAACACAGCTTCCATAGTGCAGCCCGTGGGTCAAGACATGCACTTTGGCATCCCGCCATGGTATCATGGCACCGTCAAACCAAATCACGCCGTCGCGGTCGTCGAAGGGAAGCATGGACATGGCGCACCGATCCCTTATTTGCGGAAGGCTTTCGATCCGTTGCCGTGTCCGGGCCGGATCTCGTCTCGATCAATCGATTCAAGCACCGAGTCTCTACCATTGCGAATGAAACGTGTCAATAAGGCTGACATAAAAGCATGACCGATATTAAGGGTGGGGTCAATCAGCTCTTCTTGCGTGAGGAAGAGTTGCGCCAGGGCATGGAGTTGCTGTTTTACGCCTATCGAGAGTTCACCACCGAAGCGGATGAGATTCTGGCCGGAATTGGCTTTGGTCGGGCCCATCACCGGGTGATCTATTTCGTCGGCCGCCATCCCGGCATCACGGTCAGCGAGTTACTGGCGATTCTGCGCATCACCAAGCAGAGCCTGAGCCGGGTGCTGGGCGAACTGGTCCGCCAGGACTATATCACCCAGGCCACCGGCGAACGGGATCGCCGCCAACGCCTGCTGACCCTGACCGCCAAGGGAGTGAACTTGGAACGGCGGCTGTCGGAAACCCAGCGCCAGCGGGTGGCCGAAGCCTATGGCAACGCCGGAGCGGAAGCGGTGGAAGGTTTTCGCAAGGTTATGCTGGGTATGCTCGGGGAAAACGACCGGGCCAAGTTTGATGTGGCTAAATTCGGTATGGTTGAAAAGCCGCCCCACCGATTCGGCGACCGCCGTCGCTGATTAGGAGCCGTGAAGCGATGAAGGTGTCTGAAATCACCGACATAGAGGTCGACCTGCTGATCACGGCCCTGCGTCAGCGCCACGGCTACGACTTTTCCAATTATGCCCGGGCGTCGCTGAAACGGCGGATTCAAACCTTGCCGGGGCAGTTTGGCTGCCGCTGGGTGGCGGAATTGCTGCCCCGCCTGCTGCACGAAGAAGGCTTCCACCTGCAAGTGGTGGCCGAGCTATCGGTACCAGTGACCGAAATGTTCCGCGACCCGACGGTGTTCCTGGCCTTACGGCAAAAGGTGGTGCCGATCCTACACTCCTTCCCCAGAATCAACGTCTGGCAGGTCGGCTGCGCCACCGGCGAAGAAGCCTATTCCCTGGCAATCCTGTTTCAGGAAGAGGGGCTGGCCTCCCGGACCCAGATCTACGCCACCGACATCAACGATCAGGCCTTGGCCAAGGCCGAGGAAGGCATTTTCCCGATCAAATCGATTCGCGAATATTCAGAAAATTATCTAAAGTCCGGTGGGCACGACAGCCTGTCTGATTATTATCACGCCCGCTATGATTTTGTTAAATTCGATGATGACCTCAAGAAAAACATTGTTTTTGCCCATCACAATGTTGTCTCAGATGGTATCTTCTGTGAATGCCATCTCGTGATCTGCCGCAATGTTCTGATCTATTTCGACCGTGACTTACAGGGCCGGGTGCTGACCCTGTTCCGCGACAGTCTGGCCCGTAGCGGCTTTCTGTGCTTGGGCAACCGCGAAACGCTACAATTCTCACCGGTAACAAAGGATTTCCGCATCATTGATCG
>CAUYTZ010000481.1:0-2079 GCA_963575695.1 uncultured Gammaproteobacteria bacterium | reverse complement strand
GCCGGCCGACCCGCCCCCAGCTATCACAGGTCGCCCCAGCGAGTCCCCAGACGACGACAACCGGGCAGCATCAAACAGTCGAGCGTCGCGATCATTGTCACCAGGGCCGCAGCAGGGCTTGCGCGGGTGGGATTTGGAACCACTGACGCCGCAAACCCCGTCACCGAAGTTCATATCCCGACCGCCTGCCAGTCCGCTACTTCAATGCTTCTGATCAACGTCGAAGACATCGACCAACTCGCGGGCATCAACGAAGCGATCGCTCCATTCGTCCAACTGGTCGCTGCCGGCGGCGCGAACACGGCTTTCAACGTCGGGAGGCACAGTTTTGAAGCGGCGGCGAAGCTGGCGAAGGAGTGTGTCGGCCTTGCCCTCTGCCTTGCCCTCTGCCTTGCCCTTGGCTTCACCAATTAGGATACCCTCGGCCATCCACTCTTTCGCAGCGATCGACAACATCTCGTTCTCCCATTCCGGTTTGACTTTGTGGATGATGCTACGTAGCAGGGGCGGATTGAGGTCCGGATAGACCGTGGTCGCATAGACCACCAGCATGCTGAACAAGGATGGCATGTCGTGAGCGTCGGTGAAGGCTTGAACCAGCACCGCCTCGGTGTCGCCGTCCCGATGGGAATATTTGAGCGCCAGGAGACCGGCCCGCAAGGGTGGATAGGCCGACAGTTGTTCGTTCGGGGTCGGACCAAGGTCAACCAGGACGTAACGAACGTCCGGTTGATAGCGTTTGATCGCCTCGGGCGCCTTGATCATATCGCGCAATGACAGCGAAACCTTCCATTCGCTGACACCGTGGTAGACCACCAGCGGCAAAATCGGGGGCAGAGATCGCAGGGCTTCGGCCTTGCCGCCGGCATATCGGACCCAGATCCGCACCATGTAGCCCAACAACTGCAAAATAATGCCTGGATCGGGCGTGCTTTTATGGTCGATCAGCACGTAAAGAAGGCAATCGCCGCCGACTTTCAGCTTGGCCCTGAACAATCGGTCGCTCTGACTGCCACACAAAGCTTCGTCCACATATTCGCCGTCTTCGAGTTCAGGTGGATCGTCGGTCAGCAGGACGACGACCTCCGGCGGCAACCGCTCACGAAGCAGGGCGCCAGCCGTTCCCGGCTGATCGAGCAGGCCCTTGAACAGTTTGTCGTGCGGTTGGGTTGGTTCCGTCATCGCTTCATCGTCGTTCGGCGGTATCCCCTGGCTCGGGGCACCGGAACCAGAGTACAACGTTCACTCCTGGAAACCAATGGCGATCCCGACGGTCACATTCCCCATTCCCGGAGTGCGACGGCGAGAGCGCCACGGACGGCACGGGTGGCAAGGCTTTCGGGGCGGGCTTCGATGCGGGCTGTGCCGCGCAGGGTGACGGTGGCGGGGGCATCATTTTCGATGGCAAGACGGACGCGGTAGAAGGAGCCGTCCGGGGCAAGGGCGGCTTCCTTGCCGCGCACCGGAATGGAACCGCCATGGAGGATAGCCAGTTCCTCATTGGCGAGCACCCGGACCGGCGTGCGGTCGATGTCGGCGACGCGGGCCGCCAGCGGCGCACGGGATGCGGCTTGGGGATAGAAGGTCGCGTGGGCGCCGACGGTAAGACGGTCGAGGTCGTTCTCTCCGACATAGCCCTCGACGATGGGGGGACCAAGCGGGCGAATGGTGGCGAGTTGGTCCTTCGGGGAAACCCAGTCGCCGCGCTTGAGATCGGGCAGCAGATCGACCACGGCGCCGCCGGCCGGCGCCGTCACGATCAGCCGGGCGGCCTCGGCCCGCAGCGAGGCCTGTTCGGCCAGCGCCGCCGCCAGTTGCTCGCGAAAGACCCCCGACTGCTGCAGAAAGGTGGGATCGAACGAAACCGACTGGAGCTGATACTCCAGCGTTTTGGCACGTGCTTTGACCTGAGTCAGGCGGTCGGCGAGATCGGGAGCGTCGAACACGAACAGCGGTTCGCCGGCTGTCACCGTTTGGCCGTTGCGCACCTTGATGTCGACCAGACGGGCGCCGATCGGGATGAACAGACTGACGACATCGGCGCTCTTGAGCAGGCCGGGCGCGAACACGATCCCATTC
>CAUYTZ010000480.1:0-2182 GCA_963575695.1 uncultured Gammaproteobacteria bacterium | reverse complement strand
CACCCGCACCGTATCCCGCACTTCGGTCGAATCGGCCACGGCACTGACCGGGCGCTTTTCTGGCTCCAGCACCTCCACGATAATACGGGCGTCATGGCGCAGCAAGGCACCACGCCAGTAACCAAAACGCTGCATTTTCATGGTGGTGCTGCTGAAAACAACTCCGGAAACTCCGGCAACTCCGGCAACTCCGACACGCCCCGGACCGGACCGAAACCAGCAACGTATTGTCTGGGTCCCCAAAACGACGCCCCCGCATCATGCCCAACATGAGCCGAATTGTCGCGCCCCGGCACGCCATCTCGCTGCCAGCAACGCTTTTCGGGATGTTACATTTTACGCTTATTTATGCAGATGATGGCAAAGGTATTCCTCATGAGGATTGCGAGCGTGTGTTCGAACCTTTCTTTACCACCCGGCGTAGGACAGGCAATACCGGTCTTGGTCTGCACATCGTCTTTAATCTGGTTACAGGAGTTCTCGGCGGGGACGTCGCTTGTGATAGCGATGCCCAGCGTGGAACTCGGTTCATCTTAAAATTGCCGTACAAAGCCACGACACAACCTGAAATTACAGCCTAGAATTGTGGCTCATGAGATGCTCAATCCCCCCCCGTGCCAATCATTGAGACACCGTTTACCTTGCCACGCGCACCCTTCAGCGACCCTTCTCAGTGCAATTGATTGCACAAGGATCGCGGCGTAAGATAACTGGTCGAGCAGGCGATACGGCCGTGGTGGTCACGGTGGTTCGGGGCTTCGACTAGGTCTGACCTAAGACGAGGGTAACCGGAGTCGGCGAAACGGTTAGAGCAGCGCGGCAAAGCCCCGCAGAGCCGCGACCGTCTTCGGCAGCGACTGGCGTTCGAGGGTTTCCAGGTATTGGGCCGCTGTCTTGGGTGGGTTCCGCAGGGAAGCCCGATGCCGCCGCACAGCCTCCAGGACGGCCGCCATCCCCAGGTCGATTTGGTGGCGGATGAAGTCGTCCGGGTGCAGGGCTTCGAGCCGGAACGGGGTCAATGCAGCGGCCGGGAAGTCCCTCAGGTTGAACGTCACAATAGCGTCCGCCCGAGCGTGGATCGCGGCCGCGACGATATGCCGGTCATTCTGGTCCGGCAACTCAATGCTGGGAATCAGGTGGTCGTATCCTTCCACCAACCCGTCCCGGACGTGGGTGTTCATCAGGTCGCGGGTCCGTTCCAACTGCGTCCGGGTCAGGTCGGCCCTGGCTGCCAAGACGTTGGTGATCCATTCCTCGTGGATGGCGTCGGTCCACTTCGCCCTGAACAGGTCAGTCAGGGCCAACCGCATCAGCAGGTCGCGCAACGGTGCCGGATACAGGACGCAGGCGTCATAGACGACGGTGAAAGCCGCCATCGGTCAATATCCCATGCCCAGCT
Organism: uncultured Gammaproteobacteria bacterium; assembly: GCA_963575695.1. Classification (GTDB taxonomy): domain Bacteria; phylum Pseudomonadota; class Alphaproteobacteria; order Azospirillales; family Azospirillaceae; genus CAUYTZ01. Next base: position 783 of record CAUYTZ010000480.1, on the reverse strand, counting down.
CTTGAGCCTGTGCGGCCAGTTCGTCGAGGGTGCGCTCGCGCTCAGCGTCTATCCGGTCCCGGTAGCCCTTCACGTCCTGAAACCGGACGCGCCGATGCGTGCCGACTTTGTGGTGAGCGATGACGCCGGCCTTCAGCAGCCCGACCAAAAATGGCCGAGAGACGTTCAGGAAGTCGGCGGCCTCCTGCGTCGTCATTTCAGCATGAACCGGAATCAGGGTGACGGCGTTGCCGTCCGCCATCTCGGTCAACAGGTGAACCAACAGCCGCGCAGCCGCACGAGGCAGGGTGAGCATGCGGCCATCGTCAAGGTGTACCCTCAGCGCGTCGCCCTGCACCAGCGAGGCAAGAATGCGGCTGGCGTCTTCGGCAATGACGGCATCGGCTTCCGTCGGAATCACGGCGTCCGTCTTCGCGGTCATCATGTTCATGGCGGCTTCCCCAAAGGTGTGCGGCTTCCCCCTATCATCCGCCATTAGATGAATTAAACGCAATAACAGAAATAGCCGAAACGCTCGGGCTGCATGACGGTTCGTCGCGGCGATGGGCGTATCGCCACCTTGGTTTGATCAAGTGCTTGACCAGCTTCTCGCCGACGCCGGGCGTGGTGTGCGGTGTTGGTGGTTCTGACCTTGGATCGCTTATGGTGCAGCTTGGCTATGCCCTGGACTGGCCGAAATACAGCAATAGTTATTATGCCGCCGAGCAAGACGCGGCCATGGTCGCCAAAGTGGGGGCATGGGCCGGGATGTTTGATCGGCCCTGGGATTGGCGCGCTCAGCGT
>CAUYTZ010000479.1:0-9254 GCA_963575695.1 uncultured Gammaproteobacteria bacterium | reverse complement strand
CAGCCGACACCGCAGCCCCCGTGCGGGAAAATGATCTAGATCACCGATCCGCACCATTGGTAACGATCATCAACCGCTTCTATCCGCCCGATACCGCCCCCACCGGCACCGCCGTTCAGGCTCTGGCCATGGCGCTGACGGCGGAACTACCGACCATGGCCTGCGTTACCGTGCTTACCACCCACGCCAACTATGGCCACGCCAACTATGGGCGTACGCCCGGTACCACCCCGGCCGGCCGGCTGCCTGTGGTTGAACGTCTGGCCAGCCTGAACTCGGCTCGTTGGCCGCCGCTGCGGCTGCTGACGACGTTAATCGAAGGCCGGGCCCTGGCCCGCCGTGCGGCAGCCATTACCGGGCCCGGTGTCAACAACGTGTTGGTGACGCTGACCGATCCGCCGCTGTTGCCTTTGTGGCTGGCGGCGGTCGCCGGCAACCGTCGCCGCGTTGAATGGACCATGGATCTTTACCCCGAAGCCCTGGCCGCAGCCGGACGACTGAGCCCTCGGAGCCCTCTCTATCGGCTGCTAGAACGAGGGCGGCGCGCCGCCCTGCCCGATGCCGTGCTCTGCCTGGGCCCCGGCCAGTTGGACTTCTTCCGGGCCCGGACCGGGTTTTCCGGTCCGGGGTTCATCCTGCCGGCGGGGGTGATCGGGCCCGGAGCCCAGATCCCGCCCTGCCCTCCCCCAGAACCGCTGCTGGTTTACGCCGGTAATCTGGGCGAGATGCACCGATCGCAAGTCGTGGCTGAACTCATCGAGCGCGGGGCTCGACGCGGGTGCCGGGTGCTGCTGGCGGTCCATGGTCGCCATGCCCCGGCCCTGCGTCGCCGGCTAGCCCCCCTTTTAACCGGCCCGAACCCAACGGTGCTATGGCGCAACCGGTTGAGCGACTCGGAGATGGCCACAGCAACCGCCCATCTGGTTACTTTAGCCGGCCCGGCGACACATGTCTGTGTTCCGTCCAAAGCGGTGACTGCGGTTTGTCTCGGTCGTCCGATCATCTTCGCCGGCTCGCCCGATTCCGATGTCTGGACTGTGCTTGGCCGGGCCGGTTGGCTGATTGCGGAACAAAATGATGGCGGCTATTGTGCGGCCGAGATCGAAGCGGCGCTGGATGGCGTCTTGGATCCGGCGGCGGTGGCCGCTCGCGCCGCCGCGGCCACCGAACTTGGCGATCGTTTGCGCGAACAATGGCGACAAACGGTGCGGGAGGTGGCAGCGTGGATTATGGCCTCGATTGGGCTGCCGCCCAAACCCGCCTGGGGGAAACCCCCAGCCTCCCCTTTTTTCTGATAATTCACAAAAGAAGATGGGGTCTGGGGAATTCATTCCCCAGGCAGGTTTGGGCGGCAGCCCAATCACGTAAGCGATACATTTTCAGCCTCTCACCTGGGGGCCGGAGCCGGCAGCCAATGCAGCGGCGTCAACGCCATCGCCACCCGAAAGCCGTTGCCACTGTCGCGGGCCAATGGATCAAACGGTATCCGCGCCGCTGAACGCAAGACTTCGGCCGAAGAGAAACGGGAACCGCCGCGCAACACCCGACGCAAGCCATCGTCAATCACCGGCCGGCCATCGGTGGGGGCTCGCAAGTAATTAAGCACATAGCGGTCTTCTACCCATTCGGCGACATTTCCGGTCATATCGTGCAGGCCGAAGCCATTAGCGGCATAGCTGCCGACTTCTTGAGTCCGCCCCGGCTGGCCGGTAAAATTAGCATCGGCGATGGTAATGCGATCTCCGGTGGCATAGGCGGAGGCGGTACCGCCCCGGGCGGCGTATTCCCATTCCGATTCACTAGGCAGACGATAGGGCTTGCCGGTCTTGACCGCCAACCAAGCGACATAGGCATGGGCATCATGCCAATTGACGTTGATCACCGGCCGCCGACCCCGACTCCAGCCATCTTCATAGGGATCAAGTTTCGGGCAACCTAAGGCTGCGGTGCAGGCGTCCCACTCGATAAAGCTAACCTCGAACCGGCCCAACGCGAACGGCGTGGCGAAGGTGACGGCGTGGCGCGGTGCCTCATCCAACCGCCGGCCGGGCTCATCGGCCGGCGAGCCCATCACGAAAGCCCCCGCCGGCAACACGATCATACGCGGACATTCTGGACAATCTTTAAACTCAGTACCGGCTCTAAACTCAGCGCCAGATAACGGCGGCGGCGCATCGGCCCCGGTGGCCGGAACCGACGTTGCCAGCGTACCGGCCAGAACCGACACAATGACCGCCACCGCGCCGCGCCACGTCATGACAGCGCGAAACCCTTATCCCGCCAGTCCTCGGCTTGAACGATGCTGGCAATATAGTCGTTGCGCTTGATAATGTTGGAGGCGGTTTGCTCGGCGATCCGACGCCGGGCTTCGACCGTGGTCCGCACCAACCGTCGGATCGCTGGCCGCCGATCGGTCGCCGCCAGTGTCGCCAGGGTACGGTCAGCATCATGCACGGCGCAACCACGACGATCCATGGTGCCGCCGATGGCACGGGCCAGCAACAAATCTTCACGGTAAAGCCGACGCAATTCGGCCAAACCCCGATCAGCGGCGACACGATCCAGACGCCCTTCCTTAAACGCAGCCCGGACCTTGCGCACCTCCGCCTTCCGACACTCGGTAACCTGGGTATAGGCGGCTTGAATCTGATCAAGTTTGGTATTTTCGGCCCGGACGCCATCCAGTAGCGCCGTCAGCCGGTCTTCGGACAAGGCCTCGGTGGCCTCGGTCGAGAGGTCAGCAACCGCAGCGGATTTAGCCAAACCCTCACCCAAGCCCTCGAACCGGCCCACCACCGAACCGCAGGCATCGGCGGTGGGCAGAGCGGTTATCGGCAGTTCGGCACAACCCACGATCAACACGGTTGCGACCAGGGCAAGCCGGGTAATCCAGGACATCATGCCTCCCGTGGTCTTCGGATTTACGAACAGTTAGAACCATGCCCGAAAAATTACGGAGCCCGTGGCGGGGCCGGTGGCCGGGACGGTTCATTGACAGGTTTCTGGAACCTCATCCCCGGCGCATAGCTGTGCGGCTCGATCAGCCGCAACCCCTGAGATGCCGCCCGCAGCCGCAACTCGGCCCATTTACTTTCCCTTATCTGCTGCCGCTGTGCGGCCGGCGCATTGCGCATCAAGGATCGAAATTCCATTCGTTCCTGGAAGGTCATCATTTCACGCGGACGCACCGCTCGTTGCTGAACCACCGCCGGAACGGCCGGCTGAACGACTGCCGGAGCGGCCACGACCGTTGGGGCTGGAGCGGCCGGTTGAACGACTGCCGGAGCCTGCTGCGCCTCAACCGAAACCGGAGCGATCAGAGCCACGCCAAGCACCAACGCCCCGAAAAGCCTTTGCCACCTATCCATGATCATGCTCCTTACCGGAAAGAGAGGCGATCGGGCAAACCCAACCTCGCCGAACCAAATCCGCGCGCCGACCAATAGCGGCGACGATGGCGGCCAGTGAACCAACCGCAATCAGATCGAAATCCGCACCCCACCCCGTGGCGGCAGTGGCGTCTTGGCCGACTCGGCTGCGGTCCTGGGCGCCGCCGCCGCAGGTGGCCGTGTCGGCCGTGTCGGCGTTGCCGTCGCCGCTTGCGCCGCGGCCTGTTCCCGCAAATTCAAGCCGGATGCGACCGTACGGTTAACCTGAATCAAAATGTCGATTTTACTCGCATCCAGATCGACCAAACGTTTCACGGTTTCCCGATCGACCATCAACGACAGCGCCGCCAAATTTTCCCGCAATTCCCGCGGCAACTGACAATCGTCTTCGCTGATCGCGACCTGGAAAATTGTCCACAGCCTTTGGTTAAGCATCAACGCATTCTGGAATGCCTCGGTATTGCTCGGATTTCGCGAGGCATCGATCAAACGGCGGGACGCCTCGCTCAACGCCCAGGACTCAGTGTCGCGAGGATCATCCGAGGATGGCCGGTTCACATATCCCTGAGTGGGCTTCACGCTCATTTTTTATGTCCCCGGCATTACGTCAGGTCACGCCTGCGCCTCGAATCGTCTCTACCGACCTGTTCGCCTCGGCCTGCCCGCACATATCCTAAGAGCCGATTATCTAGATCGCCTATGTGCTTGTCAATTTCAACCGGAATCGGCATCTATTATACTTTGATCAGGTTTCGAAAACCAACGGTGAAACCGCCGGCATTAAACTTAAATGCCGATCAGCAACGGGCAGACGATCATGGCAGAGTCGTGGGTTCCAGGAAGAGTGCAAGGCGACAGCATTCGGCCAGGTGGTGGCACCGAAGGCCGTGGTCGAGCCGAACGTTTGCCCGGCCAGTCCGGAAGCGTGGGTGGGCTGCGCCAGAGGATTCCCAGCCCGCGTCAACTGGCGGCGCTGATAATCAATGGCCTGCTTAATCTGCCACGCAATTACCGCCGTGGTATGTTTCTGGATATCTGGGTATAGGCTACCAATGCCGTTAATATGCCGTCATAAAGACGGCATATTAACGGCGTGCCTTTTTGTCTGCTTATCCAATTTACCGCTGATCAATGCCGTCATACCGACATTGTTTTGATGGCGCAGCGCCACCATAATGACGGCACAGAGACAGAAGTCACTTGCCGTCACATTGCCGTCTTCATGCCATCATTTTAACGGCACGGCACCCTGGTTCCGGGCCCGATCCCCCCTGCCCGTCTGAACTGGTTGGCAGATGAATGCCGTCATTTTGACGTCACTATAATGGCAGGTTGATCTGATGTTATGGCGGCATAAAGGCGTCTTTATACCGTCACAATAACGGCATATTACAGCCAAAATGGCGTGCTCCTGGAGCGGCAAGATGACGGCATAGAAACGTCGTTATGCCGTCATGGCGGCACCTTGCCGCCATTTAACCACTGTTTTAGGGGCATTATACCCTTGTTGAGCCATCATTTAACCGTTATGGTGCCGCCATTGTGACGGCTTCTAAGTCAGAGGATTTTTGAGATGATCATCACCGTGGGTGGGATCAAGGGTGGCGGTGGTAAAACCACAGCCGCGACGAACTTGGCGGTTATGCGCCTGTTGGCCGGGCGGGATGTGCTGTTGATCGATGCTGACGAGCAGCGTTCTTCAAGTGAGTTCGTCGCCCAGCGTGAGGCATTGGGACATACCCCCCTGCCCTGCGTGCAGTTGGTTGGATCTGCGGTGCGAACGCAGGTCAAGCAATTGGCCCCGCGTTATGACGATATCGTCATCGACACCGGCGGCCGGGATACAGCTTCCCAACGCGCGGCGTTGACCGTATCCGATCTGATGCTGATTCCGTTTCAGCCCGGCAATTTCGACCTCTGGACTCTGGAGCAGGTCGAGCGCCTGGTCGATGAGATCCGCAGCGTCAACGAACACCTGGAAGCGCTGTGTTACATCAGCCGTGGCTATCCCAATGGGGCCGACAACGAACAGGCTGCGGATATGCTGCGGGCCTCGCCAAGCCTGCGGTTTATTCATGCTCCAGTCCTGGGGCGTAAGGCATTTAACACCGCCTCAGGTGATGGTTTGTCCGTGGTTGAAACCAAGCCTCGTGATGCCAAAGCGGTGGTCGAGATCGAACGGCTTTATGCTGCGGTATTTAGTGCCAATGACGAGGCAATAGCGGCGGAAAGCCAGCAAAACGACGCCGATTTGACGGCATAACAGCGGCTTCCTGGAGGCATTATGGCGGTAAGACCCAGAATTCGCACAGCCGCACCGGTGCAAACGGTTGAAGCGGACGAAGATATCGTTGCGGCGATCATCAATCGTGGTGGAGCGCCGGCCGGGCTGGAAATTGTTTCAGGTGGACAGCAGAGCGGGCAGGGTGGGGGAGGGGACAATCAAGCGGCGGTTCCGGCAAGTGTTGTCCCTGTGGCTATAGAGCCGGAGGTTTCGCAACCGGTCGCGCTGGCTCCAGAACCGCAACCCAAACCGCAGCCAGTGGGGGAGGCGGAGAAGAAGTTTACCTTGCGATTGTCGGCGTCATTGTTGGCGGAAATCGAACGAGACGCCAAGGGGCGACCGGATCGAATCTCGGTTAACACATGGTTGATTGGGGCCGCTCTACTGCGGTTGGGTAAAGCCTAACGGCCCAGGTACCCGATTGGGCGGCCGCCCAATCGGGTAAGCAACAACCTCAACGCGTTGAAGCGAGGGCCTTAACCCGTTCAACCAGGGAATTAAGGTTGATCCCCCATCCCTTGCCACCCAGCAGCCCGGAAGCGGACTGGCTGCTGGAAATTGGATCTCCTGCCACCGGGTTCATTCCTCCGGCATCTCCACCTGAAGCGGCTTGTCGATAGCCGGCAGGGCTGTAGCGATAGGCGGCCTGGGCTTGAAACCGTCCATCGGCTACTGGCACTGCAACCGCTTCGCCCAGCTTGTTACCCGCCGGATCGGTATACATGTCATTCCAGGTTTGGACATGGCGCCCAATCAACTCACGAATGATGTAAATTCTCTTCTTGGTTCCGTTGTTCCAGCCAACTGGATTGCGGCGAAACAAAGATTGGAAGAAGCGGGTATTCTTAAGAAAAGCGAGACGAATATTCAGATCCATTTGCCCCATACGTTCCGGCAATTGGGTTGCCATTTGGTGAGCGATCGAGTTGCGCAAGGCAAAATGAATTCCAAGCAGGGTGAACAGCAGTCCGCCGCCGAGGCCAACCAGGCGTAGTGGCCAGTTATCAAGCCATTCAGGTCGGTCATTGAGCAGCCAGGAGCCAAAATGGGATAGTCCATCTCCGCCGACGGTATAGGCTAGGGCGCCAGCGGCAAGGCTAACCAAGCCCAAAACAATACCGTCGCCAATTAGAACTTTACGTCGCCACTTTGCCGTCAGCCTTTGAAGATACGGTACGTATTCGCCTTCCAGTTCCTTAGCCAAAGCGTCAAGTATACCGACGATACGATAACCACGACCGAATTCAACTTCCGTCATCCGAGCATGGATTTCAGACAGATCTTCGTTACATTTTGCCTCATAGCGGGCCCGCTTAACCGGATCTTCGATCGGCGGTGCTACATCCTTGTTGTAAATACCATAAAACTTACCGCTGACCAATCCGGCCTGAGCGATGCTGCGCTGCCAAGCACCAACCACTTCTTCCGGATTATCTTCGCGGGCGGAGGTATCGATTTGGTTGAGGATGTAAAGAAATTTGCGGGAATCTGAGCGTTGTACGGTACGAGCAACCAAATGTTGCAACGTGTCGTGCATGGATCCGGGTTCAGGTCGGCGGGCATCGAAGAAAATCAAAACCAAATCGGCCAAGTCAACGATGTGATCCGTTACTCGCAACGTTGATCGACGCTGGTCATCAGCATCGAAACCGGGCGAATCAATCAGAATTTTGCCTTTTAGCCGCGGGCTTGAACAGGTCTTCAATTGCAGATAGGAATCGATCCGCTTGCCTTCCCCTGCGGCGACTTTTTCAATTTCGTCACTCATGCGATAGAATGGGAAGCGTGGATCGGCGTTTAGTGCGGTGCCGGGCAAGGCGTCATAGCGGCGATCGGGACCAAAGCACAGTACTGTGAATTTGTCGTCCACTGCTTGATTGCCTGAAGCCTGTATATCAGCACCAATGTAGCTATTGATAAAACTAGATTTACCGGCCGAGAATAGGCCAAGAATGCTGATCATTGGCCACCACGGGATTCGTGAGGCAAGTGATTCGGCTGGACTGAGTAGGCCTACCCGGTACAAGATTCGGTCAAAATTACGGAAGGTAGGAATTACGGGCAACAGGCTGGGATGTTCGGCGCGCAGGTGGCTTTCAAGGGTTTCCAACCGGCGTTGTAGGGCTTTTTTCGGATTCATGATTTCAAACGATCTAAGTGAAGGTGAAGCGGAACGACGGTCCTATGGATTTTTCAGATGTTACTTGGCAAGACCGGGAAGAACTGTCGCGGACAGGACGAGCATCTGATCGCCAAGCAGAGCCCGTGTGCGGTCTGCGGTCAACCGGGCCCTGGCCGCGGTTAGCCAGGGCAGGGCGGCTTCGGCTCCAGGCCCGGTTAGCTGGCTAAGACGTTCCACCGCACTGGTCAACTCTCCCGTCGCCAGAGCGGCGCTGGTATCGCTCAGGATGCTGCGAAACCCGGTTCCGACCGGGTCGAAGGTAAGACGGTGAATTGACCGGGCCCAGTTAGCCATCCAAGCGGTGGTTCGATCGAGCAGCCGGGCTCCGGGGTTTCCGTCGGTGGCCGCTTGGCTGATTTCCCAAGCGGCTTCAGAAAACCACAATGTTAGGTCTTCCTGAGTAGCAATGCCGGAAGCAACCGGAGTTAGGCGGTCGAGTGTGGATCTTAGGGTTGGATTTTCAACATCTGAAATAATAACGGACGCGAGCTCACTCGTAAACGGCAAGCTAGTCGAAAGAACAGATCGCAATTGAGACATGGACAGGAGTTGAGAAACTGGAACAGAATTGCTGATTTTTCGGTTAAGATCTGGAAGCACTTTCTCAATTGTGTTTAGGCGGTTTATCAGTGTTGTAGTGGTTGTCTGTTGACTGGCGGAAACCGTGGACATCTGACCTTCCAAGGTTCCAATTTTATTCTTCCACAATGGCAAAGATTGGTCATTAATAATTGCGGTGCCAGCCCAAATTAGACCTATGACAACGGCGGCTAGAGAAATGCCAGCCCAAGCATTGTGGGAGAGATTCGGTTTAAGTGCAATGAGGTTAAATGCTGGCTGCTTGAATTCTGATGCAATTACATCTGACGTTATGGTTTGCGAATAATGTGTTTTATTGGAGTCAGAGGTAAATTCAGTATATTTTACTTCATCTCCATAATTAAGTGGAGTTGAGGTGGGTGTTTCTGTGGTTTTGGTGAAAGTTGCGTCTTCACTTATATGGCTTGTTGACGGCTTATTGCTAAGATTTTCATCTTGATCAATTGCCTTCATGTCATTTTCATCAAGAATAATTCCATGACGACTGGCTGCATAACGCAAGTCGTTTAGCCGGTTCGAAGGGATGACGCCACGCTTTTTCCAGCCCTGAACTGTGGTAACTGGGATTTCCAACTTGTGCGCCATGGGACGAATGCCACCAAAGCTCTCGATCAACCGTTCCGACATGGAAGTTGAGGGAAAGTTTAGTTGTGACGGCGGCGTAGGCAAAGTATCGCCGTGGGTGGAGCTGGGTGAGGCCATGGACCATCCTCGGGGGCAACGGATGTGTCTGAAAAATGTCTAAATCCGGACGCACTCTAACACGGTTGAAACTGGGAAGAAAGCCTTCGTCGTGGCT
>CAUYTZ010000478.1:0-2730 GCA_963575695.1 uncultured Gammaproteobacteria bacterium | reverse complement strand
TAGAGTCACCCCTTGCGGCAGGTGGGTATCCAGCGGCTCGCCCGCCAACGACAGCGAAACGATCCCCAGATCGTCCAGGCTCGCCAGTTCGCCGGCGTCGGTCACGCCGTTTTGGTTGGTATCCCGCCAGATCCGCAATTGCGACCACACCGCATCCCCGGCGGTGATCCGGCCGTCGCCGTTGGTGTCGTAATGCGCCAGATCGTCGAAGCCGCCGCCGAAGCGCGCCCCGAACATCTCACGGATATCATCGATCCGGCCGTTGTTATTGCGATCCTGGACCAGGAAGCCGTCGTCGCCCTTAACCCAACTGGTCCGCTCCGCGAACAAATCGCCGTCCAGATCGAAATAAACGCTGGAATCCTCCGAAGAAATCGTCTCGATCCCGTCGCCGTCCAGATCGATGGTCAGCGGATCTTTGCCGTCCGCCCAGGCGAGGCTTTTGGCGAAGCGGGTCGTTGTCGCAAGTATCATCGCCAGGGAATCCGCGAGCAGCAAACCCTGCAGCACATACCCCATCACACCGGAGCCGGCAACCGAGGGCAGTGCGACAATCAGTTGCGCCACTTCCCACCAAGGATTGCCGTCCTTGAACACCATGTTCATGGTGCCTTCGGGCTTGCCGCTCTGGCCACTCCCTTTGCCGAGGTCGAACTGGTCATAGCCCCAGATACTGTGAACGAAATCGAAATTCTTGATCCGCATCACCCCTTCGGCATCGAAGGTTCCACCGTTGCCGTCCGGGATGGTATTGAAAATCCCTGGTTTGCCGGTAGCAAGAGTGAAAAAACCGCTGAAGACATCGCCAACCAGAAGATCTTTGCCATCTCGCTTGTAACTAATAAACGGCAGCAAGTAGTCGAAATAGATGCTGTTACCGGTCGCCGTGGCCGCGAGATTCGCCGCCCCGACCGCGAGAATTCCACCGGCTCCACCACCCATCCTTCCTCCGAAGGCAAACATCGCGGTCGATGCCGCCGCATCGCCACCGGTTAGCGGCAGACCGAAGAATTTCAGCACGTCATAGTGCTGGGCATCCATGATCGTGGTATTGGGAAAATACCAGAAATTATCGGCATTGGCTGATTCATCCTTGGCTTCCTTGCCTCCTGGGCCGGCACCATTGGCGTAATCTCCCCACAGTTCGCCTTTATATGAAGTATTAAAGATCCAGTCGCGTCCAAGCCCGCCGGCGGTGATCGCCTTCTCCCCGAATTTGGTCACAACCCAGTCATTGCCGTCACCACCATCAAGGGTCAGTTGGAGCTTCTGTTTCGCTTTTGGTCCTTCAGGAAAGGTTGGAATGATTGGTTCGCCGGCATTAAGCACCGTTGGATTCCACCCGATGAGAATATCATCGCCCTCCCCACCATTGGCCGTGCCATATCCGGAATGGATGATAACATCATTACCTTTGCCTGCCTTTACTTTGGCCGCATGATAGGCATCGATATACTGACGCTCGGAACTTCCAGATGATTCACAATCAATCTCCATTTCTCCAGCGGCAACGATACCAACAGCATTAATCTTTTTCTCAATCGCGAAATCGATCAAAGAAGCAATACCAATCCCGACCGTACGCAAGGCCGCTTCCCTAAATCCCAGTCCACTGGAATTCAGGGTATCATGAACGATCCTTTGCTCTTCAATATCAAATATATCAGAACTCAACCCCAAGGATGACGAAATCTTCGATGTGGCCCACAGCCATGATGGCCAATCCGGCAGGAATGACAGCCCCTCTGGACCGGTAATGGAATTGAGCAGGAGATCGATGGCCACGGTTTTAGGGGCGCCATTCTTCTCAAGGGCCTTCTTGTAACAAACTTCTATCTGTTCAGTCGTTGGCAGAACGCCTTTTTGGTCGTCAGCAATCGTCGTATAATTGATCGCGTGCGACTGCGCCACCTGATCGAATTTTTCCAGGAAGAGCGCGGCGTCGGCCATGGAGATCCAGGCCGCCTTGACCAGCGACCGTTGCATGCTGCTGCTGTTACTGACAATGGCCAGCGCGGCCCGGGCATATTCATCCCCGGCCTCGGCCAGAATCTGATAGGCCTCCTGCACCCGGTTTTGGTCAGCCAGAACCCGTGCGCGGTGGGCAATAAGTGGATCAACCTTCAGCGCCATGTGATGTTCCTCCCCTCAGGCTTATCTATCTGATCGAATTCGCTTTGGTGATTGCACCTTCGACCATGGTTCTGAACGCATCTGATATCCGAAAGCATCTAGAAACGGCTTCTTCCAACTCTCCGGATTGATGATAGCAACCGAATGTGATCCAATACCTGTCGAGCGGACGCTGGGAATCAATATCAATGCTCCACCCTTTCATCAAAGGGCTTTCGTCGGCTCTCACAAGATGAACGATCCTACCTGCCCTGATTCCGATCAGGGTTGCCCTCAGTGAAGAACGCCTGATCAATTGTGAAACATCCATTACGTTTGTTTCACCACCTTGGTATCTCAAAAGTATTTCCTCAACAACTCGCCAGTAACCGCGACGCATCTCCAGCGGCTGTTCTTGTGGCCAACGACTCTCATCGCCAGAGAACGCTACTTCCACAGAACTTTCTGGCCGAGTTACGTAACATCCCGAAAAGCGTTGCTGGCAGCGAGATGGCGTGCCGGGGCGCGACAATTCGGCTCATGTTGGGCATGATGCGGGGGCGTCGTTGGCCTTCCGATCAGTTGATCGGGCGCGGTAATTGCGGTTTTGTCCCGTCC
>CAUYTZ010000477.1:0-4648 GCA_963575695.1 uncultured Gammaproteobacteria bacterium | reverse complement strand
CATGTTGCGTTGGCCATCGCTGAGGTTAGCGAACGGCTGATAGCCAGATCCTTCGATATCGACCATGATTTCACCACGGCGAACATCGTAGACAATCGTCTTGCCACCGGCGAGGCAGGAGACGATCGCCGATTTGACGATTGTTGCCAGTCCAGTGTCGGTATTTCTAGCTTGAAGTGCGATCAAGGTCTGCCGCTTAATCCACTGAACCATTTCTCGCGAGCTGCACCGGGGATCAACGCTGTTCTTGTACCCTTCGAGACGCGATCCAGGGCCAACCTTGAATGTCTCGCCCATGTCTTTCGGCTCCTGCCACAAACGGCCGGTGCCATAATAGCTGATCAAGGGTAGGATAACCGGCTTCCCCTTCATCACGCGACTTGCCAACAGTTCACCAGCCTTTTTAATCGAGCCGGCATTACGTGATGTTGTTCGTCCACCGAGGCCATTCAATGAGCGCTGCCAAGTGTGAGTTTTCCCATCTGAATACGCGGATAGGTATCCGGTTGCTTCCACTTCCACCGGATACTGGGGTTCGATCGTGATTTCCTCGCCCGACTGTGAGGCGACCAAGCGAACCTCATCCGGCTGGATATGGCGGGTGTCATAGCCGGGTATGCCCAGAAACAAGCTGCCCACCGCGACCACCAAAGCGTCCAGCACTGAGGTTTTGCCCGAGCCGTTCTCGCCCACCAACAGATTGAACTGTGGTTTGAATTCAAAGGGTTGCTCGGCGAAGCCCTTGAAGTTGCGAACGGTCAGGCTGTCGATGCGCATGAAGTCCTCATTGGGCCGGGCTATCATGCTACAGTGCCACCAGGACATACTTATGGCAAGAAATTGCCTTCGGCGACCAAGGCTTCGCCCTGGACCCACCAGGAGCCTGGAGGCCCCTGGACCCACTTGATTTGGCCTCCTTCATTTGGGACGAAATTCACGACCATAAAGGTCGATCATGCTGATTTTGTTCAATAAGCCCTATGATGTGCTGTCGCAGTTCACCGACCGTGAGCACGGGCGGCGGACGCTGGCCGCGTTCATCACTCTGCCTGGAGTCAACGTTGCCGGCCGGCTCGATCGCGACAGCGAAGGCCTATTGGTTCTGACCGACGATGGCGGGCTCGCCGGTCGCATCACTCACCCCCGGCACAAACTGGCCAAGACCTATTGGGCGCAAGTTGAAGGTGTGCCCGATAACCTGGCCTTGGAACGGCTGCGACGCGGCGTGATACTCAATGATGGCCAAACCCTGCCGGCCGGCGCGAGGGTGATCGACGAACCGCCCGGGTTGTGGCCGCGCGAACCCCCGATCCGGTTTCGGCAATCGATTCCAAGCTCGTGGCTGGAACTGACTCTGCGTGAAGGCCGCAACCGTCAGGTGCGACGCATGACCGCCGCCGTCGGCTTTCCCACCCTGCGCTTGATCAGGGCCGCGATTGGCGACTGGCGGCTGGATGATCTATCCCCCGGCGTTTGGCGGAGGCAAACTTGACACTGAGTTCGCCGATCGAACGACCGTTGTCGGTGTTGGTGGTCGAAGACGACGAAACCAATCGTCTGGTTGTGGTCGGTATGCTCGAATATCTCGGCCATTGGGTGACGGAGGCCAGCAGCGGTACCGAAGCGGTGGCCCAATTCAAGCGACTGAACCGCCATCCCGACCCGCAGGGCAGGGAATTTGACGTGGTGTTGATGGATATTCACCTGCCGGACGTGGGCGGGCTGGAAGTGGCCCGGCAAATACGACTGATGTCCGGCGGCGAACAAACTCGGTTGTCGATTCTGGCCATGACCGCCAACGTTCAGCCGGAGAACCTCGCCAGCTATTTGGCTGGCGGTATGGACGGGGTGGTCGCCAAGCCGATCGTGTTGGAGTGGCTGGATGCCAAACTGCGGGCGGTAATTGGCCCCGGCCCCGATCCCGGCCCCGGCCCCGATCCCGACACCGGCGAGGGTGAAACCGTGCTCGACCGGCTGGCGCTGGATCACATGCGCTCCCGGTTGGGGCCGGAATGGATCGTCCGCATCCTCGACACCGGTCGCAACTCGGTCGAGGACGGTTTGGCGGCGATGGTTGCGGCGTGGCAAACCAACGATGCCGACCGGCTGACGGCGGCGGCTCATCGCTTAAAGGGGGCGGCCGGAGCGCTCGGGCTGAAGGGACTGTACCGGCTGGCAACGACCATCGAACGGCGGGTTCGCGCCGATGATAGGGAGTCGGTGGCGGAATTGGTCATTCGGGCCCAGGATTTGGCGCGACGGTCACTTGTCGCCCTATCGGATTGGACCGGGTAAATCTTGCCCGGCTGCCGAGGGTTTCGCTCGCAGAACCAGGGCTTCAAGACCCATGGCCTTTGGGACAAAACTGATTCACTTTCCGACGCCTCCTGGCACGGACTATGCAGTAACTAAGTCCGACCAGGGACCGGATTGTCCCCCAACCAAAGGCCAGGGAGGCCACTATGCGTTACTCAATCGAACGGACCGGCTTTGGCTGGTGTGTCACCCGAGGCGACGGGACCAAGGTCTCTGAACCGATTTCCCGCCAGGCTGCAATGCGAATTGCCTCGCAACTTCAGACCGACAACCTGAAAACCGACCCTCACTGACACAAGCATGATCTTGGCCGGGGGGCCGGGGGCCGGGGTAGGGGGGCCGGGGCCGGCTTAAATCTGGCTATCCAGATCGAACAAGCGGCGGTGTTCCAAAAGGGCAAAACGGTCGGTCATGCCGGCGATGTAATCGACGACCAAGCGCGCCCGCCGAACTGGATCTTCATTCCCGCCCTGAGCCTGCAAATCATCCTGCCAATCGCTGGGTAGGCAATTGGGTTCTGTATGGAACAGCGCGAACAGGTCGCGCACCACCCGTCTGGCCTTGCTGGTCTCGCGGTTAACCCGGTAGTGGCGGTACATGCGCCGAAACAGAAACGCGCGCAGATGGCGTTCCTGATCGAGCATCGTTTCGCTGAACGCCACCATCTCTCGGTCGGCGCAACGGATCGCGTCCGGAGACTGGGGAGCCAGCCGCTCCAGCCGGGACCGGGTTTCGGTCAGCAGATCGGTGACCATGCGGTCGATCAGGCGGCGGATGATTTCGTGGATCAGCCGCGACCGCTCCAGGCCGGGATAGCGACGGCGAACTTCGGCCACGATCGGTCCAACCAAAGGCAAATCGGCAATTTCGTCCACAGTAAACAGGCCGGCGCGCAAGCCATCATCCAAATCATGGTTGTTATAGGCGATGTCATCGGCCAACGCCGCCACCTGCGCCTCGGCGCTGGGATAGCCGTTCAGATCCAAATCCCACTGCGTCTGAACCTCAGCCAGCGTCGCCGAGAGTGCCGGGATCGCACCATCAAGGGCGGGATGAAGCGGCCCATTGTGCTTAACCACCCCCTCCAGCGTCTCCCAAGTCATGTTAAGGCCGTCGAAGTCGGCGTAGCGATGCTCTAACCGGGTCAACACACGTAATGTTTGGTCATTGTGGCTGAAACCGCCAAATGGGGCCATGGCCGCATTAAGCGCGTCTTCTCCGGCATGGCCAAACGGGGCATGGCCCAGGTCATGAGCCAGGGCCACCGCTTCGGCCAGATCCTCGTTCAACCCCAGCACCCGGCACAAGGTGCGGGCGATCTGAGCCACCTCCAGACTGTGAGTGAGCCGGGTGCGGTAGTAGTCGCCCTCGTGGTAAACGAAAACCTGAGTCTTGTATTTGAGCTTGCGGAAGGCACCGGAATGAATGATCCGGTCGCGATCGCGTTGATAGGCGGTGCGGATCGGGCTTTCCGGCTCGGCCACCAGTCGACCGCGGCCCGTCTCCGGCCGGCAGGCAAAGGGTACAAGATAATCCGAGGGAATCAAGGTGATCATGGGGATAAAGCCTATCGCCTGCCGCCGGTGAAAAGCAACCGCTGAAATCCGGACGATGACATTGTACCGCTTCTGGAAATAATTTCGAATTGGCTGATGCCAGAATCATCATCGTCCGATTGCCCACGATCAGCCCAGTTAAAATTCTAACTGAGGGAAAAGGGGGCTATTAACGTGACATCTGGCGTTCACATGCGGTTGACGTGGCGTCGCGTGATCACTCTTCGATCCGTTTCGTATTCTCGTAAGCTATTGCCATGTTTTAATTGGACTAATGTTTTTCGCTCTTATTGCGATTTTTGTTGGTACGGACCCAATCCAATCGCCCCGGCAATCCAGTCACCAGGCAGTGAGTCTTTTCCAAGCGCTTCCAGGGTTCGCCGCCAGCTGACATAATTGGGCAGATATTTTGTTTTATTGTTTGCCATGAGGGCCTTGATCATCGTTTCGCCCAACGGGGCTTTGCCCCGAACCCCACCCGGGGCTCTGCCCCTGGACCCCGCCAGGGGGATAATCCCCCTGGACCCCTAATCCTTCCAAAAAATCATTAAAAAAAAATGGCCCCGCCGGGAGAGGGCGGTTCTCCGCCCCCCAGGCATGGCCCAAGCGATGATCAATCAAGGCGAGGCCGAGTTGGTGCGTCTGATCTTCCGCCGGTTCGTAGAACTGGGTTCAGTCACCGAACTCATGCGGGAACTGGAGGCGGCCGGACACCATGCCAAGTCCTGGATCACCCAAGACGGTAAGGAACGCCAGGGCGGACCCATCGACCGCAA
>CAUYTZ010000476.1:0-7178 GCA_963575695.1 uncultured Gammaproteobacteria bacterium | reverse complement strand
CACCCCTTCCGGCCTGACCACGACCGACTTAAGCAAGGACCAGTCGAACCATGGCTGACGAGGCTTTTATCACGCCCGCACCACTGCGCGCACGCACGTCCCCGATTTCCATCGAAGATGGCGGCCCAGGAGTCCCTAAGGCTCTGGCGATCAACGGTGTTCCCGCCGTGAGCGTGGTTTTCAACCAGACCTGTGCCTTTGGGCGGGGTTTGGCGCGGCGGGCTTTTTTAGTTTTAGCGGCGCTGCCGGCTTGGGCAGCCGACTCGACACCACCGATTTACGAGTTGACCTGCTGGCAAGCCGGGGTTGAGGTGATTCATGAACGCGAGATTGCGGGTTCACCTTTGGCCGCGCGTGCGCCTTATGAAACCACCGGCTTGCGCCTGGTCAAAGCCGACCACAGCGCGATTGAACTGTTCGCGGCCCCTGGTCATGGCCTCTGTCTGCTCCGTTCATCGTCTTCACCTTCACCTTCACCTTCACCTCCAGACTAAAGGCAACGCCGGATGCTGGTTTTGGCCCTGATTTCCCTGGCGATTTGGCTGGTGCTGTTGCTGGGCCGTGGCGGCTTTTGGTGTGCCGACCAATGGTTGTCAGACCCTCCGTCGGGGGCCGGGCCGGGGAGGGGGGCGTGGCCGGGGGTGGTGGCGGTGGTTCCGGCGCGGAACGAAGCCGACGTGATCGAACGGTCGTTGGGATCACTGCTGAAGCAAAACTATCCTGGTGATCTAAGGATCGTTTTGGTTGACGATCACAGCGATGATGGAACTGGAACGATCGCCGCCGCTCTGGCGGGGGGGGCAGAGCGGCTGACCGTGCTTCAGGCGCAACCGCTGCCGGCGGGATGGTCGGGCAAGCTGTGGGCGGTCAACCAAGGTGTGGCCCATGCCCGCGCCGTGGCCCCGGAAGCCTGCTATCTGTTGCTGACCGATGCCGACATCGCCCACGATTCGGGTTCGGTGCGGCGGCTGGTGGCCAAGGCGGAAAGCGAGCGGCTGGATCTGGTCTCGCTGATGGCCTTGTTGGAGGCACGCGGCTTTTGGGGCCGGCTGCTGATTCCGGCGTTTGTGTTCTTCTTCCAAAAGCTTTATCCGTTTCGATGGGTTAACGATCCGGGCGCGCGCACGGCTGGAGCGGCTGGCGGCTGCATCTTGATCCGGCGCGAGACCCTGGACGGTATCGGTGGCATCGAACGAATCCGGACCGCGTTGATTGATGATTGCACCCTGGGCGCGGCGGTCAAGGCCGGCTATAATGGTCGGCGCGGGCTTATCTGGCTGGGGTTGACCCGAACCGTGATCAGTCTGCGCCCCTATCCGAACCTGGATGACGTTTGGACCATGGTCGCGCGCACCGCTTTCACTCAGTTGCGCCATTCCACTCTTCTTCTGGCCGGAGCCGTGGCCGGCATGGTCTGTACCTATCTTGCCGCACCGCTGGCGGTGTTGGGGTGGCCGATCCATGGCGACCCGCGCGCGGCGGCGGTGGGGCTGGTGGTGTGGTTCCTGATCATGGTCTGCTACCGGCCAACCCTGCGCTTGTATGGTCAGCCGGTCGCGGCCGGAGCCTTGTTGCCGCTGGTCGGGGTGCTGTATAGCCTGATGACGGTCGATTCCGCGCTTCGTCACTGGCGCGGCCAGGGGGGAATGTGGAAAGGCCGGGTCCAGGGATAATGTTTGGTTATCGAAAAGGGTCTTAGTCTACCATGATCGAAACGCCTTCGGGTAAGTCCGCCAAAGACGAAAACTTTCCGGTCGGTTCGTGGCTGCTGCCGCCAGCGTTGCGGCCGCACATCGCTCTGTTCTATGCCTTTGCCCGGGCTGGCGACGACATTGCCGATAACCCGGCCTTGGCCCCTGCGGAGAAGGTTGAGCGCTTGACCGCGTTCGGCCAGGCGTTGCAGGATGGCTCTGGTGATCCGGCCGAATTCGGCAAGGCCCACCGTTTGCGCCACAGCCTGATCGAAACCAATGTGACGCCGCGCCATGGTCTTGATCTGCTGGAGGCGTTCAAGCGCGACGCGACGAAATTGCGCTACGACAGTTGGGATGACCTGATCGGCTATTGTAGACTGTCGGCTTCACCGGTCGGTCGGTATCTGCTCGATCTCCATGGCGAGGTTCCAGAGTATCGCGCCTCTGACGCTTTGTGCGATTCCTTGCAGATCCTTAACCATCTTCAAGACTGCCAGGAAGATCACCGAGACCTGGACCGGGTTTATCTGCCCGGAGACTGGATGACGGCCAATGGCGTGACCATCGATCAGTTGCAGGGCCAGGCGGCGACTCCCGGGCTGCGGCGGGTGATCAACCTGTGCCTGGATGGAGTTGATGATCTGTTGCGGGTCGCGGCCACGCTGCCCGGTCAGTTGCGCAGCCGGCGGTTGGCGATGGAATCGGCGGTGATCCTCATGCTGGCGCGGCGGCTGTCCACGCTGCTGCGGCGCGGCGATCCGATTGCCGGCCGGGTTGGCTTGAGCAAAGCCGATTTCCTGGCCGGCGGCATCTCCGGCGTGTTTCGGGCGCTGGTTTCGTAACGAAGACATGCCTTCGGCGACCAGGGCTTTGCCCTGGACCCACTTTCTAAAGTAATGGTTTCTATCCCATAATCTATGAGGATGACGTTCATGAGCACAACGGAGACGTTTGTTTCGGCGCGTGATTTTCTATTGAAGCACCGCGAAGACTACGATACGGCCTATAAGGGTTTTCCCGCGCCGCGTTTTGAGTATTTTAACTGGGCGCTTGACTATTTCGATGTCATGGCCAAGGGCAACAGCGCTCCGGCGTTGTGGGTGGTCGATGAGGGTGGCACGGAAGAGAAGTTGAGCTTCGCCGAGTTGTCGGAACGCTCGAACCGGGTGGCCAATTTCTTGCGCGCCCAAGGGGTCAAGCGCGGCGACCGCATTTTGATCATGCTGGCCAACATTGTGCCACTGTGGGAAATCATGCTGGCCGCGATCAAGTTGGGTGCGGTGATTTCCCCGGCTTCCACCCTGCTTAACCCGGAAGACCTGATCGACCGGATCGAGCGTGGTGAAATGCGCCACGTTATTGCCGGTCCGGCGGAAACCGCCCGCTTCGTCACCGTGCCCGGCAGCTACAGCCGGATCGTGGTGGGGGGTGGGGCCGATAGCTGGGCCGATGGCTGGATCGGGTTCGAAGCCGCTTATCAGGTCTCGGCCGAGTTCGCCGCCGATGGCCCAACTCCGGCCGATGATCTGCTGCTGCTCTATTTCACCTCTGGCACCACCGCAAAGCCGAAGATGGTGGCGCACAGTCACCAAAGCTATCCGGTTGGCCACCTTTCAACCATGTACTGGTTGGGCCTCAAGACCGGCGATGTCCACCTGAATATTTCCTCGCCCGGCTGGGCCAAACATGCTTGGTCTAATTTCTTCGCACCGTGGAATGCCGGAACGACGGTATTCGTCTATAATTACGCGCGCTTCAATGCCAAGGCGATGCTCGATACCGTTGTCCGCTGCGGCGTGACCACGCTGTGCGCGCCGCCGACGGTGTGGCGGATGCTGATTCAAGAAGATCTGGCCTCGTACCCGGTCAAGATTCGTGAGTTGATCGGTGCCGGCGAGCCGTTGAATCCGGAAGTGATTGATCAGGTTCGCAAGGCCTGGGGCGTGACCATTCGCGACGGCTTCGGCCAGACCGAAACCACCGCTCAGATCGGCAACACCCCCGGCCAACCCTTGAAGCCTGGCTCGATGGGCCGACCGCTGCCTGGCTATCAGGTGGCGCTGCTCGATCCCGATGAACAGCCGGCCGTCGAAGGTCAGATCTGTCTTAACCTCGCTCCGCGTCCGGTCGGGCTGATGCTCGGCTATCATGGTGATGAGGGCAAGACTTCCGAATACATGGTTGGCGGCCACTATCACACCGGAGATGTCGCGGTTCGCGACGAAGATGGCTACTACACTTATGTCGGTCGCGCCGACGATGTGTTCAAAGCTTCTGATTATCGCATCAGCCCGTTTGAGCTGGAAAGCGTCCTGATCGAACACCCAGCGGTGGCCGAGGCGGCGGTGATCCCCAGTCCCGATCCGATGCGTTTGGCGGTGCCCAAGGCCTGCGTTACCCTTCGCGCCGGCTACAGTCCCAGCCGCGAACTGGCGCTGTCGATTCTGCGCCACTCCCGCGAACATCTGGCCCCGTTCAAGCGCATTCGCCGCTTGGAATTCGCCGAGTTGCCCAAAACCATCTCGGGCAAAATCCGGCGGGTGGAGTTGCGTCATATCGAAAACAAGCGGCGCAAGGAAGGCGTGCGCGGCGAAACTGAATTCTGGGAAGAGGATTTCCCGGAACTGAAACAGTCATAGCTTAATCGTACCCCCGACGAGGGGCCTCTAGGCTCCTGGTCGGGGGTGCACGGTTTGGGTGCAATGCGGTAAAATAACACAGAGCGGCCTTTTCTTTGCCACCGTTGCTGAGATACACTCCGCGAAGGGGAAGCAGGGAAGGAGTTGGGTGTGGACGCGAGGGGCGGGGAAAGCGGAACGTGGCTGGGAACCGGGCTGCCGACGGCGGCCGTGGTGCCGGGTGCGCCGATTTTTGCCGCCTTGGACCTCGGCACCAACAATTGTCGGCTGCTGGTGGCGCAGGGTATCGAGGAAAGCTACCGGGTGATCGATGCTTTTTCGCGCATCGTTCGTCTGGGGGAAGGCCTCAGCCGTAATGACCAGTTGTCTGGGGCCGCGATGGCGCGCACGCTGGCGGCGCTGCGGGTGTGTGGGGCCAAAATGCGCCGACGCGGGGTAACGACCGTGCGTGCGGTGGCGACCGAAGCCTGTCGTCGGGCCAGCAACTGTGATGAATTCCTGGCGATCGTCTGGCGTGAAACCGGCATCGATGTCGAAACCATTTCCAGCGCCGAGGAAGGCCGGCTGGCGTTGGCCGGCTGTGCGGCTCTGCTGGATCCACAGGTGCCGCTGGCGCTGGTGTTCGACATCGGCGGTGGCTCGACCGAATTGATGTGGCTGGAAACCTGCGACGGCCAACCGCGATTGCTGGATCAAATTTCGATTCGTCAGGGCGTGATCGGGCTGGCGGAGCGCCATGGCGGCGACCGGGTTTCACCGGCAGCCTATCAGGCGATGATTGCCGAAATTGCCGATGCCATCGCCGCCTTCACCGAACGCAACGGCATCACCGCTGCGGTTCGAGCGGAGCAGGTCCAGGTGTTGGGGGCTTCCGGCACCGTCACCACCTTGGCCGGGATTCACCTGCGTCTGGCGCGCTATGACCGCTCGCTGGTCGATGGCACCTATCTGACCATGGAAGCGGCGCGCGGCGTGATCGCTTGGTTGCTGACCCAGGATTTCCATGGCCGGGCAGCCCATCCGTGCATTGGTCCGGATCGGGCCGATCTGGTTGTGGCCGGCTGCGCGGTGCTGGAGGCGATCTGGCAAGTGGTTCCGGCACCGACTTTGCGCATTGCCGATCGTGGCTTGCGCGAAGGAATTCTGGCCGAACTGATCGCCGAAACTCGGGCTGAGGCTGGGCCTTGGTCCGGGGAGTCCGGTCGATGAGCGGCCCCTCCGGCTGGGGGGCACCGCCGTCGGGACGGCGAGAGGCGGTGCGGGTCAAAACCGCCGGCAAGCGCTCCGTGTCCTCCAAGCGCTGGCTGGAACGACAGCTCAACGATCCCTATGTCGCCGAGGCCCAGCGTCAGGGCCTGCGGAGTCGGGCTGCGTTCAAGCTGCTGCAACTGGATGAGAAATTCCATTTGCTGAGTCCAGGTAAGCGCGTGGTCGATCTGGGGGCGGCTCCGGGGGGTTGGACTCAGGTTGCGATGCGGCGGGTTCGTCCGGATACGGCCGGGGGCCGGGGTCGCGTCGGCTGCGTGGTTGGAATCGACTTGCTGGAAATCGATCCAATTCCGGGCGCGGTCCTGCTCCAAGGCGATTTTCTCGATGAAACCGCGCTGGAGCGGCTGCGCGCGACGCTTGACGGCCCGGCCGACGTGGTCTTGAGCGACATGGCCGCCGCGACCACCGGCCACGGCCAGACTGATTACTTGCGGACCATGGCCTTGGCTGAGGTCGCACACGCCTTCGCTTGCGAAGTGCTGACTCCGGGCGGGGTGTTCGTCTGTAAGCTGTTCCAAGGCGGGGCGGAACGAGTGCTGCTGGAGCAGATTAAGCGCGATTTTGCCCAGGTGCGCAACGCTAAGCCGCCGGCCAGCCGCAGCGACAGCCGCGAGAGCTATCTGGTTGCGACCGGCTTCCGGCGCTGATGGGCCGCTGTCATAGGCTAACGTAGCGTTAGTTGTTGGGCTGTCGCCAATTCACAAAACAAAGAAGGGGTCTGGGGAATTCATTCCCCAGGCGGGTTTGGGCTGCAGCCCAATCGAGGTATCTTGGTAGTTAAAGATAACCAACAACTAACGCTATGTGAGCCTTGTCATAACTAAGCGGGACCAGGGCAAAACCCTGGTCGGGGGTCGGGATCCCCCGGAAGCCGCTTACGGCTTGGTCGGCAGCAGATAATAGAAGTTATACTCCGCCTGATCCTTCTTCTTCTTATTTTCTTTGGCCTCGTTATCGCGTTTGCGCTGGTCCCAGTTTTCCAGCCGGCGAACCTGCGCTTCGATCGCGGCGCGGCGTGGGTCCACTGGTGGCGGCGGGACGGCCTCAACCTCCTCCTCTACTTGTTCTTCACTGTAATCTTCTTCATATCTTTCTTCATACTGTTCCTCATCGCCGGCTTCGTTAGCGGTGCCGGCATACTTGACTTCATTTTCCGGTTTGGAAACACCTTCCGTGCCCCAGTCGAGCGCCATAGGCTTGTCGTAAGGATCGGCGGGAGCCGGTTGACCGGGACGGGGCGGTGGCGGTGTGTTCATCCGTGCTCTCCAGGGGGTGCTGGGCCGATAAAATTGTAATGGGAGCGAGTTCTTTTATTGCAGTGCACAAACGTTCGGGTAGGACAATTCTGCAACGCTCCGACAAAGGAACGCACGAAGGCAGAATTTTTTCAAGCGGGTCATGTCGGAACGACTTGTCGATAACCCGGCCGATATGCCTTAATCAAGGATTATTGAGCGCTACTCCTTGGCGGCGATGGTCCTTTGTGGGCGGCGCAGGCCGGGTGAGAACCAACGGAACAGACCTAATGGCGCAGACGCGCTCTGAATTCGGATACTTCCGCCCCCTGTTGTCGGGG
>CAUYTZ010000475.1:0-1160 GCA_963575695.1 uncultured Gammaproteobacteria bacterium | reverse complement strand
CCGGCAGCAGGCTCAGACTGGTGCCGTGGTCGTGGTTCAGGATTTGTTGTTGGAAGGCTTAACCGCCTACATCAACCTGAACCGCGCCATGAGTATGTTCGATTATGCCGAGCGTTCGGTGGTCAATGTCCAGAAACAGACTGGACTGGAACAAAGCCGAGTCGATATGGGCGGCGGCTTCACCTCCGACGTGCTTCAGGCCAAGAGCCAGTTGGCCGGGGCTCAGGCGCGGCTGGCGCGGGCCAAGGGTGCTCTGGTCAATGCCGGAAACCGCTTTCGGGCCCTGTTTGGTGGCGAGTCGTCGGCTGACGATTACAAACAGCGGATCGTGGTGCCGCAGGATCTGCTGCCGGCCAGCCTGGATGATGCGGTGGCGTTGGCGCGTAGCCGCAACCGCCAGTTGGAGGCGCTGCGGTTGGGCACGCAAAGCGCGCGGGCGGAAATCGATCGGGTGCGTGGTGCCGAATTGTTTCCAAAAATCAATGCCGTGGCCGAAAACAAGTTGATGCGTAACCCGGCCGGGGTGCTGGGTGATCGCAATGAGCAGACCTTTAAACTGGAGATGACCTATCAGTTTAATGCTGGGCTGGCATCGGTGCATTCGCTTACCGCAGCCAGGGAAGCGCTGGCGGTGAGTCGGTCACGTTTGGACGATACCCGCGATCTGGTCGAGGAGCAGGTGCGCAACGCCTGGCAGAATCTGGTTTCGGCGCGCGAGAACGCCAGTCATCTCGACAACCAGACCAACATCGTGGGTGAATTCTTGCGCATGGCGCGGGATGAACGGGTGTTGGGGCTACGGTCGCTGATCGATGTGTTGTCGGGCGAAACCACCCTGATCAACGCACAAAGTGATGCGGCTTCGGCTGTGGCCGATGTCGCGATCGCCGCATTTACGCTGCTTAAGGTGACTGGGACGCTAGATTTAGATATCTTGAAATAGCACTGCCGAGTTTTGCCTTAAATTGAGTGGGTCCAGGGGCCTCCAGGCTCCTGGTGGGTCCAGGGCAACGCCCTGGTCGCCGAAGGCAAACATGGACTTTAATCTCTTTTTTTAAACGGATGGATGCCCGATGAGAATCACCGCCCCCCTAATTGCCCTGACTCTGGTCCTGGCCGGCTGCTCGATGATGGATGGCGAAACCACCGACCCGTGGCGG
>CAUYTZ010000474.1:0-5549 GCA_963575695.1 uncultured Gammaproteobacteria bacterium | reverse complement strand
GGCGACTACGATCGACCCATCTTCATCAATTTCGCCTTTGGCCTGGAAAGCGCCACACTACGCCAGATTCTGGACCTGCTCCACCGTACGTATTGCAACCACATCGGTGTGGAGTACATGCACATCCAGGACATGGATATGCGGACATGGATTCAAGAGCGCGTGGAAGGCGGCCGCAACCACACCGATTTCACCGTCAACGGCAAACGGGCGATTCTGGAACGACTGACTGCGGCCGAGTGCTTCGAAAAATTCCTACAGATGAGATACACCGGCACCAAGCGCTTCGGCCTGGAGGGGGGGGAATCACTGCTCCCCGCGCTGGAACAGGTGCTGAAGCGCGGTGGCCAGTTGGGGATATCTAAGGTGGCTTTGGGCATGGCCCATCGCGGCCGACTCAACCTGCTGTCCAACTTCCTCAATAAGCCGTTCGCGGCGATCTTCTCTGAATTTCAGGGCACTGCGGCTAACCCGGAAGACGTGCAGGGATCGGGCGACGTTAAATACCACCTGGGCACCACCGCCGACCGCGACTTCAACGGCAACGTCATCCGCCTGTCGCTGACGGCCAATCCGTCACACCTGGAAGCGGTGGACCCGGTGGTGCTTGGCAAGGTTCGCGCCGAACAGCAGCACATTAAGGACTATGATCGCGAACAGGTTCTGGGTCTGCTGATTCACGGCGACGCCGCTTTCGCCGGCCAGGGGCTGGTATCCGAAACCCTGATGATGTCGGAATTGAAGGGCTACCGCACCGGCGGCACCATTCATTTCATCGTCAACAATCAAATTGGTTTCACCACCAATCCCAACTATTCACGCTCCGGCCCATATCCGACGGATGTGGCTAAGGGCGTGCAGGCACCGATCTTCCACGTCAACGGTGACGACCCGGAAGCGGTGGTTCACGTCAGCCGGATCGCGATCGAATTCCGGCAGAAATTCAAAAAAGACGTGGTGGTTGACATCATTTGCTATCGTCGGCACGGGCATAATGAAGGCGACGAGCCGGCGTTTACCCAGCCGTTGATGTACCAGAAGATTCGGAACCATCCGACGACGCGGGAAATCTATGTCCGCCAGTTGGTTCAGGAAAACGTCATCACTGAAATCGAAGGCGACAAGGTCGTTGGTGATTTCATGCAACGCCTGGAACAGGACTATCAGGTTTCCAGCAGCTACAAACCGAATAAGGCTGACTGGTTGGAAGGCAAGTGGGCGGGACTGGACACCAACCGCAACGAAGATGAACCAAAGTCACACACTGCGGTCGACAAGGAAACTTTGCTCGAAGTTGGCCGGTCTTTGGTAAAAATTCCGGAAGGGTTCAATCTCAACTCAAAGATCGCCCGTCTACTCAAGCAGAAGGATGAAATGTTCCAGAGCGGTGAGGGCTTTGATTGGGCCACCGCCGAAGCGCTCGCCTACGGTACGCTGGCACTGGAAGGCACACCTATTCGCCTATCCGGACAGGACTGTGGTCGCGGCACTTTTTCGCAACGCCATGCGGTGCTGGTCGATCAAAAGACCGAAGAGCGCTACGTTTCGCTCAACCATATCCGCCCCAACAAGCAGGCGGTGTTCGACGTTCACGACAGCCCGCTGTCGGAAATGGCCGTGCTCGGCTTCGAATACGGCTACACCCTGTCCGACCCCAATACGCTGGTGTTGTGGGAAGCGCAGTTCGGTGACTTCTCCAACTGCGCACAGATGATCATCGACACCTTTATCAGTTCAGCCGAGTCCAAGTGGCTGCGTCTGTCGGGTTTGGTCATGTTGCTGCCGCACGGTTATGAGGGCCAGGGACCGGAGCACTCTTCGGCCCGGCCGGAGCGCTACCTACAACTGTGTGCCGAAGATAAT
This sequence comes from uncultured Gammaproteobacteria bacterium, assembly GCA_963575695.1. Lineage (GTDB taxonomy): Bacteria > Pseudomonadota > Alphaproteobacteria > Azospirillales > Azospirillaceae > CAUYTZ01. The sequence continues at coordinate 3,686 of CAUYTZ010000474.1, read as the reverse complement.
ATGCAGGTGGTTACCTGCACCACTCCGGCTAACTTCTTCCACGTTCTGCGCCGGCAGATGCGGCGTAAGGTTCGCAAGCCGCTGATCGTGTTCGAGCCGAAATCATTGCTGCGTCACAAGCTGTGCGTGTCCAAACTCAGCGATTTCACCACCGGCACCCGCTTCCAGCGCGTGATCAGGGACACCACTGATTTGGTCTCAGCGGACAAGGTGCGCCGCGTGGTGCTGTCCACCGGCAAGGTCTATTATGATCTGCTCCAGGAGCGCGAAGCCCGCGGGATCACGGACATTGCCTTGGTTCGGGTCGAACAGGTGTATCCGTTCCCGCGCACCCTGATTCGTGAAGAACTGCACAAGTATCCCAACGCTGACGTGATGTGGTGCCAGGAAGAACCGGCTAACATGGGTGCCTGGTTCTTCGTTGACCGCCGTATCGAATCGATTCTGACCGAACTCGATGGTAAGGCCAAGCGGCCCGGCTATGCCGGGCGGGTAGAATCGGCCTCTCCCGCCACCGGTTCACTCAAGCGCCACAATCAAGAACAAGCCCGACTGGTCGATGACGCACTAAGCATCAAGGCTTGATGCTGGCAGCATACCTCCTGGACGGAAACAGCAACGTAGGAATGGGAAAGTCGTGTCATGACGACGGAAATCAAAGTCCCCACGCTGGGTGAATCGGTCACGGAAGCAACGGTGGCACGCTGGCTGAAACCGGCGGGCGCGACGGTCGCGGTTGATGAACTGCTGGTCGAGCTGGAAACCGATAAGGTTACGCTCGAAGTGCCGGCTCCGGCCGCAGGCATCCTGGCACAAATTTGCGCAACCGAAGGCGACGTCGTCGGTCTGGGAGCGGTGCTGGGGATTATCACTGCCGCCGGTGAAGCGGTTGCGATCCCTGCGGTGCCCCCGCCGGTCGCCGTCGCCGCCGCTCCGGCCCCGACGGTATCTGCGGCAACGGCGGCCAGCGGTGCTGGCGACGTGCTGTCGCCAGCGGTACGCAAGCTGATCGACGACAACAAGCTCGATCCTTCTAAGATCAAGGCCAGCGGCAAAGATGGCCGTCTGACCAAGGAAGACGTGCTCGCCTATCTGGAAGCCAAGCCGGCAACGGCAACGGCCGTGCCCGCCCAACGCCCGGCCGATCTGCCCAAGCCGCCGGTGATCCCGGCCTCAACCGGACCACGCGCCCGCGCCGATCGTGAAGAGCGGGTGCGCATGACCCGCTTGCGCCAACGCATTGCCGAACGCCTTAAGGACGCACAGAACACCGCCGCGATGCTGACCACCTTTAATGAGGTGGACATGACCAACGTCATCGCGTTGCGCAATGAAATGAAAGAAGTGTTTGAAAAGAAGCACGGTACCAAGCTGGGCTTCATGTCGTTCTTCGTCAAGGCCTCGGTCGCAGCATTGAAGGAACTGCCTGCGGTCAACGGCGAGATCGATGGCACCGATATGGTCTACAAGAATTACTATGACATCGGCGTTGCGGTCGGCACGCCTCAGGGGCTGGTTGTGCCAGTGCTGCGGGATGCTGACAAGCTCAACTTCGCCCAGATCGAAAAGGGCATCGGCGGGTTGGGCAAGAAGGCCCGCGACGGCAAGCTATCGATGGATGAGATGACCGGCGGCACCTTCACCATCACGAATGGGGGTGTCTATGGCTCGTTGATGTCCACACCGATATTGAATCCGCCGCAGTCCGGCATCATGGGCATGCACAAAACCATGGACCGGCCAATGGCGATCAATGGCAAGGTCGAAATCCGGCCAATGATGTACCTGGCACTTAGCTATGATCACCGCATCATCGACGGCCGCGAGGCGGTAACATTCTTGGTTCGTGTCAAAGAGTGCATCGAAGATCCGCGCCGGCTGCTGCTGGACATCTGATCGAACGCCAATCGGGACATTGTTTTGTCTTCAGCGACCGATATTTAGTCGCCCGATACTCAGTCAAAGGAGTACAGAGCCAATGTCTGAACAGACGTTCGATGTTGTCGTCATCGGTGGTGGCCCCGGCGGTTATGTCGCCGCAATCCGGGCCGCGCAACTCGGCCTAAAGACTGTCTGCGTCGAGAAGCGCGGCACCCTGGGTGGCACCTGCTTGAATGTCGGCTGCATCCCATCCAAGGCGCTGCTGACCAGTTCGGAAAAATTTCACGAAGCCAAGCACAGCTTCGCCAGCCACGGCGTCAAACTCGGTTCGGTCGAACTCGACCTTCAGGCGATGATGGCGCGCAAGACCAAGGTGGTGAAGGACAACACCGTCGGCATCGAATTCCTGTTCAAAAAGAACAAGGTCACCTGGGCCAAGGGCAGCGGCCGGGTGGTCGCCAGCGGCATGGTTGAAGTTACCGCCGCTGATGGCAGCACAAGCACACTCAAGACCAAGAACATCATCATTGCTTCAGGCTCGGAGGTCATGCCATTGCCCGGCATTACCATTGACGAACAGCGAATCGTGTCTTCGACCGGAGCGCTGGAGTTGACCGAAGTTCCGAAGCGCTTCGCCGTGATTGGTGGCGGCGTGATCGGGCTGGAACTAGGTTCGGTCTGGGGCCGTCTGGGGGCCAAAGTCACCGTGATCGAGTTCCTGAACCAGATTTTGCCGGCTAACGACGGTGAAATTTCCACGGCGATGCGGAAAATCTTGGCCAAGCAAGGCATCGAGTTCAAGCTTTCGACCAAAGTCACCGGCGCGGTTTCTTCCGACACGGGCGTAACCTTGACCATGGAGCCGGCCGCCGGTGGGGCCGCCGAAACCCTGGACGTGGACGTGGTGCTGGTCGCGATCGGCCGCCGGCCTCATATCGAGGGCTTGGGTCTGGACACCGCCGGAATCGAAATGACCAATCGCGGCCGGATCAAGACCGACAACCACTTCCGGACCAACCTGCCCGGGGTTTACGCCATCGGCGACGTGATCGACGGGCCGATGCTGGCGCACAAGGCCGAGGACGAAGGCATGGTCGTGGCCGAGATCATCGCTGGCCAATCGGGGCATATCAACTATGACGCCATCCCCGGCATCGTCTATACTTGGCCGGAAGTGGCTGCGGTCGGCAAGACCGAAGAAGAGCTGAAGAAGGCCGGCATCGCCTATAAGATTGGTAAGTTTCCGTTCTCGGCCAACGGCCGGGCCCGGGCGATGGGCGACATCGATGGTTTCTGCAAGGTGTTGGCCGACGCCAAGACCGATCGGATCCTCGGCGTTCATATTCTGGGGCCGGACGCCGGCCACCTGATCGCTGAAATCGGCCTGGGTATGGAGTTCGGCGCTTCGGCGGAGGATATCGCCCGCACCTGCCATGCCCACCCGACCTTGAGCGAGGTGGTCAAGGAAGCGGCACTCGCGGTGGATGGTCGGCCAAAATGCCAGGAAAGCTCGAAAGACATTGAGGTTTTCGAAGAATTGGGAAGTGCCACACTCTCTGTATTCGACACTGCAACAGGGCGCGGTTCGCTTGCCACTTCCGGCCAAGTATAGACGATGCCGGGGATGGCGTCATAGTTGATATGCCCCGATTGGCCAGCGATGATCTCCTAGTGATCGGAGTGCTGGTGATTCTCCTCTGGTCGTTCCGCGTGGCCCTGCGCTTGTGGCAAATCGAGCAAAACATTCCAGCGCAGTTGCTGAAAAAATAAGGTTGATCCTTTGGAAAAGCGTGTCTTCCGATGGG
>CAUYTZ010000473.1:0-3142 GCA_963575695.1 uncultured Gammaproteobacteria bacterium | reverse complement strand
CAGCAGCGGCAGCCCCTCCTTGACCAGTTGCACGATCCGGGTCTGGGACAACCCGACCCTTTGCGCGAACTGGCGCTGGCTGTCTCCGGCTTCGGTCATCAGGGATCACGCTCGCGGGTGAACAGGCACGAGTGAACAGGCACCGGCCAGCCTCGCGATGAGCAGGCGCCGGTGAGTAGGCATCGCCCGGTCCCTGTTCACCCCGGCTGGCGGCCCGAAAGCGGGCGAAAGCCCAAGGGACGGGGTGAACAGGGACAGGCTGAACAGGCAGGGTGAACAGGCAGTTTTCAGGCGTCAGACGGACGATGCCAAGGGCTGGGGATGCCCTCATTGGTTGTGGGCCAGAAAGGAACCCTTTCCAGGGACTTGGCGGGCCATCGTCCCCTTCGCTCACCACTATTCGGGGGAAAACTCGTTCTCCGGCGCCCCGATTTCCGAGGTTCGGTTGTACCGATCGCCCTCAGGCTTCGCGCTCTCCTGAAGCTCCAGAAAGATTATCAACCTGAAGTGTGGGGGGCGGTGCCGGGCGGATGCCGGGCGCACAAAAAAGCCCGCACGGGTGTGACCGGCGGGCTTCTCTGATGCGTCTCGCGACGTTATTCCTTTGTGTCACTTTTGAAGTCCGGCGTCAAGCGCGGATTCTTCGGCCACGCCGCAATTTTCGCCTTGGCGGCGTGGTAGAGGTCGCCGGAGGTTTCCGCCTCGGCGATCCACGGCAAAGTGACGCCCCGGTAACTGATCGAGCGCGAGCGCCAGCTGGTGCGCGTTCCGCCGTCGCGGGCGTTGCCGTTGGCATCCTCGGTGACTTCGATCCGGCCGGCGGGAATGCCGTCGACCAGGACGTAGGTGGCGACGAACTCGGAGACATAGCCGTAACTGTCGCCGACCGCGTCCAGCCCGACCCGCAACGCCAGCAGAAACGGCTTGCGGTCGGGAGCCTTGCGGCTGCCGGTGACGGCGGTGACCGACATCTCGTCGAGCGCCACCGCCCGCACCATGGCCCAGGCGGCGGGATGCTGGGCTTCGGCCGCCTTGCGGGCCTGGGCCACCCGGTCGGAGGCCGCCAGCATCGCCACCATCCGGCCGTCCGGCTCGCGGGACGGACTGGCGCGGCTTTCGTCGGGCGGCTGAGTGACCCCCAGCGCCGTCTCGGCGTCGTCGACCAGCGACTGGCCGGCGCTAAGTTGCCGGAGGGTCAGCAGGTTGCGGCGATAGAGCAGCTGCAGGGGCGAGAGGATGCGGGTGCGCTTGACGCCGGCCCGCTCGGTGAACTCCTGGACCGAGGGCCGGCTGTCGCGGGCGGTGGGACCGGGTTCGGGGGCGGGCCGTTTCGATTTGGTGGTGACGCGCTTGATCCGGGCAAGGACCGCGTCGCTGAGGGCTGCGTTGGGCATGGTGGTCCTCCGGTCAGGCTCGGGTCTGTTCGAGGCGGTCGAGACGGCCGCGCAAATCGGCGCCGATGGAAATCCAGGCGTCGAGGTCGCCACGCAGGGCCTCGATCTCGGGATCGCCCTTGAGCGGGCCGTGCAGGTCCTCTCGCACCTTGGCCACCAGCGCCGCCGGCAGTTTGAGATCGTTGCCGATCCGGTGGTCGGACCAGCCGGGGCGATAGCGGCCGTCGTCGAGATGTTCGGCCAGCGCGTCGGCGATGGTGACCACCTGGCGCGGCGTCGGGGCCGGCATCTGGTCCATGGCGGCCTTGGTGATCTTCTGCCTGGGGAGCATGCGGGTGTCCTCGGATTTGCGGGTGGTGCGGGAGCAGGCCGGGCACAGCGGGCGGTGGCCGAAGCCGGTCCAGCCCCTGGCCTCGAACGTGGCCTGGAGGGTTTCGGCGGGCGTGCCGGGCGATTGCCGGAGTTCGTCGTGCCCCTGGCAGGCGGCGCAGACGCCGCGGGCGATCTGCACCGCCCGACCGTCGGCGACGGTGCGGATGGTCTGGATGCCGAGCCGGGCGGCGTCGACGCGGATGCGCTTAGGCGTCGGCATGGGCGGCCTCCGGTTCGGCAAGACGGTCGGCCAGCGCGCCGATCAGGGAGGCAGGGGTCACGCCGTCGCCGGCCCGGCCCATCGACTTCGCCAGCGCCGCCGGTTCGACGCCGTGCTGAAGCAGCAGCGAGAGGGCGACGCAGGCGTCGTCGAGCAGGTAATCGAGATCGCAGCCGGGCTTGGCGCCGGAGGCGAACACTTCGCCGGGACGGCCATCGGGGAAGAGACCGATGGTGACCGCGAAGCGGAGACCGCCGAAGACCAGCGCCGTGGTCTCGTTCGGACGGCGGTTGGGCAGGGCTTCTCGGGTCATCGCCCACCTCCCTGAGCCAAGGCCCAATGTAGGATGGCGAGCGCGTCTGCTTCATTGTCGTCGGCGGGGGCATGGCCCTTCGCCGTCATGGCGGCGATCACTGCCTCCTTGCCGGCGTTGCCCTTGCCGGTGGCGTGGCGCTTGATGGTGGCGACGGGCACGCCCTGGTAGGGCACGCCATGCTGTTCGCACCACGCGGTGAGGTGGGCGAGGAAGCCGCCGTAAACCTGGGCGGCGAGCGTGCCGGCATGAGCACGGACCTCCTCGAACGCCACCATGCCGATCCCGTCGGCACCGGCGTGCATCTCCGCCAGCCAGCCCCGGAAACGGACGAAGGTCATGCCGGCGCCTTCGAAGCGGCCGGGGCGGAAGGTCATGGTGCCGCTGGCGATGGCCCCGTCGGTGCCACGCAGCGCGAAGCCGGTGCGGGTGCCGAGGTCGAGCGCCAGGATTGCGGCGGAGGTTGGATCAAAAGCGCTGTTTTCTTTGTCGCCCGGTTTGGGCAGAGTCGTCCCAGCCATGGAATCCTCCAAGGATCATCGTGGTCAGGGTGACGGCGTGGTCCGGCCAAGAACGTCGCCGTCACCCGCTCCGGTATTGCGGGTGGGTGATCGGGCGGAGGGGCTACGGCGCCGGCCCGACCGCCGGCCGGAGATGCTTGGGCAGCAGGTGCCAGAGCATCGCCACCGGCGGTTCGTGAGGTTCCGGGCGGCGCCGGAAGCGCAGCACGCTGCCGTCGCGGTGACGCAGGGCGGCGTGAGCGGCGGTGATCTCGGGAATCGTCCAGCCATCGACCATCAGCATCAGTCCGGCGCGGTCGAGCCGGTGCCAGGGCGCGCGCTG
>CAUYTZ010000472.1:0-12201 GCA_963575695.1 uncultured Gammaproteobacteria bacterium | reverse complement strand
AAAGAGACCGCACCGGCCAGGTCGATCTCCGCCCACCGGATGGAAGCCACAATACGCTGGGAATTAAAGTCCAGGTAGATGGGCGTGCCGCCGGTGGCCACCTCCAGACCGACGGGGTCAATCCAGCCATTGCCGGTGTTCCGCATGAACTTGTGGGCGAACTCAACCGGAAACAGCCACATCACCGCCTTCGCCCTAACCGTGTTCGGGCTGTGGGCGGTCGGCACCGCCGCCAGTCACTGGCTGGGCTATTATAACTAGTTGATACATTTTCCTTCGGGTCCAGGGCAAAGCCCTGGACCCGCTATATCGCTATATATAGCAATGTGTCAGTTATTGCCCGTTTCGAACAAGCACCACTGCCGCACCACGCAGCGCTCGCACGCCGGCTTGCGCGCCTTGCATACATAGCGTCCGTGCAGAATCAGCCAGTGGTGCGCATGGCGTCGCCACTGGGCCGGCAAGCGCCGCTCCAACCCCTGTTCTACCGCTGCTACCGTTGTTCCGGGAGCCAGCCCGGTACGGTTGGCGACGCGAAAGATATGGGTATCGACCGCGATTGTTTCCTGACCGAAGGCGACGTTGAGCACGACATTGGCGGTTTTGCGCCCAACCCCGGGCAGGGTCTGCAAGGCTTCACGTTCCGCCGGTACCTGGCCACCGTGTTCTCGACTCAGGATCTCCGACAAGGCGATGACGTTGCGCGCCTTGGTGTTAAACAGCCCAATGGTCTTGATCAAGCCGCGCAGACGCTCTTCGCCTAGCGCCAGCATTTTTTCCGGCGTGTCGGCGACCGCGAACAAGGGCCGGGTCGCCTTGTTGACCCCGATATCGGTGGCTTGTGCCGACAGCACGACCGCCACCAGCAGGGTGAAGGTGTTGGTGTAGTCCAATTCGGTGCGGGGTTCCGGATTGTCCTGGGCCAGCCGGGACATGAACGACTCGACCGCGGCTGCGGTCATCAGTCGCGTCTGGCCACTTTCCGGCCCGTCGGCCACGTTATTCGACCACCTTTGGCACCACGAAAAAGCCTTCCGCCCGCTCCGGCGCGTTGGCCAAAATCGCGTTGACCATGCCCCCGTCGCTGACCACATCCGCGCGTCGTGGCAGTTTCGCGGCAACCACACTGGTCATCGGCTCGATTCCGGTGGTATCGACCTCTGCCAACTGCTCGACGAAGGCCAGGATGTTGTTTAGTTCCCCGGCCAGCGGCTCCAACTGATCATCGGACACTTTTACGCGGGCGAGATGGGCAATTCTGGCCACCGTAGCCTTGTCGATCGACATGCGAATAACCTCTCCCTATGCTGGCGACGTGTTTTCCCGAAACCCCTGAAATTCCACGCGCGCCCGAAGCCCCGCTCCCACGCCCCGCGCCGGAAGTTCCAGGAAAAACAAGCGACCGACGGTATAGCATCGCCCATGGCCATTCGCAATCTCACCGACCTTCGTCAGGCACTGCCTCGTGGCAAGCGCTTGATTGGGCTTGACCTGGGTGCCAAGACCATCGGTCTTGCCCTCTGTGACCCGGGGTTGAGCGTCGCTTCGCCGATCGGCACGCTGAAGCGCGGCAAGTTTACCGCCGACGCGCGCGAGTTGGCCCGGGTTATGGCCGAGCGCGACGCCGGCGGACTGGTGATCGGGTTGCCGGTCAACATGAACGGCGAGGAGGGATCAGCGGCGCAATCGGCGCGTCAGTTTGGTCTCAATCTGCTGGAGCGGGCGGATCTGTTCGGGCGTGAACCGGAAATCGTCTTTTGGGACGAGCGGATGTCAACCATGGCCATCAACCGGTTGCTGGTCGATGAAGCCGATCTCAGTCGCAAACGTCGGGCCGAGGTGGTGGATAAGATGGCGGCGGCGTACATTCTTCAGGGTGCGCTGGATGCGCTACGTTATCAGGCGGCCCGGCTTGACGAAGCGAAAGCGAAAGCAAACCAGGATGTGGACGCGGAATCCGAGCCGGACCTTTGAACTCTTTTTGCCCTTCTTTCCCGACCCTTTTCCCAAAGTTTGACCCAAAGCCATGGCCAAACGCAGTGAGGCTCAACGTCGGTGGCGTCGCCGCTTGATCTATCCGTTTCACGCGGTGATCGTATATTTGCTCTATGGGCTGCTCAGTCTGCTGCCGGCCGCTCGCGCTTCGGCGCTGGGCGGTTGGGTCGGGCGGCTGATTGGGCCACGGTTGGGGGTCTCGAAAACCGCGTTACGCAATCTGCGCCAGGCGTTGCCGGAGTTGTCGGCCGAGCGTCACCAGCGGATTCTGGTTGGCATGTGGGATAATTTGGGCCGGGTGATCGCGGAATACCCGCACCTGGATGCGATTTTGAACGGGCAGGGTGGGGCCGGGCTTGAACAGATCGGTATGGGGGCCCTGCGAACCCTGGCCGAAGCCCACCAGGCGGCGGTGGTGGTTTCCGCTCACCTGGGCAATTGGGAACTGATGCCGGTGGCCGGTTCCCGCCAAGGCTTGCCGCTGACCGTGGTTCATCGCCGGCCCAACAACCCGCTGACTGAGAATCTGCTGGTTCGGTCTCGGCGAATCGATCCCAAATGGATGGTGCCCAAGGGGGCGGAAGGTGCGCGTCAACTGCTGGCGGCGTTGCTCAATCGCGGAACGATCGGGTTGTTGATCGACCAGAAGATGAATGACGGCATTGCCGTACCGTTCTTTGGTCGCCCGGCGATGACCGCTCCGGCTGCGGCGGCGTTTGCGCTTAAGTTCCGTTGTCCGATCATTCCCGCCCGAGTCGAGCGGCTGGAAGGGGCCACGTTTCGGTTGACTGTGTTCCCGGCGCTTGAGATTGTCAGTACCGGCGATCCGGCGGCAGATAAACTGGCAATTATGACCCAAATCAACGAGTTGGTGGAAAGCTGGATTCGTGAACGCCCCGAGCAATGGCTGTGGCTGCACCGTCGCTGGCCGGATTGACGGCGTTTGCCCCCACCCCGCCCCTTCCCTGCACGCGGGGGAGGGGTGGGGTGGGGGCAAAGCGGTGCGGGCTATTTTTGCAGCCGACTGTTTCGCACAAACCGGGAAAGCCTAAATTTGATCATATTGATCATTGGGTGTGGCCCGATTTCGGGCTAATCTAAACGGAAGCCGATTGTTTCGCCGTTTTTAATGTCGATTGAGCCGCCGTTGCCCATGACCTTGACCGTCCCCAACTTGCTGACCTTGTCCCGTATCGCGGTGATCCCGGCGATCCTGGGCTTACTGTGTCTGCCGGAAGCCTGGGCGGCGTGGGCTTCGCTGACTCTGTTCATTATCGCCGCGATTACCGATTTTCTCGATGGCCATATCGCCCGCGTTTATCAGGTCGAATCGGCCTTTGGTCGCTTCCTGGACCCGATCGCGGACAAGCTGCTGGTGGTGGCGTGCCTGTTCATGTTCGCCGTACTCGGGCGGATACAAGGTTGGGCGGCGTTGCCGGCGGTGGTGATTCTGTTGCGGGAGGTGTTGATTTCCGGTTTGCGCGAATTCCTGGGCGGGCAGGGGGTGATTCTGCCGGTCAGTGAGTTGGCCAAATGGAAAACCGCCGTCCAGATGGTGGCGATCGGCTTGTTGATTTTGGGCGATCACACGCCCCCGATCCCGCTGTTGAAGCAACTGGGGGTGCCGGCGCTGTGGCTGGCGGCATTGTTCACGGTGTTGAGTGCCTGGGGCTATCTGCGTACCGGCCTGACTTACATGAATGACGGCAACGACGGGGATATGTGATTGGGCGGCAGCCCAATCGAGTTACCTGGGTCGTTACGTGGATTTCGCAGTTCGTGCCGGTTGCCACGACGGCACCAGTTGATGTTTGCCCGGGCCGATCAGATCCGCTCGGCCCATGGCTTTCAGCGCCTCGCGCAGCAACGGCCAGTTTTCGGCATCGTGATAACGCAGGAATGCCTTGTGCAATCGGCGTTGTTTCAAGCCCTTGGCGGTCACCACCACCTCGCCGCCGCTGCGGCGCACCGGTCGCAACGGGTTGCGCTCGGAGTGATACATCGCCGAGGCCAGTGCCATGGGCGAGGGCAGGAAGGTTTGGACCTGATCGGGGCGAAAGCTGTTGCGCTTCAGCCATAAGGCCAGATTGAGCATGTCCAGGTCGCTGGTGCCGGGGTGAGCGGCGATGAAATAGGGGATTAGATAGTATTCTTTGCCTGCCGATTGTGCGGCACGTTCAAACATCTGCTTGAAGTGGTCAAAAGCGGCGATGTCCGGTTTCATCATTTTGGCCAGCGGCCCGGGTTCGCTGTGTTCGGGCGCGATCTTCAAATAACCGCCGACATGGTGCGTGACCAGTTCCTTGATATAGGCCGGGCTGCGCACCGCGAGATCATAGCGTACCCCTGACCCGATGGTGATTCTCTTGACCCCGCGCACCGCGCGCGCCTGACGATAGAGCGCGATCAGCGGTTCGTGATCGGTGCCCAGGATTTTGCAGATATCGGGAAAGACGCAGGACAGCCGGCGACAGGTCGCCTGAATCTTAGGCTCGCGACAACCCAGCCGGTACATGTTGGCGGTCGGGCCGCCCAAATCGGAGATCTGGCCGGTGAAGCCGGGAGTTTTGTCGCGGATCTGTTCGATTTCGTGGATGATCGAGTCTGCGGAGCGGTTCTGAATGATCCGGCCCTCGTGCTCGGTGATCGAACAGAACGAACAGCCCCCGAAACAGCCGCGCAGAATGTTAACCGAAAAACGAATCATCTCCCAGGCGGTGATTTTGGTTCCGTCATAGGCCGGGTGCGGGGCCCGGGCATAGGGCAGCCCATAGACTCCATCCAGCTCGGCGGTGGTCAGCGGCAGGGGGGGCGGGGTCAGCCACACCTCTTTATCCCCGTGGCGTTGGATCAGCGGCCGGGCATTAAGCGGGTTGCTTTCTACATGCAGCATCCGTGAAGCGTGAGCGTACAGCACCGGGTCGCGGCACAATTGCTCATAGGCCGGCAGGCGGACAACCGTTTGGTTCTCGGGGGTTCGGCCTGGACCGGTAGGGGCGGGGCTGTCGCTGCGGTCTTCCTCCAGGGTAGAAAAATCCAACTCGGTCCAGTCTTCGGGCACGGCGTCGCGGACCACGGCGACTCCGCGCAGATCGGTCATGGTTCGTGGCGATTCGCCCTTGGCGGTGCGGTGGGCGAGTTCGACCAGGGCCCGTTCGGCGTTGCCGTAGAGCAGAATATCGGCTTTGGCGTCGATCAGAATTGAGCGCCGGACCTTGTCCGACCAGTAATCGTAATGGGCGGCCCGGCGTAGCGAAGCCTCGATGCCGCCGATCACGATCGGCACGCCCTTGTAAGCCTCGCGGCAGCGCTGCGCATAGACGATCACCGCCCGGTCGGGGCGTTTACCGCCTTCGTCGTTGGGGGTGTAGCTGTCGTTACGGCGGATGCGGCGGTCAGAGGTATAGCGGTTGACCAGCGAATCCATGTTGCCGGCGGTGACACCGAAGAACAGCGCCGGTTTGCCCAGGATCTTGAACGGCGACGGGCCATCCCAGGCCGGTTGGGCGATGATGCCGACTCGAAAGCCCTGAGCTTCAAGCAAGCGGCCGACAATCGCCATGCCGAAACTGGGATGATCGATATAGGCGTCGCCGGTGACCAGGATGATGTCGCAGGCGTCCCAGCCGAGTGTCGTCATCTCGTCGCGGGACATGGGCAGGAACGGGGCGATGCCGAAGCGGTGGGCCCAGTGCTTGCGCCAGGAAAATAGGGGTTTTGGCTCAGTCATTAAGAAAATATGGTCCAACTGTGCGGAAAAGGAACGCAGGCTCAGGAACCTTCAGGTTCCCTTCGGGCTCGTGGATGGCCAAGTCAAGGTGATGGCGGAATTTGGTTTACGATGCCTTCCGGCCGAGTCCCACATCCATCGACAACTGATCGATGCGGCCATCCAACCGCCCGATCTCGCGCAGTCGGACCGCGCCGATCATTTCCTTGATCTGCCGTTGCTCTGACTCGATTCGGGCCAGACGCTCGGTGTGATCGGCCCCGGTCTGGCTCAAACGTGCATCAATCCGGTCAAGTCTTGTGCCGTGGTCCTGCTCAATCCGGTCAAGTCTTACGCCGTGGCCCTGCTCAATCCGGTCAAGCTTTGCGCCATGGTCCCGCTCAATCCGGTCAAGTCTTGCGCCGTGGTCCTGCTCGATTCGCTCCAGCCTTGCGCCGTGGTCCTGCTCGATTCGTTCCAGCCTTGCGCCGTGGTCCTGCTCGATTCGTTCCAGCCTTGTGCCGTGGTCCCGCTCGATTCGGTCTAGCGTCTTGGCTTGCCGGGTCTGCTCTGCCTGGAGGCTATCGAACTTAGCATTGAACTGTGTCGCCATCTGCTGAATGGCGTCTAGGATTTGTTCTGAAGTCACGCCCATGGCACGGCCTCCCCCCACGCTGACCTCACTCAATCATCGGTCTGAACCGGCCGGAAGTCAACGCCTCGTCCCTTGGCGGGCGCAAGGCGCTCCGCCGGCAACAACAGCGCGGTTAGGCCCGCCAATGCCGCGACCCCGGTCAGAACCAGCAGCAGCGACCGGAATTCCCCGGTCCACTGATAGAATGCTGCGGTCATCTGCACCGCTACCGGGCCGATGCCGAAGGTCAACACGAATTTGGCACCATAGGCCAGGCCACGGTATTTGGACGGGGTGTAGCGGGCCAGCAGCAGGTTTTCGGACGGAATCTGGATATTGAGCACCGACATCGTGATCACGCTCAACGCCAGCAACGGCAGTCCGGCGGCCCCGGCGGTGAGCGCCAGCAGCGGCCCCATCACCAGCAGGCAGGTAATGTAGATCTTCTTGACCGGAAAGTGGTCGGCCAGATGACCGCCCAACAATTGTGGACCGGACGCGAACAAGTAAACCAGAGTCACCAGCCCGCCGACGCCGAGCGCGCTGTCGCCAACCAGCGTCGCCAATCGCGTGTCATAAAGTTTGGGCATCGCCACCTGCAACACGCCCCAAATCAGCCCGCCGCACAGCATGGTCACAGACAGCACCACAAAGGCGCGGATGGCATCTCCCCGGCTCGGCTGGGGCGTCGGGGCGGCGTCACCCACCGGATCGACCACGATCCCGGCCATGATGCAGCCAAGCAACGCCAGCCCGAACGCGACCGAAATCGCGCCTGGGATGAGGAATGCCGCCCGCCAGTTGATCGCCTCGGACAGCGAACCCGCGATCAGTGCCGGCACCGCCGTGCCGATGCTGCCGAAAATGCCCATGTAACCCAGGGCCTTGCCGCGGTTGGTGGCGTTGCGCACCACCCAGGCCAGCCCGACGGGATGATAGATCGATCCCCCCAGCCCCAGCACCGCCAGCGCGATCACCAGCGCCTGCGGGCCGTCGCACAGCCCGGCCGCGACCGAGCCGCCGCCGGTCAGCAGGAAGAACACCACCATCATCCGCGACTCGCTCCAACGGTCGCCCAGCCCGCCGGCCAGCGGCGCGCCCAGACCGATCAGCAGCGCGCCGATCGTCCACAACCGGATCAAATCGTCGTAACTCATGTGCCAAGTCTGCTCCAGCACCAGGACCACGGTCAGGTAGAGCGCGGTCAAAATATGCATGGTGGCATGGCCGACCCAGGCGAACAGCACCGACAGACGGGCGGACAACAAAGACAACAGCGAATTCCTTTTCCTTAGATCAGATTTCTTAATCCGTTTCAGTTTGGCGTTAAAAAAGCAGCGACACAACCAGAGTTTGGCGATACAACTTGATTATGAGGGGTGGGGCGTTGATTTTACGACATTAAGGCGGCCCGTCTGATCGGCCCGTCTGATCGGTTTGTGAATCACAAAAAACGGGGGCCGTCATGAATTTGAAAATGCCGTTGCTGTCATGTGCCATACTCGCGATGACGGTTGGATCTGTTTCGGCGCAGACTCAAATGCCAACGGCTGCAACGGCTCAGGCGCAAATTAAAATACCTAAAGATTATTTTGAGCCTGTCAACCGTGTAATGTTCAGGTTCAATGAGACTGTGGTTGATTATATTGTTGACCCTGCTGCATGGGCCTTGGACAAGGTAACACCTGGATTCGTTCAGCACGCCGCTTGGAATATGTATGAAAACATTTCGGAACCAGAGTTTATTTTTACTAATTTGTTGGCGGGATACCCAAAGGCGGCCTTGGTTTCTGTCGGGAGATTTGGAGTTAACAGCACGGTAGGTCTTGCTGGTATTTTTGACGTAGCGACTCCGATCGGTTTGGAGCGGCGAACAACCGAAGTTAGCGAGTCAATGTGCAAGGTCGGTATTCCGCCAGGACCGTATATCGTTCTGCCGCTGATTGGTCCGACGAACCTGTTTAGCGGTGGCATCCTGGGTGCGACTCTGGCGGCTGAATGGTATGTCCTCAGTCTGGTGTCTGCCGCCCTAGCCGCTGCTGATGCCGTTTTCGACGTGAGCGTTTCCGTCGCAAGCCTGCGCCACGTTCGGGATATCCCTGGAGATCACAATCCCGATCATTACGCTCTGCAACAGCAAGAGTTCTGGGACTACGTAAAGGCGGGCTGTACCCCGTCTGAGGCAAAAACGGCTGCGAACGGAATCATGTGACCCATAGGGGGCCGGTTTCCGCCAGCAGCCAATCGCGATAGTCGGGATTGACCCGTCCGACCGGCAGTTCGATGATGCACGGTGTGGTATAACTGTGCAGGCTGCGGGCGCGTTTGGTCAGCGGCTCGACCAATTCTGGCCGGGTCTTGGCGATGAGTACCGCCTCTTCGGCCTGCTCGATTGCGCCTTGCCAACGATAGATCGAGGTCATGCGTTCGAAGATGTTGACGCACGCGGCCAGCCGCTCTTCGACCAGAGTTCGACCGATCGCGGTGGCCTCTTCCCGCGAAGCGGTGGTGATGTAGATCAAGCACAAGTCCATGGACGTTCTCGTTCAGACAAAAAGCGTTCAGACGGAAAGCTTAGGCGAACGGTGTCGGCTTTTCCTGGTCCCACCGTCAAGGTTTGCGTGGCCAAGTTTAGCGTGGCCTGGTTTTGAAACGGAGATTTCAGGACTGCGCTGAATGTCGTATAGTGACCCTCTCGCATTCCATCAGAGTCGTCCGACCATGGTTTTGCCCCGCCCCCCAGTGGCCGATATTGCCCACGCCGTTCGTTGCCGGGAACCAACGTCGAGCCAGATAACTTGGCTCCGTCGTGGGTTGGGTCAGCCCGGCGGCAAGCTGCCGCTGTTCGATCTGGTCGGCCGCCGGATCGGCGGCAGCGTGGTCAAATGTTGTGTTAAAGCGGGCTGGGCGGAACCCTGGTTCAATAACCCGCTGAAACCGGAATGGGAGGTTTGTCGCTTGACCGACGTGGGGCGGGCGGTTGCCGCCGACGACAGCGATCCCGGTTTGGTGGGGTCCGAATCAGAACTTGGTAGCGAACCCTAGGGGCTGAGAGTTGTCAGATTCGTTTCAATCGGCAACGAAAGCTTGATAATCGCTTCGTCATTGGGTATTGATTTTAGAAGATTGTCCTGTACACGTACTGGCTGAAAGTTGGGGCTGAAAGTTGGTGTTAAGGAGTGCCGGATACCGATCAAGGCGCGCGGTGATCTTACGGTAAGACCGGAAAAAGGTCGAAGGAGACGGTGGTGCACCAACCCTATTATGAAATCATTCTGCTGATCGAACGGTTGCATCGCCATTTTCTGGAGGTGCTTAAGACTGAGCTTGATCGTCTTAGTATACAGGATATCAATAACGTCCAGAGTCTTATTCTTTATAATATTGGTCAGGACGATATGACTGTGGGTGAATTGACCCAACGGGGCTATTATCTTGGTTCCAATGTTTCTTATAATGTCAAGAAGATGGTCGAGAACGGGTACCTGGAGCAGGAGCGTTCGCCGCACGACCGGCGATCGGTGCGGGTCCGCCTGTCGGAAAAGGGCCTTACACTGCATGCCAAGATTGGCGATATGTTCGACCGGCAGATCACCGCCCTGGAGAAGGCCGGGTTCAATACGGTTGAACTCGGTGGCTGTAATGACATCCTGCGTCGGCTGGAGCGGTTTTGGTCTGCGGCGATCGATTACAGTGGCTTTGGCAATATGCCGGTTATCGGTGGCTAAGTCCCGGATCGGGTTGGGCGGTTTTCTCGACACCAACGGTGATGGCTTCCGGCCGTCGCCGTTCTGTCTGTCGCCGATGGTCTTCGCCGAGTGAAGTTGTTCTAAGTTAGGCGGGCACCTCCGCTGAACCGCCCGTTGATAAGTTAGTGCTCATGGCCCCCCCTCCGCCTCTGCTCGCTCTTCAGTCCGTCACCATCACTTGGGGCGGTCTACCGTTGTTCGAAGGCATCGACCTTGCCCTTGCCCGTGGCGATAAGCTGTGCCTGGTTGGGCGCAACGGCACCGGCAAATCGACTCTGCTGCGCCTTTTGGCCGGCGAGCTTCGGCCCGACGGCGGTGAGCGTTTCATCCAGCCCGGTTGCCGAATCGGCACCCTGCCTCAGGAACCGGATATTTCCGGCTTCGAGTCGGTGCATGATTTTGTTGCCGCCGGCCTGCCGGCCGGAGATGAGGACGCCCTGCATCGGGTTGACGCCATTCTCGACCGGCTGCAACTGGCTGGCGAGCGCGATCTGGCGGTGCTCTCGGGGGGCAAGCTACGCCGCGTAGCCCTGGCCCGGGCCTTGGTTGGCGAGCCGGATGTGCTGTTGCTGGACGAGCCGACCAACCATCTCGATCTACCGACCATCGAATGGCTGGAAGGCGAGTTGATGGCGTTTCGGGGCGGCCTGCTGTTGATCAGCCACGATCGCGCCTTTCTGACTCGCTTGGCTCGACGCACGCTGTGGTTGGACCGTGGTCGGCTGCGAGTCTGCGAACGCCCGTTTGGTGAGTTCGAAGCCTGGCAGACGGAGGTGTTTGCCGCCGACGAAGAGGCCTCGCACAAGCTGGATCGCAAGATCGTCTCGGAACTCCAGTGGATGCGCGAAGGGATCAGCGCCCGGCGCACGCGCAATATGGGCCGGGTGCGGTCGTTGCAGGATCTGCGTTCCCATCGTGCCGAGGAAATTAAGGGCGGTCGGCGGGTGCAGATGGTGGTGTCTGAAGCCGACCCCGGCGCACGGCTGGTGATCGAAGCTGAGCGGATTTCCAAAAGCTTCGACGGCCCAGACGGGCCACGGGTGCTAATTCGCGATTTCTCCACCCGGATCATGCGTGGCGATCGAGTCGGCGTGATTGGTCGCAATGGGGCCGGCAAAACCACGCTGCTGCGTTTGCTGACCGGCCAGTTGGTGGCCGACAGCGGCGGCATTCGTCTGGCCCAGACCCTGGAGCCGGCCTATTTCGACCAGAAACGGGCGGCGCTCGATCCGGAAGCGACCATGCGTCAGGTGCTGTGTCCGTTTGGCGGCGACGCGGTGGTGATCGGCGGAAAATCGCGCCACATCGCTGGCTACCTTAAGGATTTCCTGTTCGACACTCGCCAGCTCGATACACCGGTGCGGGCCCTGTCGGGCGGCGAGCGAAACCGGCTGTTGCTGGCCAAGCTGTTCGCGCATCCTTCCAACCTGATCATCATGGACGAACCGACCAATGATCTGGACATGGATACGCTCGATCTGTTGCAGGAAGTGTTGAGCGAGTATCAGGGCACGCTGTTGTTGGTTAGCCACGACCGTGATTTCCTTGATCGGCTGGTGACTTCGACCATCGTTGTCGATGGCGATGGCACCGTGACCGAATATGCCGGTGGCTACAGTGATTACCTTAGCCAGCGCCAATTCTCGGCAGCGACGGCGCTAACGCCGGCCCGGACGGTCCCGTCGGTCCGGGCCATCACCGACTCGGCCCCAGCCAAGGCCAAGCGCAAGCTCGGTTATCAGCAACAGCGTGAATTGGATCAGTTGCCGGCCAAAATCGAAGTTCTGACTGCGGCGGTAACGGCGCTCAATCAGCGTTTGGCTGATCCGGAGCTGTTTGCGCGTGAGCCAGCGGCACTGCCACGTTTGACTGCGGAACTGGTGGCGCGGCAAGTGGAGTTGGCCGCAGCCGAGGATCGTTGGTTGGAACTGGAAACCCTGCGCGAGGACTTGGGTTCAGGCACTTAAATTAAGGCGGGTCCAGGGCAGCGCCCCATATGCGCTAGGATAAGGATTTTTGCCGCCCCTGCATCTGCTTTTTGCGCTTTCGCGGAGGGTCAAAGAGGTTTCGTGTGCAGCGCCTGAATGCCTTGATAAGGCGTTTGGTGCTGTGCA
>CAUYTZ010000471.1:0-3191 GCA_963575695.1 uncultured Gammaproteobacteria bacterium | reverse complement strand
GCTCCTTTTCTAGTATCTCAATCAAGCCAAGTAAGCCATCCCGACCATAGACGATCGCATCGGCTAATTCCCGGACGGTCAAGTTTGTTTCCACCTGGGCCTCCCACTTAAGCCAGGACGAATGATTAACCTGGATAGGGGCAAACGCCGCCCGCACCTTGTCAACCCGTGTGTTGACCATTAGGAAAGGTGCTGCGATGGAAACAAACTTGACCGTCCGGGAATTAGCCGATGCGATCGTCTATGGTCGGGATGGCTTACTTGGCTTGATTGAGATACTAGAAAAGGAGCCATTGCCTCAAGAGATCCTTGAAGGCGTTGTGGTTCGATTAATTACCTACCTTCGATACAATAAAGAGATGCGACACATCAGGGCATACCGGCGGCGTCGGTCAATGACTTCAGATGGTGTTCGGAATTAAATATGATAGTTAATCTTATTTTTGTATTTTGTTGATCATCTTGGCCTGACACGGTTCTGGGGCCAGGCAATGCTCTTCGAAGCCTTGCTCACTTTAATTTTGCTGCCTGAGTTGGTGAGGGGGGCGGGGTGTGGGCCGGGGCGTTCTGTCTTGGTTGACATCAAACGAGTGCCGTTTCTGACCGGGCGGTGGTAGGCTGCGTTTCAAGCGGTCTTGGCTCGGTGACTTGAAATTCATTAAAACTCCAGGGGACATAGTCTAGGGGCGGTTTCCCCTGTACGTGGTCGGCCGTGGGGTAGGGAAGCGGAGTAAATAAGGATGGCGGGCGTTGATTACGGTCGGTT
The DNA here is from genome assembly GCA_963575695.1 of uncultured Gammaproteobacteria bacterium. GTDB lineage: Bacteria > Pseudomonadota > Alphaproteobacteria > Azospirillales > Azospirillaceae > CAUYTZ01. Next base: position 2,425 of record CAUYTZ010000471.1, on the reverse strand, counting down.
GAAGGTTCTGGTCGTCGATGACGAGGAGTATACGCGTCGGATCATTCGCCAACTCCTGCACCAGATGGGGGTGAGATCGATCGGCGAGGCCAGTAACGGCAAGGATGCGCTACTGGAAACCCTGCGCACCCGGCCAGATATTGTCTTTCTTGACGTGCATATGAAGCCGGTCGGCGGCATCGAGGTTTTGCGCCAATTGCGTGCGGTTAAAATCGCCGATCTTGCCCGCACGCCGGTGATCATGGTTACTGGCGACGCTAATCCGGGAACAGTCGGCAGTGCCAAAGACTTGGCCGCCAATGGTTATCTGGTTAAGCCGGTGGCCCTGAGCGCGCTCAAGGTACGGATTGATGCTGTGCTTGGGGCGGCGGCGGCGGCTTCAGGACGCCCTAACGAGCTGACTTAGGAACATTTGGGTGCGTTCTGATTTCGGTTGGGTGAAGAACTGATCAGGGTCGGCTTGTTCCACGATTTCGCCGCGATCCATAAACAGCACCCGATCGGCGACTGAGCGGGCGAAGCCCATTTCATGAGTAACCACCAGCATGGTCATGCCACCGCAGGCCAAATCAACCATGACATCCAGAACTTCCTTGACCATTTCCGGATCAAGCGCCGAAGTCGGTTCGTCAAATAACATGATCTTCGGTGCCATGCACAACGCCCGGGCGATCGCCACCCGCTGTTGCTGGCCGCCGGACAATTGCCCCGGGTATTTGCGCGCCTGTTCAGGAATCTTCACCCGTTCCAGGTAACTCATGGCCAACGCCTCGACGTCGGCGCGGGCCAAACCTTTAACCCAGATCGGGGCCAGTGTGCAGTTTTCCAGCACGGTAAGATGCGGAAACAGGTTGAATTGTTGAAACACCATGCCGATACCGCGCCGAACCGCCTCGATCTGCTTCAGATTGCCCGTTAGTTCGATGCCATCGACCACGATCGTACCGCACTGGTACTCCTCTAACCGGTTGATACAACGAATCAAAGTGGACTTTCCTGACCCTGACGGGCCACAAATCACGATCCGCTCGCCGCGCATCACCTCTAGATCAATGCCGGCCAAAGCATGGAAATTGCCAAACCATTTATGGACATTGGACAGCAGGATCAGAGGGCAGCTCTCCGCAACGGTCATGACAGCGATCCTCAAGGGGTATCGAACACCAGTTCACATGATCCCAAATGGGCAAAATGGCGTTCAACCAGGTCTTCGTCAACCTCGGCCAGGGTTTTCGGCGACCAGCGCGGTGCCTTGTCTTTGTCGATCAGTACCGCCCGAACCCCTTCGAAGAAATCGACCCCGGCCAGCACGGCTTGGCTCATCCGAAATTCCATTTTGAGGCATTCGTCAAAGCTGAGTTGTGCGCCGCGCTGCAACTGGCGCAGGGTAATTTTTAGGCTGGTCGGCGACATTCGCCCGAGCACTTCAAGTTGCTCTGCCGCCCATGGCGTGTGCTCGGCTTTTAACGCGGTGATGATCGCCTCAACGGTGTCGAAACCGAAGCAGCGATCGATTGCGGCGCGCACCGTCGGCAGCGTCGGTTGCTCCGGCACAGCTTCCGCGTGATCGGCGATGATTCGATCGATGACGACCCGCGGTTCCGGACCGCCGGCCCAGTCAGCGCCGGCCAATGCATCGATCAGTGCCTCCAGCCGGCCGCTTGGTACGTACGTATGACCGATTCCCGTGTATAGGGTGTCAGCCGGTCCCAGCTTGGCTCCGGTCAGGCCGAGCCAGATCCCGATCCGTCCCGGCAGGCGGGGCAGGAACCAACTGCCGCCGACATCGGGAAAAATGCCGATCGCGGTTTCGGGCATCGCGAACAGGGTTTTACCGGTCACAATCCGTCGCCAGCCATGAACCGAAATTCCAGCCCCGCCGCCCATGGTGTAGCCATCAAGCAAGCTGACGTACGGCTTTGGGAAGCGATGGCTACGGCGGTCGAGAGCGTATTCGGTGCCGAAGAGCAACGGCACCAGGGCCCCACAATCGCCAGTGCCGGTTTTTCCGCCCATGCCCGATTCCCAGGCATGAACCACATCACCGCCAGCGCAAAACGCCCGCCCTCCGGCACCCCGAACCACAACCATGTGGATATCGCTATCCTCTTGCCACGCCACCAACTGGCGGTCAAAGGCGCGAAACATATTAAGTGTAAGCGCATTCAAGCTCTTGGGCCGGTTGAGCGTGACCAGCCCAACGCCCCCGCGCCGTTCAAACAAGATCTCTTCGGTGACGGTCATGAAGCACACCAAATTTCTCGGAAAAAAGTGGCAAAATTTATAGATATACCCTGTTCACCTGAGAATCCGAAAATCCTTGGGCGAGATAATGCGGAAGTTGTCGGACACGCCATCGCATAGGGCGTCCCAGTTTTTCGGGACATTTTCTCTCAAGAACCTGAGTGTCGCCTCGCAGAACTTG
>CAUYTZ010000470.1:0-5248 GCA_963575695.1 uncultured Gammaproteobacteria bacterium | reverse complement strand
GTCATGTCTGTTGCTGCTGAACAATGGAAATCAGAAGGGTTCAACCTTGGCTTGGTTCAGGGCGAGGCCAGGGGTGAGGCCAGGGGTGAGGCCAGGGGTGAGGCTAAGGGCAAAGCCGAAATGCTCCTCCGTCAGCTTCGCCGCCGGTTTAAGACGCTTCCCAGCCAAGTTGAAGACCATGTTCGCGCCGCCAGCAGCGACCAGTTGGACGAGTGGAGCGATCGCATCCTTGACGCCCGCGAGTTGGCCGATGTGTTTGGCGCTGATCAGAAGCATTGATGGAGCGGACTGGTCGACGGTCGGGATATGAACTTCGGTGACGGGGTTCGCTGCGTCAATAATTCCAAATCCCCCCTACCTGGACCTAGCCGGTGAATGGGTTCTCGAGCGCACCGACAGGGTTTGCAAGTAAAACGCCTGCTCCTCCGGCTTGAACGCGAGTGGCCAGTCGGTCATGGTCATGTCCTAAATACAGTGGGGCCTCTCGGGCCAACTCGGCGAGCGCGGCGGAGCGTATCGCCGAGTTCCCCGAGCCGACCGCAAGTTCGGCGGCCTCGGCGAACAGAGCGGCGGCGTCCTGGCGGTTTCCCGCACAACAGGCGCTTTCAGCCAGATAGAATGCGGCCTGGGTCTGGGCGTCGCCATCGCCCTTCGTGATTTCAACTTCCGTCGCCAGATCCCTGATCTGGTCAGCGGTCGCAACCCCCAACACATGACGCATCATGATTCCCGGCCAGCCTTCGGGATCGGGCAACGACAGAATCCCGATGTCGTGCGCGCGCCGGTGGGCGAAATAGCTCCAGATCCGCATGTCCAAATCGTCGCCGGTGGAGGCTTCCGCCGCGTCGAAGTCCGCCGCAGCCCGCTGAAAGTCGCCCCGGATGAAGTGAAGCCTAGCGCGCGCCCCCCAAAGCCAGGCGTTGCCGGGATTAATGTTAAGCAGGCAATCGTAATCCTCCAGCGCCGCCTGGATTTGGCCAAGATGCATGGCGAGCGCGGCCCGGTAAAACAACGCTTCGAAACACTTTGGATCGTGAATCAGCGCCTGGGCGTAATCCGCGAACGCGGCCTCGGGATTGGCCATATGCATTTTGGCATTGCCCCTGAACGTCAGGGCGAGCGGGTCGGCCGGGTTCAACCGCAGTGCGCGCTTGAAGTCGCCCAAGGCGAGATAGGGCTTATCAAGCGACAGGTGCGCGCGGCCCCTGGCCATCCAGGCCGCCGCATTGCCCGGCTCCTGCCGAAGCACGACATCCAAATCAGCGATGGCCGAACGCCAACGCCCCGCCGCCCGGTGGATTTCTCCGCGCAAGCCGCGCAGTTCGGCGTCCTTGGGAAAATACCCGATCCCCTCGTTGAGTGCGTTAAGCGCGGCCTCCGCGTCCCCTTTGGCCAGAAGCGGGCGAACGCGTTCGCAAATGAAGGCGGGCCGCCAGAGCGCCGGAGCGGCTTCAAAATCGGCGAGCGCTGGCTCCGGGGAGCCGCTGTCCCGGCACCAAAGCCAAAGCCAGTCAAATCGGTTGGCCGCCTGGCTCATAAACCGCACCCCGACCGCTGAATTGGAAATGAGAGTGGAAGAGAGCCTTGGAAGCAGGAATCGAACCTACGACGTTCCGGTAAAGAGCCGGCCCCTCTGCCGCTGAGGTATTCCAAGGCACCCGAAAGCAGGGTTCGAACCTGCGTCCTGCCGGTTGGAGAGCCGGCCGTCTGCCGCTGACCATTTCGGGCCCCGCCAGTCTCCGCCGGAACCTCGGCCGGCGTCAAGGATCGCCCTTAAGAATCCGCGCATTTAAACCAGCAACGAACCTTGCCCCACAGGCCGGGGTCCGGAGGGTCCGGAGTCTCCGGCACCGCTGACTCCGCCGAAATCGCCGCGCCAGTCGCGTCGCGCGTCACCAACGCTGCTACGCCTTCCGGCAGGGGTCTCGCGCTTTTGCCCGAGAACCAGCCGGCCTTGCGCAGGACCAACGCCAGGTGCGGCTGGCTGACCGCGACGCCGTGGACCAATTCCGGGGTGGGGCGGAAGGGAACCGCCTGCCGCGGGCCGCGCGGCGCGGTCCAGCCGGACGCAGCCGGATCAACGCCGAACCGAGCGCAGGCGGCCTCCACATCGGCGCGCGCGCAGGACGCCTGACCACTAAAGACCTCCCACGGGGCCGGCAAAACCGCCCACACCGCTGTATCTTGATGTACGCTGCCGCCTTGCGCCGCATGCCAGCGCGCGACATCGGCCGCCATCAGCCGCATCGCCTTGCCCGGACAGAGAAACTCCAACATGTCTTCCATGCCAAGCGCATGTAGGGTGCCAAGCCAGCCCTGGCGCGCAAGATTCCAGGCCCCGGCCGCGGCGTTCCAGGTGCTGGAGTCGTTGCCGGGTCGCACGATCATGGCGGCGCGGTCGAAGCCGTTTTGGTCGGCGCACTCCTTCAGCGCCTGCGCAATGGTCCCAAGCAACGCCAGCCAATCGGCGAACAGCTTGATTTTGTCTTCGTCCGAAAGATAGGAAACGATGTCGAAATCGGGCATGACCAGGGAAATGATCCGCCAGCCGGCCGCAGTGGGGGCGCGTTTGAAGCGGCGAAACAGCATCGCGGCGACCTCGTCGAAGGCGCGATCCTGGGCGGAGACGGTGAACATGCCGCGCCGGTTGAGCCGCGCAACGTAATAGGCGACGAAGGGGGCCGCCGCGCCGGCGGCGTCGAAATCCTCGCGGGAAATGCGCCTGACCAAGCCGCTTTTGGCGATCTGGCGCAGATCGGCGCGTCGAAGCTCCCTGCGGTAACGCTCGATCTTTTCCTCAAAGCGCAGCAAAAAGCGGAACATTTTATTATAGCGGCGCTTGGAGAGGTCAAGCCCCGTCCCCTCGCGCGCGGTGCGGTTAAGACGATCGTATTTGAAGCTGGACTGGCCGACCTGTTTGTGAATTTCCACGGACAATTCGGCCACGAAGTCAGCCAAACAGTCCAGGTCCGTACAATCGGCCGCGGTCATGGCGCGGGCGGTTTTAAACAGCCCCTGGGCGACGGCGATGTGGCTCCGGGGCGGCGAAGCCTCGAAGAAGTCTTCAGACATGGATGTCAACCGGCCGACCCCGCGTTTAAGAGAGCCCGCTGCGGCCTTGTCCAACACCCCGAGTTCGGCCGGGCTGAGATCCTGGGAGTGATGATCTCGAATGATCTGTGCCACGTCTTCTGGACGAAGCCGGCGCGACAGGGAGCCGTACAAGGAATCCAGCATGGGTTTTCTCTTTACTTGAACAAACCGCGAAGCCCGTCCCAAAGCCGGTTCGGGTGCCGTCTCAGTTTTTGATAAACCGCCGTCATTTCCTCGGCGCGGGCGCTGGTGCCGCCGCGGAAACTGACCACCTGAACGCCGATGTGGCCGGACGCCTGGGCGGCGGCGCAATGCTTGGGGTCGTCGTCGATGATCGCGTCAATTCCAAAACGCGACAGCTCCTTGATCGCCCCTTTATTGTCCGGATCATAATCCTCGCGGCAGTAGATCGCGGAAAAATAAGCGGCGAAATCATGCCAGCCAAGAATCTGATGCGCCCGGGCCCGGGTTGAACTGGTCCACAAAACCAGTTCGTGCCCATCCTTTTTCAAATCAAGCAGCAGCGACGCGATTCCCGGACGAACCTCCCTACCGAATTCGTCGAACAGCGTGTTGTCCATGTCAAAGGCGATTTTCATCTGCGGTCGCGGCCTCCTGGCGCTCGTCAACTGGTCTGCTCAAGCCCCTGAGCCAGCGCCAGGATGGCACGGCGCTTCCGCCCGTGGCAAACTTTGCGCAGAGCGAAGTTGACTTTAATGTTGATGTACCCCAAGATTCATATTTCACGTTGCCGCAAGTCGCTCAGTTTTCTCTATATTCATAGGATCCCGCCGTCATGAAGTTAATGCGCCTAGCCGGTCTCGCCGTCGTTCTGGTTGCTGTCGCCGTAAGCGGTGCCGCTCAAGCTCAGGGTTTGCCCCCAACGCTTGGTGCCGTGGGCGCGGGACTCGCTCAACAGCAGCCGGCGGCCCCGACATTGTTGCAACCTCTTACATTGACCGCACCCACGCTTGAGCCTGCGCTGAAGACGCCGTCTTCGGCCCCCCAGGTGCAGCAACCAGCAGCGGCGGCCGTGGCCCTGCCCGCCGCCGCCGCCCCAGCGCGGCCGGTGCCAACTCGTTAAAGGCGTCGTAAAGGGGCGAAAATGCCCCGAAGCGCCAATCCACACACGTGTGCGGCGGCATGGAAAAGTGTGCCACTTGCAGGGGTGATCGGCATCCAAAAATAGACCACCTCATTTGCGGCAGACTTTTCCATGCCGCCGCACAATCGAGAGCCGCCCGCCGCGCATCCGCAGTGAGGATAAGCCCGTTGACCTTATCAGCCAGGTCAGTCATGGCCCGGCGCTGGGACGATCGCTCGGCTCGGAATCCCGTGGTCGCGCTCATTCCCTCTTGGTAAACTGCTTGCCGGAACGGCCGCCGGTAGCCATTCTGGGCGGGTGCCTTTCCGCCAATCGCGATCCGTCCCATGCCCACCCCGATCCTGACCGACGACCACCCGTTGCGCCGCCTTGCCAATGACCGCTCGTTCAGCCGGGGCGAGGCGTATTTGGCCCAGGGGCAGGTTCGGGCGCTGCGCTTCGACGGCGAGCGCATCACCGCCACTGTCCGTGGCGGCCAGAACTACCGGGTTCGGCTGTGGCGGGCGGGCGGCGATCTCGGCTGGTCCTGCACCTGCCCGGTTGGCGAGGATGGCGCCTTCTGCAAGCATGCGGTGGCGGTGGGGCTGGCCTGGATCGCGGCGGGCGGCAAGCCGGCGGACGATGTGGCGGGGATGCCGACCATCGACGACATCCGGTCGTGGCTGACCGCCCTGGACAAGGCCGAACTGGTCGAGATGATCGTGGCCCAGTCCCGCGACGACGAGCGCCTGCACCAGAAGCTGATGCTGGGGGCCTCGCGGCGGCGCGATCCGGCGGTCAACCTCGGGGTCTGGCGCGGCGCGATTGATCAGGCGCTGGGCGACTGCGCGATTTCCTCGCCACTGCACAGGCATTCTCTCGTGCTGAATTCATCACGATCGTCTTGTCTGCCCTCTCGGTCCTCAAGACTCCCCTCATTTTTTTCTTGCGATATGCGGTATGATGGATTCAAATCTCCCACAATTTCTTGACGGGCTGTGAAGGATTTGGTCGATGGAACTGGCGGCAGTTCGGCTTGGTCGCAAGCGGGAGGATATCCGGTCGTTCATT
>CAUYTZ010000469.1:0-34717 GCA_963575695.1 uncultured Gammaproteobacteria bacterium | reverse complement strand
CCCACCAGGAGCCTAGAGGCCCCTGGACCCACTTCATTTTAGCCCTTAACCGCGCAGGCTGCCGCCGGTGGCCTTGGCCACCGCCGCCACGATTCGGGCCGAAACCTGTTCCAGTTCCTGTTCGGTCAGAGTCTGGGTGGTTGGCTGCAAAGTCACCGCAATCGCCAGCGACTTATGGCCTTCGGGTACCCCTGGCCCCTGGTAAGCGTCGAACACCGCCGCATCCTTGACCAACGCCTTGTCTGCACCCCGTGCCGCGCGCAACACCTTGTCCGCCTCAACCGACTTGGCAACGACGAAGGCAAAATCCCGGTTAACCGGCTGGAATGGCGATAGCTTCAGCAGCGGCCGCGCGGTGCCCGACTTTCGTTTCGGTTGCGCAATGATATCGACGAACACTTCAAACCCAACCACCGGTCCCTTGACGCCCAGAACCTCCAGCGCTTCCGGGTGAAGCTCGCCGAAGCGGGCCAGCACCGCCGGCCCCTGACGCAACACACCGGAGCGACCGGGGTGGTACCAGTCCGGGGCATCGGTGGTGATTTGCAGGCTGGAGGCCGCGACTCCGGCCGCTTCCAGCGCCGCCAGGGCGTCGGCCTTGGCGTCATAGGCATCGACCGACCGTGCCAGGGCCAAAGCGTTGCGCGGTCCTGCCGCTCCGCTGCGAATGCCGGTGGCAACCAGAGTCTGACCTTCCGGTACCGCAGTCAAAAACACCGGCCCCAGTTCGAACAAATCCGAGTCGGGATAACCGCGATCGGCATTGCGGCCGGCAGCTTGAATCAGATTGGGCAGAATCGACGGCCGCAACACATCCAGATCGCTGCTGATCGGATTGACCAACCGCAGACCCTCGTCTTTATGACCGAAGCGTGGGGCGAAGGCCGAAGACATGAACGACCAGGTCACGGCTTCGTTCAGACCGCGCGCGGCCAGGGTTCGACGAATGAAGCTGGTCCGTCGCTGGCGAGCATTAAGCGCCGGCCGGGTGACGGCGACGGTGCGCGGCAGCGGCACCACCGGAATCTGATCAAAGCCGTTGATGCGCAGCACCTCTTCGACCAGATCGGCTTCACCGTGAACATCGGCCCGCCAACTTGGAACCGCTACCGAAACGTTACCATCTTCTGTAAGACTCGTTTCGAAGCCGAGCGCTTCCAGAATGCGGCGTTGTTCGGCCAGCGGCACATCAACCCCGCCCAGGTGATTGACCCGGGTCGGACGCAGGGTCAGCATCCGCCGCCCCCCCGGCACCCCCCCGGCCACCACCAACTCACTGGCCTCGCCGCCGCACAGATCCACAATCAGACGGGTGATCCGCTCCATGCCTTCGAACGCCGCCCCGGGATCAACGCCGCGCTCGAACCGGTAACGGGCATCCGAATCGATGGCCAGCTTGCGCCCGGTGGCGGCGGTCCGGACCGGATCGAACAGCGCGCATTCGACGAAGACATTGACCGTGTCCTCGGTGCAGCCGGAAGGCTCGCCGCCGACGATGCCGGCCAGACCCAGGACGCCATCGAAATCGGCGATCACGGTCATGCCGTCTTCGAGCACGTAGTCTTTACCGTTCAGGGCCTTCAACGGTTCGCCGGCCCGTGACAGCCGGACAATGATTCCGCCGGCCAGGGTGTCGGCATCGAACACATGCAGCGGTCGAGCGATGTCCATGGTCAGATAGTTGGTCAAATCGACCAGAATTGAAATCGGACGCAGGCCGATGGCAAGCAGCTTATCGCGCAACCAACGCGGCGACGAGCCGTTGCGAATGCCCTTGATAAAACGGCCGATGAACAGCGGGCAGGCTTGCGGCTCTTCGATCGAAACTCCGATCGGACTACGAAACGATCCTTGAACCGGCGAGGATTCAACCTTGCCGCCGGTCAGCGGCTTCAATCGGCCCAAGCCAGCGGCGGCCAGATCGCGGGCGATTCCGCGCACCCCGGCGCAATCGGCACGGTCGGGGGTGAGCGCAATTTCGATCAGTGGATCATCCAGGCCGAGATAGCGGGCATAGGAACCGCCCAGCGGCGCATCGTCCGGCAGTTCAATGATGCCGTTGTGTTCCTCCGAAAGGTTCAATTCGCGTTCGGAACAAAGCATACCGCAGGACTCGACGCCACGGATCACGCCTTTTTTCAATTCGGTTGCGGAATTAGGGATGATCGCCCCGGCTTGCGCGAACACCCCCCGCAGCCCGGCCCGAGCATTCGGCGCGCCACAAACCACCTGCACCGGCGCGGCCCCGTTGCCGGGATCAACCATGCACACCTGTAACTTATCGGCGTTGGGGTGGCGTTCGGCCGAAATCACCCGGGCGATGGTGAACGGGGCCAAGGGCTTGGCCCGATCGGTGACGCCTTCGACCTCTAACCCCAATGCGGTCAGGGTTTCGGTGATCCGATCCAAACCGGCTTCGGTCTCCAGATGATCTTTAAGCCAAGACAGGGGGAATTTCATTTAAAGATTCCTTGAAATAACGGCTTCGGCAATCACCAACAACAGACTTACGTTTGCATAAAACCATCCAGTCTTCTGGTAACCGGTTAAGGCCATGTCGGAAACCGAAGAAAACGCTTTGAATACCCGCCCAATTTCCTGATCAAGGTCATCTCCTTTTACCGCTATTGGCGAACCGGTACCGAATAAGATCTCCCACTCTTCGGCAATGTCCTGGTAGTGTCCATCTCCTGTCTTCTTGTAACCAGAATATAGTAGCAATAGACCAAGAATAGCTCCGGAAAATCCCAGCACAAGGGAATCCAAACGCCCAACCGGGTGCATCAGTCCCACCATCTCCAGCCCCACCGGAAACCATGCACGCAATACAAGACCGAAAATCGTAAGCCCAACCTGTGTGGCAAAAACTATCAAAATCAGTCTTCGCAAGATTGTCATAGCATGGACAATTGTTGCTAACTTCGCAACTGCTGCGGTCATGGAAAAGGGGCCACCGTCCCGCCCCCCCTTTCCGGGAAACGCAAGGGGGTGATGCAGTGCCGTCCCAACACTAGCCATGACCGTTCCCTCTGCCGATCGACTCCAGCAAAACCCTGATTAAATTGTTTCGGTGATCAGCCTGATCTTTTAAATCATATAAGCCACAGAGCGGTGCAATATCAAAGAACTTGTGTAGCGTTGCACAGAATGGCAAGACTACCGGAGCGGTTTTGCACATCTCTGACCTGGTCAAAGCATTATGGTATGGTCCCTCTTTATAGTACGCGATAACACGGTCTTTATCATGCCACCACAAATCGGCCTTGTTGATAACGGTGATTAGCCACCCTTCGTTGGAAGTCAAGCGCAATTTGGTGCCCCATTCCGCTATACTCCCAAGTTCCGTCTTGCGGTGATTTACCAGGAATTCTGAATTCGTTTTTCCATCTGGCCCAATTGCCTGCGCACGAACTCGGCCACCTGTGTCATATTCGTGATAACCATCGGAGACAACATTGATAATGCCGCAGATCTCTTGCTCAACGAAGCGTAGGCGGGTAATTGAGCTGGAAGAGATGTATTGGTGCTGTCCTGGCGTATCAATAACCGAGAAAAAATCGGTGCCTAATTTTATCTTCTGCTCCGAGGGGAAGATTGTCCGATCATCAGCCGCGATAACCTCACTGATCATGTCAACGAGCGCGTTACGCAGGCTGGTTTTACCAACCCCGCTGGCACCCAAAATCAAGACCCTATGACTTCCCATAACCAGGGAACGAAAACGATCAAACCAGCCGCTCTCCTTCGCCTTCTTGTATATATCGAATAATTCTCCGGCGATCGCCATAGTCAGATTCCCTACCGCGTCAACCCTTGGGCCAGGCTGGGCACATCCAGTGGCAGGAAGCCGTAGTGCTTCAGCCAACGCAAATCGGCTTCGAAGAAGGTGCGCAGATCGGGAATACCGTATTTGAGCATCGCCAGTCGCTCCACGCCCATGCCGAAGGCGAAGCCCTGGTAGCGGGTGGAATCGATGCCGCAATTCTCCAAAACCTTGGGGTGAACCATGCCGCAGCCGAGGATCTCGAGCCAATCGGCACCGGCCCCGATCTTCAATTCACCACCGGCGCGGGAACAACCGATGTCAACTTCGGCCGAGGGTTCGGTGAACGGAAAAAAGCTGGGCCGAAACCGAACCGGCAGATCATCAATATCAAAAAACGCACGGCAGAATTCGATCAGGCAGCCCTTGAGATGACCCATGTGGGTGGACTCGTCGATCACCAGGCCTTCGATCTGGTGGAACATCGGCGTGTGGGTCATATCGTAGTCGGAACGATAGGTCCGGCCCGGAGCGATAATCCGGATCGGCGGCTTGGTCGTCATCATGGTCCGGATCTGGACCGGCGAGGTGTGGGTGCGCAGCACCCGCTGTGTGCCGTCCGCAGCATCGGGCAGGTAGAAGGTGTCATGCATCTGTCGCGCCGGGTGCTCAGGCGGAATGTTCAGCGCGGTGAAATTGTAGAAATCGCCTTCGACATCCGGCCCTTCGGCGACGGTGAACCCCATGTCGGCGAAAATCGCCACCAGTTCATCCAGGGTCTGGCTGATTGGATGGATGCGGCCATCGGCAGCCGGGCGCGCGGGCAGGGTCATGTCGATCTTTTCCGCCATCAGCCTGGTTGCGCGCTCGGCGCGGCGCAGGTCGATCTTGCGGGCCTCGATCACGGCGCTGATTTCGTCCTTAACCTGATTGAGCGCGGCACCGCGCGCCTTACGCTCGTCTGGCGTCAGCGCGCCGAGATCCTTCATCAGGCTGGTAACGCGGCCCTTCTTACCCAGCGCTGAAACGCGCACCTCTTCCAGTGCGGCAATATCGGCGGCGACGGCAACGGTGGCGAGAACTTCCGCCTTCAGGGAATCGAGCATGGCTATGTATCCGGCGGTTGGTCGAGGAACTTTCGGCCCCCGACACCCCCACCAGGAGCCTGGAGGTTCCTGGACCCTTGGCCGGGGAAGGTTTGGCGGGGGTATGAATACCCCCGCCAAAGATCAAGCGGCGAGTGCCGCCTGGGCCTTTTCGACCAGGGACTTGAAGCCGTCGGCATCGCGCGCGGCGATGTCGGCCAGCACCTTGCGGTCGAGTTCGATTCCAGCCCGCTTCAGACCGTGCATGAATTTGGAATAGGTCACGCCGTGCAACCGGGCCCCGGCGTTGATCCGCTGAATCCACAGGCCGCGGAAGTCACGCTTGCGGTTGCGACGGTCACGATAGGCATACTGAAGCGCCTTCTCGACCTTTTGCAGCGCAATCCGGAAATTAGATTTGGACCGGCCACGGTAGCCCTTGGCCAGCTTGATGATCTTGCGGTGACGGGCGTGCGTCGTGACGCCGCGCTTGACTCGTGCCATGCCGGTATCTCCTCAGCTCAGCCGTTACGCAGGAAGTTTTTGAGCACGATGCGCGCATCCGCATTGCACAGCACCATGTTGCCGCGGGCATCGCGCTTCATCTTTTGCGGACGATTGACCATGCCGTGGCGCTTGCGTGAGGCCTGGGCCTTGACGTGGCCGTTAGCCGTAATCTTAAAGCGCTTCTTAGCGCCGCTCTTGGTTTTCAACTTGGGCATTTCCGCATCCTTAAATGGAGTGGCGTCACATGGGCGGTTGGGCATGCCCGGGGGTCTTCGCACCCGGCCTCGCCGCCCGAAGAAGGCACTGTTTATACGCCGTCACACGATGCGATGCAACGTCATAACCTGACCAAGTTCGGAAGGGGGAGGGGCCGAAGCAACGTGTTGCAGTGCGGAAACAGTGTGGACTTTAAGCGACGGTACCGATAGAATCGCGGGGCTGTCCGGGTGGGGAAAATGCGGTGCCGACCCCGGGCTCTGGTCCCGGGCAGGGGGTGGCAGACTGTGATCGTTCGCGACGAAATCGTTCCGGTGTTTCACATTGTGGGCGTGGTGCTGTCGATTCTGGGGGTGGGCATGTTGCTGCCCTGCCTGGTCGATCTGCTCAATGATGATCCAGACTGGTCGGCGTTTGGTGGAGCCGCGGTGTTGACGCTTGCGGTCAGTGGCGGCATGTTTCTGGCCACGGCCGATAAGATTACCCGCTTTACGATTCGCCAAACCTTCTTGTTGACCACTTTGTCATGGGCCTGCGCGGCTGGGGTCGGTGCGCTGCCGCTGATGCTGTCGGCCCTGCGCCTCAATTTTACCGACGCGTATTTCGAAGCGATGTCGGGGCTCACCACCACGGGGTCAACCGTGATCGCCGGGCTTAATCACGCGCCGCTGGGCGTACTGCTATGGCGGGCGCAATTGAACTGGTTCGGCGGCATTGGCGTGATCATCATGGCCATTGCGATTTTGCCGGTACTGCGGGTGGGTGGAATGCAAATGTTCCGGACCGAATCCGCCGACAAAAACGACCGGCCGTTTGCCACAGTCAAAGACACGGCTGGCGCGATCGCCATCACCTATCTGGTTCTGACCATAATTTCGCTGGTCATGTTCTGGTCGGTGGGAATGAGCTGGTTCGATGCGTTGTGTCATGCCATGGCGGCGATTTCGACCGGCGGCTTTTCAACCAAAGATGAATCCTTGGCTTTTTTCCATTCTAACGCCGTGCTGTGGGTGGCGACGGCCACAATTATCGCCGGTTCGATGCCCCTGACTTATTACGTCCGGTTGCTACGGAACTTCCGCACCACGCTGCTGGCCGATACTCAGGTGCTGTTGATGTGGTCGGTGCTGCTGGTGGCATCCGTGGCGATGTCGGCCTGGGTCTATCAGGTTGTTCATCTGCCGCTTTGGGACGCGATTAGTCACGCTACGCTCAACACGGTATCGATTATTTTGGATTGCGGCCTGATTTCCGCCGACTACAGCCAGTGGGGTGGGTTTGCGGTCACGGCATTTTTCTTCTTTTATTTTATCGGCGGCTGTACTGGGTCCGCTTCCGGCTCGATCAAGATTTTCCGCTGGCAAATTCTATTCAAGGCCATGGCCAATCAGATGACCCGCATGCTTCAACCGCATCGGGTGATCCGGCCGATCTACAACGGCAAGGTCGTTGATCATGACGTTATCGACTCGGTGGTCAATTTCGTCATCGCCTATATCGAATGCTATGCCCTGCTAACCTTGGCCCTGGCCGCATTCGGCCTGGATTTTCTTAGCGCCGCCAGTGGCGTGGCTTCGGCCTTGTCGGGGGCCGGGCCGGGGTTGGGGCCGGTGATTGGCCCGGGCCACACGTTTGGCTCCTTGCCTGAAGGCGGTAAATGGGTCTTGAGTTTTGCCATGATCCTGGGCCGGTTGGAGGTGTTCACGGTTCTGGTGCTGCTGGCCCCAACCTTCTGGCGCGACTGAGGATGGGGGCTTCCGGCGAACAAAGACCAGGGGCGAAGCGCCCCTGGTCGCCGAAGGCAAAGATTCTGTTAAACCGTGAAGAACGAAACCATGTGTTCAAGGTCTGTCGCCTGAGACGACATCGCCTGACTGGCAGCCGTGGTTTGTTCGACCAAGGCCGCGTTCTTTTGCGTCGTTTCATCAAGGGTCGCAACGGTGTTATTGATTTCCTCCAGCGCTGAAGCCTGCTGATTACTGGCCACGGCCATTTCCGAAATCAACCCGGCCACCTGATGGACCCCAGAGACGATACCGTGCAGGGCGTCGCCAGCCTTACCAACCAGATCCACACCCTGGCGAACCTCACCATCGCTGGCCATAATCAAGGCCTTGATTTCTTTTGACGCCTGGGCCGAGCGCTGGGCCAGCACCCGCACTTCCTGGGCAACCACGGCGAAGCCCTTACCGGCGTCGCCGGCTCGCGCCGCCTCCACCGCCGCGTTGAGCGCCAACAGGTTGGTCTGGAAGGCAATTTCGTCGATTACGCTGATAATTTCGGTGATTTTGCGTGATGAGCTTTCGATCCGCTTCATGGCAACGATCGCCGAACCGGCCACCTCGCCGCCGCGTTCGGCGGCCAACCGCGATTCCCCAACCATGCGATTGGCGTTTTGTGCGTTTTGTGCGTTCGAGCGTACGGTGGCCCCCAATTGCTCCATCGCCGCTGCGGTTTCTTCCAAATGTGAGGCCATCTGTTCGGTACGTTCGGCCAAATCTCCGGCCCCAGCCGCCACTTCATCCGACGCGTTGGCGATCGATCCGGCCGCTTCGGTGATGCTGCCGACGATTTCGGCCAGTTGGGTTGCGGTCTGGTTGGCGTCGTCCTTGATCTTGCCGAACATGCCCTGGAACTCGCCGGTGATCCGGCGCGACAGGTCGCCTGTGGCCAGCGCATCCAAAAACCCGGCCACTTCGGTCAGCGCCAGGCTGGTGGTTTCAACCAGAGTATTCATGCCCTGGGCCAGACTGAGCATGAAGCCGTCCTTGTCGGTTACGTCAATACGGCGTGTGAAATCGCCAGCCCCGGCACAACGCACCAGATTGGCGACTTCGCCTTCAATTTGCAGGACTTGAGTGATGTCGCGCCACTCGACCGCTGTGCCCAGCCGCTCACCTTTGGCGTTGATGACCGGCGTTGCGATCAGGGCAAAATCACGCACCCCGGCCTTGATCTGGGTTTTGTACGGCTCAAGCAGGGATGCCAGCATTCCACGTACCCGTGCCGGGTCGCGATGCATAACGTCAATGTTTTGGCCGATCAATTTTTCTGGATCGAAATGCGGAATCTGGCGGCGAATGTCGTTCCGGGCGAGGCGGAACATGTTCAGCACCGCCTGATTGACATAGATGATATTGCCCACCGGATCGGCCATCATGACATTGGCCGAGACGTTATCGAGCGCGGTCTTGATTCGGGCGGCTGAAACACCGGCTTCGTGAATCACACTGATCGATCGGGCGAGATCGCCGATTTCGTCGCTGCGCTCCTGGCTGGGAATCGTCATGGCTGCGTCGCCAGCGGCGATCCTGGCCACGGATTTGGTTAGGCCACCGATCATTTCGCCGATCGAACGTACGATCAGCAACCCCAAGCCCAGCGCGCCCAGCGAACAGATCACGGCCAAACTGAGCACGGTCAAGAATGCGCGTCGCGCGGCATCCACCTGATGTTGCGCCAAGCTTTTGAGGTCGGCGGCAACCTGGTCTTCAACCCCCTTCATCCGATCGATGCGAACGGTGGTGGTCTTAAACCACACCGGAGCCTGCACGCCTTTAAGGTCGCCGCCAACCCCGGCCTGATAGGCGATCAGGCGCAGTGCCTTGACCTCCTCCAACGCCTGGCCTTCGGCTTCAGTCTTAAACTCACCAACCAGTTCCGGACTAGCCAGTCCTCGGAATACGGCGAAGAAGGTGTCTTGGGCAATCGCCAA
The DNA here is from genome assembly GCA_963575695.1 of uncultured Gammaproteobacteria bacterium. GTDB lineage: Bacteria > Pseudomonadota > Alphaproteobacteria > Azospirillales > Azospirillaceae > CAUYTZ01. The sequence continues at coordinate 25,431 of CAUYTZ010000469.1, read as the reverse complement.
GCCAAGGAACCGCTGATAAAGCACCAAATCGAATTTACCCGCAGCGAACCCGGCCGAACCGGTCGCCCGTTCTTGTCCGGCCCGCTCCTTACCCTGCATCAGAGTAATGTAGGCCGACAGCGCACTGCGCAATGGCCCATCATTGCCAACCCGAACGATGTCATAGGTGGCATCGACCATGGTCATAATCAGAGTGGTGAAGTAGGCGAACGACTCTGGGCCAGGGACGCCCAGGCCGGTAATCTTGCGGCGAAGATCGCCGATGCGCTCAATCTGCGCTTCGGCCGGTGCCAGTCGGTCCAGAAAACCGGCGTATTCCGAACGGCCGCGCAGTTGGGCCAGGGAGCGAGCCAGTTGCTCCCGTTTGGCGTCCGAGGCCTCCCGCTGCCGGCCCAATTCCGGCCCGAACTGAGTGCCCTTGCTGCCCAGGTAGAGCGCCGAGGAGCCGCGCTCCTTCTGCAGCTCGTGAACCAGGGCACTGAGATCGGAAACGGTTTCAACCAGCGTCACCAGCCGCTCGTTGTCGCGCATCACCCGCGCTTTTTCCAACACCACCCATCCCGACAATCCGGCCAGCGCCAGAACGGCGGCGACGATTGCGGTCACAACTTGAATGCGGATCGGCAACCGGGACAGGCTGAAGGACATTGTTTCCTCCGGAAGTGGTTGGTTTTCCCGTGATATGGGCGGGAGCAGGCTGCGCGGAACCCGCCATCTGTTCATATGTCATTAATCGATTTTGGCCGGACTCCGCCACCGTTATCCGCAGTGAGCCGTTTTAACAAAAGTTTAGGGGGGAATTGGCGGCATGAACGCGCGCGGGCAGCCCCCACACCGTTACGGCAATTTGATTGACGCAAGCTATACACCGTCCACATGAGAACCAGAAAGTTAGAAATAACTGTTGAATCAATGAGCTGTAGAAATAAAGTCTTTTGCCTCACCGAAAATTAGAGGCTGGCTATGCTCTCTAAAAACCGTCTTGTGCATACTATTGTATTATTGAAATAAAAAATTATACGCACTTGATTGCGATGGCATGCAGTGTTATTTTCACGGAAAATCTGCGACGTGCCCGATCTCATGATTGTGGAGAGAATCATGTCTGCGTACCATATGCTAATGGCTGCGGCTGCTGTTGTTGGCCTTATTGCAAACGTATGTGCCATTATTGACTTCAAAAGGCGAAGCAAAGATGTTGACATAGCTAAAAATACGAAGTCTGTGATATTTGTAGTTGTGTTGTCTCTGTCTTCTGTTGGTGTGCTGTTTATTCCTATTTCATTCGAGGAGCCAGTCCCGATATATCAGAGAGGGGCTTTCTTCGTCACTAAGTCTCCAGAAGTTAATAAAGGTCAAATTGTTGAAATTAAACTTCCAGATGTTTCGCATGTAATATTGGAAAATATAAATCTTGGGGCTAAGCCAGAGGCATTCCGGTTCGAGGTCATGGGTGGGGTTTGGTCACAAGTTAGTGATAGTGCGCAATTCTTAGTAACAATTGTGCCGACCGCTGAAGCTTCTTGCTCGAAAAAGGAGGCTGTAACGATTTCAATGCATATTCCTCAGCATAGAGGTTACAGTGATGTGACTGCGATGGAAACTGCGACTGTTTCCTTGCCATGGGTATGCCATGAGCACCCCAGCAAGATTGCAATCGAGATTTTCCCCGGAACCTACGCAGTATCCATTCACAAGTTGAATATGTTTGTCATTACCAAGCAAAGCACGTTTGCGGTTTTGTGGCGCAAACTGTTTGGCTAGGTCTCGGTGCATGGAAACACAAGGAAACCAAGGAGGAGAGTCATGAGAAAATTTACTGTATTCGTGCAGGCATGTGCAGTGCTAGCTTTGTTCGCTGTCAGTGCCCAAGCGCAGCCATGCCCACTAACTGCGGAGACGCATTTGTTCATTACTTCAGCTCCGCCAGATGCTGAAAAAGACAAGAACCCGATACGGGTGAACTCATCTGGTGGGCCTGTGCGCAGCTATGATGTGCCGTGCCAAGCCCAACAGCTAAGCTTCAATTTTTTTGCTGCCCACTACGCCCAAGATCCTGGGACCGCGATGTTGACGATCACAGTGAAGGATAGCGGCGGAAAATTGATCGCGCAGAGAGACATTCCTGTAAACAACCAAATTAGGGCGTGGCAGGATTTGCGCAACGTAAGCGTGCAGCAGAAGTATAGCGACACAATTACGCTTCCCAAGAACGCAACCATTGGCAAAGTTGAGCTTTCAGCGGTACCAGGGAATTGGGCTCTGGTGATTAATGGTCTGACAATCAACCTTAAGTAAAAACGGCCGGGAAAAGCCCGAATCTGTGCGTTTCGGGCTTTTCTTGGATCTAGCGCGTGGTCAAAGTATCCAACGGCCAGCGCGGACGCGGCGCGAAATCCAACCCGTCGCACGCGCCCAGCCGCAACCGCTCCAGCCCGGCCCAGGCGATCATTGCGCCATTGTCGGTACACAACTTAAGCGGTGGCGCAACAAATTCCAGTCCATGGCTGGTTGCCAATTCGGCCAAGCGGACACGGAGAGTCTGATTCGCCGCGACCCCGCCAGCGACCACCAGTGTCGCCAGATCGGGATGCTCGGCGCGGGCTAGGGTGATGGCATGGCCGGTACGGTCGGCCAGCACATCGGCAACCACGCGCTGAAACGCCGCCGCGAGGTCAGCGGCGTCAACCTCACTCAACGGTCCGACCGGCAGTGCCGCCAGTCGTTGGCGGGCGGCAGTTTTTAGCCCCGAAAAGGAAAAATCACAGCCAGGACGGCCGAGCATTGGCCGTGGCAACTCAAAGCGGCGAGAATTCGTGGCCCGTGCCGCCAGCCGTTCCAGTGCTGGCCCACCCGGATAGCCCAGGCCGAGCAGTTTGGCCACCTTGTCGAAGGCCTCGCCAATTGCGTCATCAATGGTGGTGCCCAAGCGCCGGTAATTGCCGACACTGCGCACCACCAGCAACTGACAATGGCCACCAGAAACCAGCAACAGGAGGTATGGGAAGGGGACATCATTGGTTAGCCGTGCGGTCAGGGCGTGGCCTTCCAGGTGATTGACGGCGATAAACGGCTTGCTGGCGGCGGCGGCAAGGGCCTTGGCCGTCATCACCCCCACGATCACGCCGCCAATCAAACCCGGGCCGCCGGTGGCAGCAATCCCGTCCAGATCGGAAAAACGCAGATCGGCCTGGGTCATGGCCTCGGCGATCAATCGGTCGAGATGGTCGAGGTGGGCACGTGCGGCGATTTCCGGGACGACGCCGCCATGAGGGGCATGGTCATCCAGTTGGGTGAGAACCACATCGGCCAGTATGGCTCGGTCGTCGCGGACGACGGCGGCGGCGGTCTCGTCACAACTGGTTTCGATGCCCAGGACAAGCATTGCTTCTCATTGCCTTCGGCGACCAGGGCTTTGCCCTGGACCCACCAGGAGCCTAGAAGGCCCCTGGACCCACTTTACTTGGGACGAAACGATGAGCCTTCTCAAACCATTGGGCTTACAACGGAATGTTATCGTGTTTCTTGGGTGGGTTCTTGGTCTGCTTGTTGCGCAGCATCGCGAACGCCCGGCATACCCGCTTGCGCGTGCCAGAAGGATAGATCACGTCATCAATGAAGCCACGGCTGCCGGCGACAAACGGATTGGCGAATTTCTCCCGATATTCCTCGGTCCGCTGTTCCAGTTTTGCCGGATCTCCGGCATCGGCGCGGAAGATGATCTCCACCGCTCCTTTTGGCCCCATTACCGCGATTTCTGCCGATGGCCAGGCATAGTTGACATCGCCGCGCAGGTGCTTGGATGACATCACGTCATAGGCACCGCCATAGGCCTTGCGCGTGATCACGGTCACCTTGGGCACGGTCGCTTCGGAATAGGCAAACAGCAGCTTGGCACCGTGCTTGATGATGCCATTGTATTCTTGGTCGGAGCCAGGCAAGAAACCAGGTACGTCAACAAGAGTTAGAATTGGAATGTTAAAGCAGTCGCAGAAACGCACGAACCGCGCCGCCTTAATCGAGCTGTCGATGTCCAGACAACCGGCCAACACCATTGGCTGATTGGCGACGATGCCGACTGGGGAGCCGTTCATACGCGCAAAGCCGGTAATGATGTTCTTAGCGTGGGTTGGCTTGATTTCGAAGAAGTCGCCGTCATCTACAATTTTGACGATCAGCTCCTTCATGTCATAGGGCTTGTTGGGATTGGCTGGAACCAGAGTGTCCAACGAATAGTCATAGCGATTAACCGGATCGGTGCATTCGCGCACTGGCGGCTTTTCGGCCGCATTCAGCGGCAGGAAATCCATGAACCGGCGAACCTGGAGCAGGCCTTCGACATCGTTCTCGAACGCCAGATCGGACACACCCGATTTGGTCGAATGAGTCACCGCGCCGCCCAGTTCTTCTGCGGTCACGATTTCATGAGTCACGGTCTTCAACACGTCCGGTCCGGTCACGAACATGTAGGACGTGTCTTTGACCATGAAGATGAAGTCGGTCATGGCTGGGGAATAGACCGCGCCACCGGCGCACGGTCCCATGATCACCGAAATCTGCGGCACGCAGCCCGACGCCAGCACGTTCCGCAGGAAGACATCGGCATAGCCGCCCAGCGAAGCCACGCCTTCTTGAATGCGCGCACCGCCGCTGTCGTTCAAACCGATCACCGGTGCCCCAACCTTGATCGCCTGGTCCATGACCTTGCAGATCTTTTCGGCATGTGCTTCCGACAACGAGCCACCGAACACGGTGAAGTCTTGGCTGAACAGGAACACCGGTCGGCCATTGATCGTGCCATGGCCAGTGACCACGCCGTCGCCGGGAATCTTCTGCGACTGCATGCCGAAATCGTTACAGCGATGCTCGACGAACATATCCCATTCTTCGAACGAGCCTTCATCGAGCAGCAGTTCGATGCGCTCGCGGGCGCTCAGCTTGCCTTTGGCATGCTGGGAGTCAATGCGCTTCTGTCCGCCGCCCAGCCTTGCGCCAGCCCGCATGGATTCGAGTTTTGTCAGAACTTCCTGCATTGCCGCTCCCTGGGATTGGCTTGAACCGGGCCTGCGGCCATCGTTTCCCGCCACCTGTATGCCACCGGATACGACTTCAGCTGCCCGAGATCGGCTACCCGAGTCGAATGACCATAACGACATAGCATCATCGGTGCGGCAACGCCAGCGCTGGATAGCTTGTGTTTTAACGGTCTGGGGTTGCGGCAAACGCTGGGCGGTCAATGTGGCGAGCGCGGCGATGCCGGGGCGGCGCGCACCGCTTTTCCCGCTTTGCGCTCCCGCTCCTGCCTCTGGCTACGCATGAATAATGCCGATTCCCGTGCGGTTTGATCGATCGGACCGTCGAGCACCGTATGCAGGTGGTCGATATTGACCTGGTTGATGTCGATCGCTCCGACTCGGGTTTGTTTGATTGCACGGTCGGGCAGTGCAAGTGTGGCAATTTAGCCGTCCTCTATCTACCGGTAAAATTTTATCTGGATTTCTGGAAATCCCGGGACAACTGTCTACGGCCAGCGCGAGTCCTGGGCGGGTGCGGACCCGCAAGCGACAGGGGGACGGATTGTTTGGGAAAACGGAAGCGACGCCAGAGCCAAGCCTTGGCGACAAGCGCGGAAAAACCGTCAAACAGACGCTGGTTCCGGCACTGACCGCACTTGGAATCGTGTTCGGCGACATCGGGACCAGTCCGATCTATGCCTTTCGCGCCGCGCTTAACGCGACCGGCAGCGGCGGAGGCGCGGTGGGGGCTACCGAGATTCTGGGAATTCTGTCGCTGATCTTCTGGTCGCTCACCATCGTCGTCTCGCTGAAATACGTGATTCTGGTCATGCAGGCCGATAACCGCGGCGAAGGCGGGATTCTGGCTCTGGCTTCGCTGCTCAATCCCTGGGGACGAACCGCCGCCCGTCGCTCTTCAGTGGTGCTGGTGGCGCTGGCTGGGGGGGCCTTCCTGGTTGGCGACGCCGTGGTCACGCCGGCAATTTCGGTGCTGTCGGCGGTTGAAGGGGCCACGCTGGTTGCGCCGTCGACGGCCGATGCCGTGGTTCCGGTTACGGTGGTGATTCTCATCGCGATGTTTTCGATTCAGTCGCGCGGCACCAAACGCATTGGTGCCTGGTTTGGACCCGTGATGGCGCTATGGTTCACCGTTCTGGCCGGATTGGGGTTGGTTTGGATCGCGCGCCGGCCGGAAGTGCTGTGGGCGCTTAATCCGGCCTGGGCCGGAGCCTATCTGTTTGAGCATGCCAACATCGGCATCGCGGTGTTCGGTGCGGTGTTCCTGGTTGTGACCGGCGGTGAGGCGCTCTATGCCGACATGGGCCACATCGGCCGCCCCCCGATCCGGCAGGCTTGGTTCATCCTGGTCATGCCAGCGCTGCTGCTCAACTACTTCGGCCAGGGCGCGGCGGTGTTGAGCACCCCGGCTATGGCCGAGAATCCATTCTTCCTGCTTGCGCCCACCGCTGCCCTAGCACCGCTGGTGGCGCTGGCGACGTTGGCCACGATCATTGCCAGCCAGGCGACCATCACCGGTGCCTTTACCCTGGCCAAGCAGGCGGCACAATTGCGGCTGTGGCCACCGGCCCACGTCAAGCAGACCTCGGCCGGTGAGTACGGTCAGGTCTATGTCAAAACCGTCAATTGGATACTGGCGGGACTGACCGTGCTGCTGGTGTTGAGTTTCGGCTCGTCCGATGCCCTGGCTGCGGCCTATGGCGTGTCGGTCTCTGGGGCGATGCTGGCCACGATCTTTTTGTTGCCGATTGTCGCGGTGGAAAAATGGGGCTGGCCGGCATCGGTGGCGTTGATGGTGTGTGGGCCGTTGGCGGTGATCGACTCCGCCTTTCTGTTCGCCAACCTGCTCAAGATCGTTCATGGCGGCTGGGTGCCGCTGGCGGTTGGTTTGCTGGTGCTCGCCATCGCCTTGATTTGGGAAGCCGGTCATGCCCGGCTGCGCGAGCGCCTGGCTGCGATGGCTGAACCGGCGGTGACGGTCGAACGCATGATTACCGAGTCGGGAGTGGTGCGGGTGTCGGGTACGGTGGTGGCGATGTCAACGGTGGGTAAGGACGGCGGGGTGCCGCCAATGCTGGTTCATCACATTCACCACAATCGGTCCTTGCACGAGCATGTGCTGATTTTTCACGCTCAGATCGAAGAAATTCCGCGGGTGTCGGCGCTGGACCGGCTGGAGTTTGGGATGGATGAAGCCGGCTTCTACCGGGTCACCGCTCACTATGGCTTTATGCAAACCCCGGATGTGCCGGTGGCGATTCGGCTATGCCAGGAAATGGGCCTGCCGCTGGTGCCGGAAGAGGTAACCTATTTCGTCGGCCATGAAACCCTGGTCGTGTTGCAAGGCGAGCCGGCCTGGAAATCGGTGTTTGCGTTCCTGATTCGCAACGCTGGCCGCGCCTCGACCTTCTTCCACCTGCCCGCGAACCAAGTGGTTGAAATCGGTTTGTTCGTGGAGATCTGAACCTGGGAGAGGCATTTTGCCGCGTTTTGTCGTCGGTGCCGACCCGAGTTTGTCCAGTACGGCATTCTGGCAACACTCGGACTACATCTTGGGGGTAAGCGGGATCACTGTCGCCAATCGGCACGGTGCTTGGTATAATCCGTCCGTCCCGGTTGGTTCTGGGTTCTGATTGTGTCGCCTGATGGAACAATGCCAATGACGCTCGATATTACTACGTTTTTTGATGCGCTATTTCTTGGCGTATTGGAAGGGCTGACCGAGTTCATTCCGGTTTCATCCACCGGACACCTAATTTTACTGGTTGATTTGCTTGGCTTTAAGGGGCCGCCGGGCAAAGTTTTCGAAGTCGTGATTCAATTGGGCGCGGTTCTGGCTGTCTGTGTGGCCTATTTCCGCCGCTTGCTTGGGGTTGCGGTTGGGCTGCCGTTCGATTACCGCGCACGCCGGTTTGCCGTTGCGGTGGTGGTCGCATTCCTGCCCGCAGCGGTGGCCGGGGTGCTGCTACACGGAATCATCAAATCGGTTCTGTTCAAGCCGGTGGTGGTGTGCCTGGCGCTGATTGTGGGCGGGATCATCATTCTGGTCATCGAACGCTATCTGCCCACGCCGCGTTATCATGAAATCGAACGCTTCACACCGCTGCTGGCGCTGAAAATTGGCGCTTTCCAGTGTTTGGCCATGGTGCCGGGGGTGTCGCGTTCGGGGGCGACAATCATCGGCGCGCTGCTGATGAAGGTCGATCGGCGTACTGCGGCCGAGTTCTCGTTCTTCTTGGCCATTCCAACCATGCTCGGGGCTACGGTTTATGACTTGTACAAGAACTGGAGCCTGATGACCTCTGACGGTGCGATGGTGATCGCAGTTGGTTTTGTGGCCGCGTTTATTTCCGCACTGCTGGTGGTGCGCAGCCTGGTCGAATTCGTCAGCCGGTTTGGCTTCGCTCCGTTTGGCCTGTACCGAATTGTGGTTGGTTTCGGTATGCTGCTGACGCTGTATCTGCGTGGCACCCTATAAGGCGACGCCCAGCGCGCAAGCGCAGCATGTCTGAATAATTTTCGTTGAGGTAATTGCCGGACAACTTTTCCTAAAATTTTAGTGAATTCTTAAGTGGTGCTATCGCATGATGGTTCCGTTCTAGAGGACCGGCGTTGCCACGCTGGACTCTTCCAAAAATGGAACCAGCATGTCGATGGAGACCGCCATGAGCCTCTCACCCCGCTGCATCGAAACCCTGCTCGATCTGGCTGAAAACAAGCTGTGTTGTCTTGACGTGACCGACCGTGAAGACGCACGCGAGCGTGTCGTCTTGGGGCGCTGCATTCAAGAATTGCGTGCCGAAACCTCCGGCAACATGGTGGCTATGGCCGACTACACCGGTCTACGCCGTCGTGGTCGTCGGCCACGGTCGCTGGAACTGGCCGCTGCGTGAGCATCCTGGCTTCCCCCCGACCAAGTTAGTCCTAAGTGAAGTGGGTCCAGGGCAAAGCTCGGGCCAAAATCTGGGGGCAAAGCCCCCCCTGGTTGCCAAAGGCGCCCAAAGGCGCAAGGAATCAATGAATTAATCTTCAGCACGGGCTTCAGAGCGGGCCGATGTCGGCAGTGTCACGGTCGGCGCGGCATCGACGGCTTCGACAGCCTGATCACCGCGGCAAGCGGTATCCCGATGGCGCAGATAGGCGGCGCGCTGGGTGCGATAATCGTTGGTATCGATTGCGGCCGGAACCGGCGGAGTCGGCAAAGTCGGTGCCAGTGTTGTGGCGGTGGCCTTAGCCTGATCCTCACCTTCCAGCACCGTCGCCACCCGATAGCCGGCGCGCCAAGTCCAATAGAGGTTTCCGAAGGTCAGGTAGCCAGCCACCATCGGCACGATCGATCCCATCACATCGCTGACCGTGGCCGGGCCGTAGAGCGGCAGCACCAGATAGGGGCCGTCGGGCATCCCGATCGAACAGATCGCCTGCCCCAGATCCTTACGCTCGCTGACCACCCCCATTTCCCCGGCACGATCGAAATAACCGCCCAAGCCAAGCGTACTGTTGATCACGAACCGGTGCGCGGCGATTTTCGCGTTGTCGAATTCCCCTAGAACCAAACTGCTGACCGCCGTTATCGGCTCGCCCAGATTGGCCAGGACATTCGATACCCCCAGACGGACATCACCGGGAACCTTGGCGGTCACGTATTCCAACACCTCACCGGCGGCCGGATCGGCATACTTGCGGTTAAACTCGAAGATCAGTTGGTTGAACCCTTCAAACGGATCCTGTTTCGGCTGAACCTGATCGCCGCCCGCCGCTGTGTCGGCAAGAACGTCGCTGACGGCCTGGGCCAATGCGGAGGAACCGGCCGACAGCAACAGCGCTGTAACCAACAGCGCGCCCGACGGTGCCAGGAGCCATCTGAGCGGTACCAGTCCGATCAGCGGTTTTGTTGGTGCATAAGCCATGGATTGTCTCCGGGCTGCTGATCGACCTCGACCCGGCGATTCAGTGGCGACGAAAAGTGGTCCGGGACATCAAAAGGGAACTTACCGCCGCGTGCGCTCGGGCCAGACGACGTGATCCCTTGAAACCATGGTGGGCGCGACAGGGATTGAACCTGTGACCCCTCCCGTGTGAAGGGAGTGCTCTACCGCTGAGCTACGCGCCCGCCCGCTTGCCGTGGGCCAGTTTCTAGGCCGACTCGACGGCCACTGTCAAGTGCCGGAAAACACTTTACGGTTAGTCCGGTTTGTTTCTTTTCTCGAAAAGCCCCGGCGGTGGCCGCGACGAAATGCCGCGCCACCGCCGGGGGAACCCTATCGCCGTCGGGTAAGCTTACTTTCGTTTGGAGCCGTTGCTGGGCGGTGGGTTCCCACCGCCACCGAGCAGGGCGGTCAGATCGGCACCATTCAACATCATCCGACCGTCGGCGCCCAGTTCCAGCTTATAGGAGCGGATTTCGCGCCCGGCTTCATCCTTGGCCTGCTGACCCAGCGCCTGAACCATGCCGAGCATCGCCAAAATACCTTGCGCGCTTTCATCCGGTGGGCCACCGGGGGCCGGCATCAACGCCTGCATGGCGGTTTCCAGACCGCGCAGGCTGGCGAACAAGCTGGCAACCAAACCATTCGCGGCCTTGGCGTCAAAACGAGCGGTGCCAGAGGCCGAAGCGCTCAACGCCGGCGTTTCCAGGGCCAGCTTCTCCAACCGGATCAGGCTGCCGGCACTGCTAAGTGCCCCTAGCGTCTGCATCGCCATCATGGGTCCGCGATCGTGGCCGGCGCTGGAACCACCCTCGTCTGGTCCCATCATCTCTTCGATCGCCGAAATCAGCACGGTCTTGATCAACTGCTTCATCGGCAGCTTATCGAAGGTGATCGCCAGTTCGCTCTTTTCCGGCATAAACTTTTCCGGAAACTCGGCGGGGAGCGTGGCAACCTTGAGGCCCTCGTGGCCATAGCCAAGACTCAACGTCGAACGGTCCTGATTAAGGCCTTCAGCGGCGGCGCGAATCATGGCGCTTTTCAAACTGAAGGCACCCACATCGCTCGACGCCGCCACCGACAGGCCGGACAGCGACAGTTTGAATGAAGCGCCACCCAACAAGCCATCAACCAGATCCCGCGCCTTTTTGGCCGAAGCACCGGCAGAGCGATCATCGCCTGCGGTCGCCGCCGCCGTCGCGAACCGAGCCAGTTCGGCTTCGGTCAGGGTAATTTCAATTCCGGCTTGGCCCAGATTGAACAGCGGCTCACCTTTTTCGTTGGTCACCGCCAGATCCGCAATCGTCAACCCGCCGGGACCGCTCCAGGCATTGGGCCGAACTTCATTCAAATCACTGCGCACTGTGATCGTGCCGATGGTGGCTCCGGCCTTGTCGTTCACAGTGGTCACCGTGAGCTGACTGAGCGCCGCATCCAGCTTGGTCAGCGTGGTCAGCTTCGGTGCCCACACCCCGGTCACCTTTTGGCCACCGATGGTCAAGCCGCCCTCGGCTTTGCCCTCGGCATTTTGCGCCCGCAAAACAGACGGCAGGGCACCGACAAAGCTCCAGGTGCCGTCGGCATTGGGCTTCAGAGTCGCGGTGATCGTGCCGACCACCAGCTTTCCACCATCGTCATCAACCACCGACAACGCTGGCAAGCGGGCGTCATAACCGTCACCCGCCGGCTTGACTTCGACCGCACCGTCCCAGTGCAGGGTCGCCTTGTCCTTGTTGCTCGACGACCAAGCCTTGATCGTGTCGGACAGGGTACCGGCCAACGCGGCGGCACCTTCCGCACTGGGAGTGGTGGCCTGCTGGGCCGATACGGCCAGGGGCCAAGCGGCCACGGCCGCGACGATCGAAAGCGCCGCCAGCCGGCGCCGGTTCAAGCCTGCCATGGAAACTCCTTTTCCCCATCTGTCTTCATGTCCGGGCCTCGCGCCGAAAGCGAGTGCGCTTTGATCGCGGCCCCAATTGCTTCTGAATGCCACATTCCTTGGCTCCATGGCAACGAGCCTGCGGCGAGCCGGCGCCTGGGAACCAATCCCCCGGGAAAAGCGATCAAGGGCAAAAACTGCCCGGCATAAGACTGAAGCGTACCGGTCGTGCCGGGCCGGCTGTGGCCTCGGCCAGACGCATTCTCGAATAAATATCTATTCGTATCAATGGGCTAGTCTAGGCACGGCTTGTGGCACGGATACTGCTATCAAAAGGGGGAACCGGCACCGAAGGCCACCAGCGCAGCTTATCCCGGACCAAGCGGGCAAAATTAAACGAGGACGACGATGGAAACTCCGACCTACATCTCCCTGTCGCGCACGATGGTGCTGCGCCGTCAGATGGACATCGTCGCCAACAACATCGCCAATATGAACACCACCGGATTTAAGCAGGAACGGGTTCTTTTCAATGAGTTGATTAAGAAGCCGGCGATTGGGGAACGGGTATCGATGGTTCAAGAACGCGCTACCATGCGTGATTTCTCGCCAGGCCCGCTGACGGCTACCGCTAACCCGATGGATGTGGCGATCAACGGTAAGGGTTACTTTGTGGTCGATACCGTCAACGGCCCCAAATACACCCGCGCCGGCCGTTTTGAGCTGAGCCCGCAACGGCAGATGGTTAACCAGTCCGGGTTGCCGGTTCTGGACCAATCCGGCCAGCCGATTTCGATGCCTGAAGGGGCTTCCAACATTCGCATCGATGCCGAAGGCCATGTCTTCACCGACCAAGATCCGAAAAATCCAGTCGGCAAAATTAACCTGGTCAGCTTCCAGCGTGAGCAGTTCATGCAGGCGGTCGGCGGCGGACTATTCACCACCGACGAAAAGCCCCAGCCCGCCCCAGCCGAAACCAAGCTGGCTCAGGGCATGTTGGAAGACTCAAACGTCAAGCCGATCCTGGAGATGACGGCGATGATCGAAATCATGCGTCAATTCCAGCTCGCTCAACACATCGCCGAAAGCGAACACGAGCGCGTCCGCGGTGCGATCAGCAAGTTGGGCCGGGCGCAAGCCTAACCGGATCCGAACCGAGCCAAAGGAGAGTTGAACCATGAAAAGTCTCGCGATCGGCGCTACCGGCATGCTGGCCCAGCAGCTCAACGTCGAAACCATTTCCAACAACATCGCCAACAGCACCACCACCGGCTTCAAGCGTCAACGGGCCGAATTCCAGGATCTCCTCTATCAGAGCCTGCGCAGAATCGGCTCCAGCACCTCGGATGCGGGCACGATCGTGCCGTCGGGCATTCAAGTTGGTGCCGGCGTGCGCCCGATCGGGGTCTATCGGATCAACGAGCAGGGTAACATCACCATCACCGACAATAAGCTCGACGTGGCGCTTAACGGTCGCGGCTATTTCCAGATTGAACTCCCTTCGGGTGAAACCGCCTATTCCCGCGCCGGCTCGTTCCAGTTGAGTCCGGAAGGAACCGTGGTTACCCCCGATGGCTACACTGTGAAGCCGGGCCTGAAGATCCCGTCCGAGGCCACCGACATCACCGTCAGCCCAACCGGGATGGTTCAGGCCAAGCTGGCCGGGGAAGTGAAGCCGAAGGACGTGGGTCAGCTTGAAATCACCATTTTTGCCAACGATGCCGGCCTGGAAGCGATTGGATCAAATTTGCTGCTGCAAACCCCGGCTTCGGGCGATCCGGTTAGCGGCAAGCCCGGCGACCCCGGCTATGGCCGGGTGATCCAAGGCTCGCTGGAAACCAGCAACGTTAACGTGGTCCAGGAAATCACCACCCTGATCACCGCCCAGCGCGCCTATGAAATGAATTCCAAGGTAATCAAGACGACAGACGAAATGATGCAGACCGCCGGCCAGATCAAATAATCGACCTTGATTTGATTTGACGGCTACCAAGCAGACCCACGACAGCATCTTAACCCAGGAGCGCCGACCATGATCACCACCAAGACCCTGTTTGCGTTGGGCACGCTCCTGCTGCTGACCGCCACCGCTCCGCTTGCCGCTTCCGCCGCCGCTCAAACCGCCATCGTTCAAACCCCTGCCGCTCAAACCGCCGCCGCGATCGACACCGGTGAAATTCGGGATTTGGTTAGCGAACGCCTGACCCGGCAATTGCCGATGGGCCGGATGCAGATCGAGATCGACCTGCGCACCCTGGATGTGGCGCTGCCGGCCGGCCGGATCACGGTGCTGGGGCTGGAAAATTTTGTCTTCCATTCGGTCTATGGCCGCTTCACCACCGACCTGATTGTGGCCACCGTTACCGACGCCTCCCGGCGGCTGACCATCGCCGGCCGCGCTTGGTCGATGATCGAAGTGCCGACCCTGGCCCGCCGGCTCAATCCGGGCGAAGTGATTAGCGGCGGCGACTTGGCCTGGGTTGAGGTTCGCGCCGATTACGCCGAAGCCGAAATCGCCATGGCCCCCAGCGATTTGGTCGGACGGACCACGCGCCGGCTGCTGCCAGCCAACACCCCGGTGCGACTGCACGATCTGCAACTGCCGCGCATGATCGCCAAGAACGCCGTCGTCACCCTGATGCTGCAAACCCGGACCATGACCCTGACCACCCAGGGCCGCGCGCTGCAAGATGGCGGCAAAGGCGAAGTGATCCGGGTGCTTAACACTCAAAGCAACCGTACGGTCGATGCCGTGATCTCTGGCCCCAATCTGGTTTTGATCAACACTTCCAGCTCTTTGAGTAACTAATAGCTCCTGAACATCTTTTTTCCGCTTTTTGCCTGCCGTCTTTACCTGCTTTCGCGTTCGAAACCGGACGCTCACCGCAACCGACCCGGCTCAAACGACCGGCTCACGAAAAGGCAAGGAAACCGCGCCATGTTCACCGTGCAGACCAAACCCTCCGCCCTGAAGCTGCTGATGATCGGGGCCATCGCCCTGGCTCTGCCCGGCTGCAATACCATGACCCGGATGTCTGAAGTCGGCAACGGTCCCGGCCTGTCCAAGATCGAAGACCCGCATGCCGCCCCCGGTTACACCCCGGTGAGCATGCCGATGCCCAAGCCGCAGCCGACCGAACGCAACCCAAATTCGCTGTGGCGGGGTGGATCCCGCGCCTTCTTCAAGGATCAGCGCGCCAATCAGGTTGGCGACCTGTTGACCATCCTGATCCAGATCGCCGATAAAGCGAAGTTGAACAACACGTCAACCCGGTCCCGCGCCAACGACGAGCATCTGGGTCTGCCCAACCTGCTCGGCATCGAATCCGCCGGTGCCAACCTTGGCGAATCGGCTCTGAACAACGTTTTCACCGGTGCCACCGCCGCCGACCTGTTCAAAATGAGCAGCACGACCAACAATTCCGGTACCGGTGCCATCAATCGTGATGAAACCGTTAACCTGACCCTGGCCGCGATCGTCATTCAGGTTCTGCCCAACGGCAATTTGGTCGTGCAGGGTAAGCAGGAAGTTCGGGTTAACAACGAGTTGCGGGATCTGAATATTACCGGTGTGGTTCGGCCGGAAGACATTAAGTCCGACAACACCATCAACTACCAGCGGATCGCCGAAGCGCGGATTTCCTATGGTGGCCGTGGCATGGTTTCCGATGTTCAGCAGCCGCGCTGGGGCCAGCAGATTTTCGATATCATCTCGCCGTTCTAATCAACCCATCCTGGTTCAAGTGGATCAACCTACCGGCCGGAGTTCGCTCCGGCCGGTTTTGTTGCGGCACGGTGGATCGCCTTACGCACCCGTTCGTAGCTGCCGCAGCGGCACAGGTTGGTCATCGCCTGATCGATCTCGGCGTCGGTCGGATCGGGGCTGCGCGCGAGCAGCGCGGTCGCGGCCAAGATCATGCCCGGCTGGCAATAGCCGCATTGCGGCACCTGTTCCGCCAACCAAGCGGCCTGCACCGGATGCGTGCCGGTGGCCGGTAGGCCTTGGATGCCGGTGGCCGATAGGCCTTCGATCGTGGTGATCTCGCTTTCGGGATCGAGCGCCGATACCGTCACGGTACAAGCCCTGACCGCGACTCCCTTAATCAAAACCGTGCATGCGCCGCACAGACCGGCACCGCAGCCGAACTTGGTTCCGGTCAGAGCCAGGGTATCGCGCAGCACCCACAGCAACGGGGTCTCGGCTTCAACCTCGAAGCTGACGATGGCGCGGTTGACGGTAAGCGCGTAGCGGGGCATCGGCCTCTGCCTCAAATCGGGATTCACTTTGCCTTCGGTGAGCAGGGCGGCGACCAGGACTTTGCCCATCAAAGCAGAGCGATGTGCTCTGCCAAGCGTCGAACCTCGGCCGCGACCCGCTGCGGCAACTCGCCGAGCTGGTCATACTGGCCGGCAACCATCGCCCGCTCGATCGCTCCCGCCGCATTGGCCAGGTCTTGGCCTCCGGCGGTCTGCGCCGCGCCGGCAATGCTGTGAGCCGCACGGCGCACCTGATCCCAGGCATTGCCTGCCAACGCCGCAACCATTTCGGCTTCAGCCTTACGGATCGAACGCAGAAAATCTGTCAGCAGGGCGCGAATGGTGGTGCTGTCGTCGCCGAACAAATCGACCAGCATCGCGCGATCGAACGGTGGCGAAGGTCGTGCCGGGGGGGGGGCTGGTGACCAGTGCCGGCGGGGGGGGGCCTGAGCCGGGGTCTCGCCATGGGCACCGGGCAGGAAATTCTCCAGCGACCGTTTCAGGTCACTGAGAGTGAACGGTTTGTCCAGCAATTGATCGATCCCGACCTCCCGGCACTGGCGGATTTCGCCGCTGCTGGCGATGGCGGTGATGGCGATGATTGGCGTGCGCCAACCGCTGTCGGCTTCCTCGCTGCGGATGGCACGAGCCAGTGCGAAGCCGTCCATTCCCGACATTCGACAATCGGTGATGACCAGATCGTGGCGTCCGCCGCGCCAAGCCTCCAGTGCCGACTGGCCATCCTCGACCAGTTCGACCGCATAGCCGAGCAGATCCAGTTGACTGAGAATGATTTGCTGGTTGGTTGGGTGGTCTTCGGCGACCAGAATCAGGTGTGCGTTGCCCGAACCCGGCACCGCGAGCGGGCGCCGCAATCCATTCGCTGGGGATGATGGGGCCAAGGTGGGGGCCAAGCTGATGGCCGGGCTGACCTCGACCCTCATCTTGGTTTCAATCGCCTTCGGCAGATGGCGAGCGAGAGTCTGACGCAAGCCATCGATCGTGATCGGCTTACACAAGGTGGCGTCCATGCCCGCATCCAGGCACGCACGAACCTCATCGGCCATGGCATTGGCGGTGATGGCCACGATCGGCAGCCGGTCTTGGCCGGTGGCCCGTTCCTGCGCGCGGATCGTGCGGGCCAGTTCCAACCCGTCCATCACCGGCATCTGGCAATCCGTCAGCAGCAAGGCATAACGGCCATTTTGCCACGCGGTCAACGCCGCCCGCCCGTCTTCAACTATTTCCGCAGCATAGCCAAGCAAGGTCAATTGACGCGACAAGATTTGGCGGTTGGTTGGATGGTCTTCCGCGACCAGAATCAAGCGGCCTTGACGCTCCGCTTCCTCTCGCGTCAGCGCGGCGAGCGGCTCCCGGTTCTCGGCGGTAAGGGCCGGAGTCCCCGCCGTCGCGTCCTGTCCCCCGGCGATGTCGCGACCAACCGCCGCGACCACCGCCCGCACCAGGGCCCCGCGCCGTACCGGCTGGCGCAGCACCGCCACCGCCGGGACTACCGGCAGCGGGGCCTCCGCGACCGTCTCCCCGTTGCGTCCGTCCCGACGCGTGATCAGGACCAGCGGCACACCTTCCGGCCAACGCTTGTGGTGCTTCCCGGCCGGAGTCTTACTGCCGAGTGGGACCGGCGATGGTTCGGCGCTGTCGCCTTCGATCACGACCACATCCGGGCGCAAGGCATTGGCCGAGGCCACCGCTCCCGATTCGGTTACTGCGGTAACCACCGCCCCTGCGGCTTGAAGATAACGGGCCAGGAATTCGCGCGGTCTGGCTTGGGCCGAAACCACCAGCACCCGCACCCCATCAAGCTGCGGCAAGGCGTGCTCCGCGACGGCATCGCCGTTTTGGGCCGCGACGGCATCGCCGTTTTGGGCTTCATCCAGTTCCAGCCGGAACCAGAACACCGAGCCTTGCCCCGGCTCGCTTTCCACCCCGATGGTTCCACCTTGCAACTCCAACAGCCGCCGGCAGATCGAAAGCCCCAGTCCAGTACCGCCGAAGTTTCGCGCAGTGGAGGTCTCGGCCTGGGTGAATGGCTGAAACAGCTTGGCTTTGGCTTCGGACGCGATACCGATACCAGTGTCGATCACCCGGACCAGAATCCCGACCCGGCCCTCGGACCGGGATTCCAGCCGGGATGCGAGGTCAACGCGCAGGGTGACTGAGCCGGTGGTGGTGAACTTGACCGCGTTGCCGGCGATGTTGAACAGCATCTGACGCAACCGGACCGGATCACCGATCAGCGCCGCCGGAATCTCGGGATCGACGAACGCGAACAGGGTGATGTCTTTCTTGCGCGCCCCCGGTGCCAGGGTTTCGGCCACGCTTTCAACCAGCGCCGACAGCGATAGCGGCACTCGTTCCAGGTCAAGCCGTCCGGCTTCGATCTTCGAAAAATCCAGGATGTCGTTGATGATGGTCAGCAGCGCCGAAGCCGACTCGCGCACCACCGCGACCTGTTCGCGCTGCTCAATAGATAGGATGGTATATTCCAACAGTTCCAACATGCCCTGAATGCCGTTCATCGGCGTGCGGATTTCATGGCTCATGGTGGCCAGAAACAGCGATTTGGCCCGATTCGCCGCTTCGGCCTCGGCCCGCGCCGTTTCCGCCGCCCGCGATGCTTCGACCAGATCATGGGTTCGCTCGACCACCTGCGATTCCAGGTCGCGGTTCAGGCTGGTCAGTTCTTCGTAGAGATGAACATTATCAAAACCGACCGCAATCTTGCTGGAAAACACCTCCAGCAGCCGCCGTTCATCTTCGCTCAATGGCCCGGCCCGGCGCAGCAGGCCGGCGACAAGAGGATGGATCGCGGTGTGGAAGACCAGGATATGGCGTTCGCCATCGATGCGGTTGGTCCGCTCGGCCAGAGCCAGGGTGAGGGCTGCGAGGTCGTCCTCGTTCAAGACCGCCCGGGCCGACTGGCCACGGGTACCGACAAAGACACCATTGCCGGCGAGAACCCGAAGCCGATCGTTTGGGGCGCCCTGGCCGGGATCTCGTGCGCACAGCAGCACACCGTTGCGACCATCGAGCAGGTTCCGCAACTGCTCGGCTGCGTTGTCGGCAAACTCGTCCAGGGAACGGTGATTGTACAAGGCCGAGGAGCCGCGCAAAATTGTTTCCAACCCGGCGCGGTGGCCTTCGATTGTCGAGATATCCTGGTGAGCGCGTAGCGCCGCAACCACCGAGGTGAACAGCTTTTGTGCGGTCAGTTCGGTTTTCGATTTGTAATCATTGATGTCGTAGTTAAGAATGACGTTACGTTCCGGAGCCTGTCCCGGCTGGCCGGTGCGCAGGATGATTCTGACCCGGCGATTGCCAAGGTCGCGACGGATGTAGTGGATCAGCTTCAGCCCGGCGTCATCCGTTTCCATGACCACGTCAAGCAGAATCAAAGCGATGTCGGGAAAACGGGCAAGGAGTTCGACCGCCTCCGCCGCCGAGCGGCCGCTGTGAAACCGCAGTCGCCGGCCCAGGAAGACGAAATCGCGCAAGACCATGCGGGTCGTGGCATGGACCGCGTCTTCGTCATCGACGATCAGGATGTCCCACGGCCCCAACGCGCCAACACTGTCCACCGCTGGCAAGCCGTCCGCTTCCGCCTCGTCGTCGTCGGCAAATAGGAATTCGTCGCTCATCGCCGCAACCCGTATTGCCCTCGGGCCGATCCCCGCTTGACGCTAAACTCATACCACTGGCTTCGTCCCAAATGAAGGGAGTCCAGCGAGTCGAACGCCAGCGACACACCGGTTGCTGAGGGTTTGCCCCCCAGGGCCCCCTTAATTTTGGGATGGAACTCTGGACTTTCCCGGTTAAGGTGCCCGCCGGGAAGCGAGAAAAAAGAAGGAATCGTCGCCATGTTCCGTGCCACCTCCCGGTGGGGAAAACTTTTGCGTATCGGGCTGGTGATGTGGCTGGTAATGGCCTTGCCGAGCGCACTCTATGTCGCTTGGTGGGTCTTCGCCTCCTTTACCATCCGTGGTCTGGTTACCCAGGTGTTGGAGGGCGAACGCGATGCCGGATCCCTGGTCGAATACGACCAGCTTCAGATCGGTGGCTTTCCTCTGGCGCTGCGGGTCAGCCTGGGCGACAGCTCCATCTTTCGTCCCGATGGCAGCCAATGGCAAAGCGCTGGGGTTAGCGCCGAGGCGCGGCCGTGGCGATTGCGCGCGGTTCAACTGACTTTCAATGGCCGTCAGCGACTGCAAGTTCCGGCCGGGTCCGCCCTGCTGGCGCTGACCATGGAGCGCGGACAAGGACGGCTCGACGCCAATCCGGAACTCACGGCGGTGGATGGTGGCTGGCTGTCGCTGACCGAAGTGACGCTCGCTCCGGCTGGGGCTGGGGCTGGGGCTGGGGCTGGGGCCGCCGGGCCGGGACTGAGCGGTGCCGAGATCGCCGCCGCCACCACCACCGCCGCCACTTTCGACCTTTCCCTCTCCCGAGTCCCGCAAGTGCCGACCACGGCGAGCGATCTGGCCGCGACCGTCGATCTGGTCGCCTTCAAGGTACGCTTGCCGTCAGGGATACCGACACCGCTCGGCCGCACTCTTGATCTTGTCAATCTGTCGGCACGGCTGACCGGACCGCTGGGCCGACTTGACCCGGAGGGGCTGGCCACTTGGAGCCGGGCCGGCGGCGCAATCGAGATCGACTCGCTCAAGTTGTCGTGGGGACCGCTGCATCTGGAGGCCAAGGGCCGGCTGACCCTGGATGGCGCGTTGCACCCTGAAGGCCCGCTGACGGTTGAGCTGACCGGCACCGATCAACTGCTGGAGACACTGGTCGTCGGTGGGCTGGTTCGGGCCAAGGACGCGCCGACCGTACGGAGCGTCCTCCATGCCATGAGCCGTAAGCCCGCCTCGAACGATCCGGGGACAATCGAGGGGCCGGTAACACTGCCGCTGGTAATTCGTAAGGGCTTCCTGTTTCTGGGGCCAATTAAGCTGATGCCGCTGCCCTGGGTGGGCTGGTGAGCGGCGAGGAAATCAGGCATAGTGGGCATAAGGATCTTGGGCACGGGGGCCCTCGATCGGGAGATCACGAACGGGAGTGTCGGACAGATGGTAAAGGTGATTGTGGGGGCGGTGATTGCCCTTGGCCTGCTGGCCGGTTCCGCGTGGGCGCAGATGGCAGAAGTGTCGCCGGCCTGCGTTGCCGATGTGAAGAAGTTCTGCACTGCGGTCAAGCCCGGGCAGGGTAAAATGACGGAGTGTCTGAAGAAAAACGAAGAACAGTTGACCCCCGAGTGTAAGATCACCGTCGCTGCCGGCCGAGCCAACATTCCGCCTTCGCCGTGCAAGACCGACATCGAACGCCTGTGCCCGACCATCGAACCCGGCAATGGGGCCATCGCCGCTTGCTTGCGTCAGAGCCAGAACGTGATGATGCTTAACGCCGGCTGCAAGGTTTATCTGTCTCGGATCAAGGATTGATCGCGGACAGTTGAGTCTTCCGCCGGGCCGTTCTGTGAAGTTCTCCGAGTCGGGTGCGATGGAACGCGGTTCCTGGTCTGGCTTTCAGAGCGCAGTTGCGCTAGAGTTTGGTTAATTATCAATCAGCCCTGGGTTGCCCTCATGAAGTCGTGGTTCCTGTCCCTACCAATCCTGTCGTTGCTGACCCTGCCCGCGCTGGCCGAGGCGCAGCCACTTCGGGATTCAATCGAAAGCGACGCGGTGGTTATTTTCGTTGCGGCCCTGCTTGTCGCGTACATCTGCTATGTTTTCCCATCGTTGATGGCCGCCAAGGATGATCATCACGGTGGTGGCCATTAACGATCCGGGGACTGCGTTTGTTTGCCGGGGGCCACAGGCCCCCGGTTTTGGTTCAGGAGGCATGGACGCGGCGGCAACGGGCGAGTAGGAACAAGCGTTATGGTTGAGACCACCTATAGCGTCCTGTTGATCGATGACGATCCAACCCTGGCCCGGATCTACACCGGCTATCTGGCCAAGGAGCCGTACCAGGTGATTGCGGTCGAAACCGGTACCGAAGCGATGCGCATTTTGCGCGAACACCCGCCGGACGCCGTTTTACTTGATGTCAATTTGCCCGACATGAGCGGGTTCGATATTCTGGAAAATATCGCTCGCGAAAAGATCATCACTGAAGTGGTGATCATTACCGGTCATGGCTCGGTCAGCACCGCAGTTCGGGCGATGCAGGCGGGGGCTCGCGATTTCCTGATGAAGCCGTTTAACAAGGACCGGCTGCTGACCACCTTGCGCAATTGCCTGGAGCACTTGCGGCTACGGCGGATCATTCAAATCTATCAGGAGGATATCGACCGCAAGGCCTATTGCGGCTTCGTTGGTTCGTCGCTGGTCATGCAGGGGGTATACCGGATCATCGACAGCGCCGCCCGCTCGCGCGCCACCGTGTTTATCACCGGCGAAAGCGGTACCGGCAAGGAGGTGTGCGCCGAGGCGGTACACCGCATGAGCGCCCGCGCCGGCAAACCGTTCGTGGCGCTTAACTGTGGTGCTATCCCTAAGGATCTCATCGAAAGCGAATTGTTCGGTCACGTCAAGGGGGCCTTCACCGGAGCCATCCGCGACCGCGAAGGCGCGGCCAAGCTGGCCGACGGCGGCACCCTGTTTCTCGACGAAATCTGCGAAATGGATATCAGTTTACAGCCCAAGCTGTTGCGGTTCTTGCAAACCGGATTGATTCAGCGGGTCGGCGACAACCACCCGGAAGCGGTGGACGTGCGCATCATCTGCGCCACCAACCGCGATCCGATGGCGGAAGTCAAAGCCGGTCGGTACCGGGAAGATCTATATTACCGGCTGCATGTTCTGCCGATGTTCCTGCCGCCGCTGCGTGAGCGCGAAGGTGACGTAGCCGAAATCGCCGCCCATTTTCTTGATCTTTATGCCCGTGAAGAGGGCCGGGTCTTTGCCGGCCTGGCTCCGGACACCCTCGTCGCGCTCCAGGCCTATGACTGGCCAGGCAATGTTCGCCAGTTGCAGAATGTGATTCGCAACATCGTGGTTCTGCACCAGGGCGGAACGGTCACGCTTGACATGCTGCCCCAGGAGTTGCGGGCGGCGCGCGGATCTCTGCCGATTCCAGTCACGCCGCCGATGCCGGGTTCGCCGGTCAGTGCCACCGAATTGCCGGCTGCGGATGGTCAGGGGCTGGCGTTGGGCATGTCGGTCGGGGTTGAGGGCGGCGGCGTGGACTCAATTCGTTCCCTGGCCGATCTCGAGCGGGAGGCGATCGAAAACGCGATCCGGATTTGCAGGGGTAATGTGCCGCGTGCCGCCCATTTCTTGGGCATCAGCGCCGCCACCGTCTATCGTAAGAAGGCCCAGTGGCTACAGGCAGAGTGATTGACACATTTCCCGAATAAAGTGGGTCCAGGGCGAAGCCTTGGTCGCTGAAGGCAAATGTGTCAATCATTAGATTAGGCTAGTCCAACATCCCGCCGGCAGCGGCCCGCTCCTGGCAGGCGCGAACCTGATCCAGCAAGGTGCCGTCGTCGTGGCCTGCCGGACCCTGCCAGCGATCGAAGTGAATCAACTCAGCCAGATCCAGCCGCGGCCGCCAACCTGCGGTGGCCAGTTCCGGCTCAGACTTAAAGTCGGTGACTTTGCCCAGGCACAGATACGCGACCGGCGCCACCCGGGGTGGCAGGCCCAGAATTTCGCGCAGCACCCGGGTGTGCAAGATCGACACCCAACCCACGCCCAAGCCTTCGGCCCGGGCCGCAAGCCACAGATTCTGCACCGCGCACACGCTGCTGTAGAGATCCATGACCGGAATATGGGTGCGTCCAATCACCACCGGACCGGCGCGGTCGCGGTCGCAGGTTACGCAGATATTTACCGGCGCTTCCATTATTCCTTCCAGCTTGAAGCCGCGATAGCTCTGCGCGCGGTCGTCGTCGAACCGCTCGGCCGCTTCGGCGTTGGCGACCAGGAAGTCATCGTGAACCCGCCGCTTGATCGCGGCATCGGAAATAACGATGAAGTTCCACGGCTGCATGAAGCCGACCGAAGGCGCGAAATGCGCTGCGGTCAGTACCCGGCTCAACACCTCGGGCGCGACCGGGTCGGGTTTGAACTGGCCGCGCACGTCGCGGCGATTGAAAATGGCCTGATAGAGGCCGGCGCGGTGCTCGTCTGAAAAAGTATGGGTTTCCATGACATCCCCCGGTGGAAAAACCCGCAGCCACCGCTCGTCCGCAACGGTGCCGCTCGCACTCTCAGGCCGGTCTTCTGACTTAAGGCTCATCCCATCCGAACCGCCTTCCCGGCAACCGCCAGTGGCATCATGGTTCGAACAGTCCCCTTTCACAGCGTTGGGCACGCGGCGGAGTCACACCGCCTTTCCGATTCTCCCGCAGCGCGTCGAAGTGTCGCCGCAGGCACCTGAAGCCGCGCTTGTGTGCCATGGTTGCAACCAAAAAGCAAAGCAAACGCTGGCCGTGGGTCAACTTGCAATTTTTTCAAAGCTCATTACATGATCAGCGTATGGTTAGTCGAACGCAGGGAACGAAATAACGAGGCGGAAACGATGTCCCGAATTCGCGAACCCGCCGTCGCGGGGCTGTTCTATCCGGCTGATCCCGGCCAGTTGGCCCGAGCGGTTCAGCGTTTCATCGACGAAGCGGAACCGACACCGTGGCTGACGCCCAAGGCGATCGTCGTTCCCCATGCCGGCTATGCCTATTCCGGGCCGATTGCGGGCACCGCCTATGCTGCGGTTCGGCCGCTGGTCGATCGTATCCGAAGGGTGGTGCTGCTGGGACCGGCCCACCGGGTCGGTTTTCGCGGCATCGCCACCGCCGGAGCCGATCAGTTCGTAACGCCGCTGGGCTCGGTGGCGGTCGATTGGGAGGCGGTGACTTCGATCCTGTCTCTGGCCGAGGTTCACCTTTTTGACCAAGCCTTTGCCGGGGAGCACTCGCTAGAGGTGCAGCTACCGTTCTTGCAACAGGTGTTTCCCAATTTTAAGTTGGTGCCGCTGTTGGTCGGCGATGCTCGGCCAGAGGCGGTCGAAGCGGTGCTGGAAAAGCTGTGGGGCGGACCGGAAACGCTGGTCGTGATCTCGTCCGCTCTCAGCCACTATCATGATTAGGCCCCGTCACAGCGCTTGGACACCGCCAACTCGCAGGCAATTGAAGCCCTGGTGCCCGACCGACTGGGCGGCGAGGTCGCCTGCGGCGGTCGGCCACTGGCCGGGTTGCTGCGCCGCGCCGCCGCGTTGGATCTGCGCGCGACCACGCTCGATCTGCGCAATTCCGGCGATACCGCCGGCGATCGCTCGCGGGTGGTCGGCTATGGTGCCTATGCCTTTGAATACGCTG
>CAUYTZ010000468.1:0-24711 GCA_963575695.1 uncultured Gammaproteobacteria bacterium | reverse complement strand
CGGCAGCCCAATCGCGTAAGCGATACATTTTCAGCCTCTCAGACGCCCCCGCGCTCATCGCTGGCTTATAGCACGGCCGTTCGCGACACTCACCCCCTTCGTGCTACTGAACCGGGATGTTGTTGAAACAGCGGCAGCATGACCAGCCAGGCCTAGCCGACCGGACGGACCGCAATCGCGCAGCCGACAGCAGCCGACCGCCCTGCCAGCCCGATGGCTTTTGAGAGGCTGAAGATGTATCGCTTACGCGATTGGGCTGCCGCCCAATCGGGCGTGGAACCGCACCATCTTTTTTCCGCTTAGTTGCGATTTTGTCTCATTTGGGATTGCAAGGAGGCCAAGCCACTTGTATGCTTGACTGTCATGCTTTGATAGTCTTGCGGGAAGTAGGCAACAATGCGCCAGGCAGCCCATTTTCATATTATTTACATCGTCGCTGCCGTAATTGGTACGATGGTTAATGTATCCTATGCTCGTGCCGAGGAACCGGCTGATATTAGTGTTTCGGCATCGGTTCAGCCGGCCGATGCGCCGGGGGGGGCCGCCGCTGGTGGGTGGGTGCTGAGGCTGGGGCATGTTAAGGATGAGCCAGCGGCACACGAGATGTGGCGGGAGTTTCGTCAACGGCACCCTGATCTGGTGTCACCAGAACTGGTGGCGGTGATTTATGATGACCCGCGTGGTCGCAATCGGCTGGCGCTGGCGGTTTCCGGCGTGGCTCCCGAAGAGATGAAAACGGCTTGCACCAAGTTGCGCCGTGCTGGTGACAAGTGTCAGCGGTTGCGGATCGGGGGGCGCGTCGCGAAAATTCTGGTTGAGCCAGCGCCCCCCATCGCGGAGGGGGGGACGGTGGAAACGGTCCCGCTTGCCGTCGGCGGCGTGGCTGAGGCGGTCGTGGCTGAGGCGGTCGTCGATCCCGTTCCAGTCCCCACCACATCGGCCAACTCCCTATCGGCCAACTCCCTATCGGTTGAACCGGCTCAGGTTGAAGCTGTTGGTACCATCGAGGCGCCAGCCGTGGCGGTGGCTGCGGATCTCGGTGAGCGTCCGGTTCAGGACACCGAAATCGGGCAGGACACGCTGCCGGTCGCGCCGGTCGCCCCGGTCGAGGCCGCCGTGGTTGTGGTGGCGGAGTCGCCAGTCGTCGTGTCCGAACCGGTCTCCCCCCCCGAGTCGGCAGCGGTTGCGCCCCCCGTCCCGACGCAGGTGTCACCGGCGATGGTTGAAAGTGAACTGGTTTCGACCATGCCGGAAACTCAGCCGCCTCCTGCGCCGGTGCCAGCAGCGTCGCTGGTCGTGGCTGAGGAAGGCCCTGGTCAAGCGGCGGTGCTGCCCTCAATCGACGGCCCGGCTGTGCGGTTAGGGCTGTTTACGAAGGAACGCACGGCGTGGCGCTCCTGGCGGCGGCTGGCGCGCGAGAATCCAGAGTTGTTTAAAGGCGTTGTTCCAGTGGTCTATCAGCCGCCCAGGGACGAAACCGGTGGGCGCGCTCGCCAGGTTCTGGCGGTTCGTGGCGACGATGACGCGGCCTTGCTGCGGATTTGTGAGCGGCTGAAGCGGCAGACTGAAGACTGCGGTCCAATCCGGTTGGCATCGGGACTCGGGCACACCGTCGATCCGTCCGAGCGGGAGCGCAATTCCGTTGCCGAACATGCGGAGAAAAAGGCGCGTGAAGGTGTTCATGACGTGTTGCCGGTCATTCCGAACGCAACCACGCCGCGCGCCGACCATACCACGCCGCGCGCCGACCATATTGTGATCAGCGTTGCCGATCGGAAATTGTATTATACCACTCCCGATGGCAGAGAGCTGTCGTTTCCGGTCGGTATCGGCCGTCATGCGTCATTGATTGTGTTTGGTGAGACCGAGGTCGTGCGTAAGCGGCGGCATCCGGCATGGCGGCCGACGCCGGATATGCGGCGGCGAGATCCGACGCTGCCGTCGGTGGTCGGTCCTGGGCCACACAACCCGATGGGGTTGTACGCGCTGGATCTGGGCTGGGCATACATCCGCATCCATGGCACCAACAAGCCGGAGTCTGTCGGCCATGCCTCGTCATCGGGTTGTTATCGTATGCTCGCCAGCGATATTCGGGAACTGTTCAGTATGGTCGATGTTGGAACGCGGGTGAAGGTGGTGCCGGGGCGGGTCCAGGATGGTGCTACGGTGCCGGCGGAAGCTCCGGCACGGACCGGCGGCTGATTTGCCTTCGGCGACCAGGGGCTTTGCCCCTGGGTTCCACCTTTCCACAACCGGACTGACCGCCATGACCGCTGAGCTTTCCCCGCAACGTCCGCTGTTGTCCCTGGCGGACAAGGTGTGGATGATCAATTGGGGGCTGGTGCTGCTGGTCTGCCTGATTAGTGGGGTCGGGGTTGCGATGCTGTATTCCGCCGCCGGAGGACGGTGGGAGCCGTGGGCAATGCGCCAAGCGGTGCGATTCGTGCCCGCGTTCTGGATCATGCTGATCATCGCCTTGATCGATATCCGCATCTGGCTGCGTTTCGCTTACGCCATCTATACGGCGATGCTGTTGCTGTTGTTGGCGGTCGAAGTCATGGGGCAGATCGGTATGGGCGCGCAACGCTGGATCGATCTTGGTTTCTTCGTGCTACAGCCGTCGGAACTGATGAAGCCGGCGTTGGTTCTGGCATTGGCCCGGTATTTCCATGGCTTGACTCTAGAACAGATCGCGCGGCCGCTGGTTCTTGTCCCGCCGTTGGGGCTGGTATTCCTGCCGGTTGGCTTGGTTTTGCTGCAACCCAATCTGGGGACCGCGCTGTTGCTGATCGCGGGCAGCGGTGCGATCTTCTTTTCATCCGGGGTCAGATTGTGGAAGTTCCTCTTGGCCATCTGCGGCGGGTTGGTGGCAGTGCCGATTGGCTGGAAATTCTTGCATGACTATCAGAAAGAGCGCGTGTTCACCTTTCTGGACCCTGGAAATGATCCGCTTGGTGCGGGCTACAACATTATCCAATCGAAGATCGCCCTTGGTTCAGGGGGGATTTTCGGCAAAGGTTTCATGATGGGATCTCAGAGCCAGCTTATGTTTCTGCCTGAAAAGCATACTGATTTTATTTTTGTGGTTCTGGCTGAAGAGTTCGGGTTGATCGGAGCGGCGACGTTGTTGATGCTTTATCTTTTTGTATTTATTTATGGAATCATGATTACGCTTAGTTGTCACAACCAGTTTGGCCGTTTGGTTGGGATTGGCATGACCACGACCTTTTTTCTTTACGTGTTCGTCAATGTCGCCATGGTCATGGGCTTGATTCCAGTTGTTGGCATACCCCTGCCTTTGGTCTCTTATGGCGGCACGGCGATGCTAACCTTGATGATTGGGATTGGTCTTCTGCTCAGTGTTTCCGTTCACAGGGAAATTCGGATTCCGCGGACCGGGGGCGGTGAGGCTTGAGACCGCAGACGGTGTCCTGGCGCGTGTGGGGTCGTCAATCGTTGCCTTGTCGGCATACGGTGGATGCATGCCGGTTGTGAGGTTGTTACGGCGAGGCTTGCATCGGGGCGGAACGGCTCGTAAGGTGGCCCGTCTTTTCAGACACCACCCTTTCGTTAGAACAATAAAACCAACCATCGGTCGTGAGGAGCGTCACTATGAGCGAAGTGGTTATTACCGGGGCTGCGCGCACTGCTGTCGGCACTTTCAATGGCGCTTTGGCCGCAGTTCCGGCTCATAAGCTGAGCGAAGTGGTGATTCAGGAGGTGCTGAAGCGCGCCAAGCTGGAAGCCGGTGAAGTGGACGAAGTTATTTTGGGCCAGATCCTGACCGGCAACACCGGCCAGAACCCGGCCCGGCAGGCGGCGGTGAACGCGGGCATCCCGGTTGAAAAGACCGCTTTCGGCATCAACCAGTTGTGTGGCTCCGGCTTGCGCGCGGTTGCGCTGGGGATGCAGGCGATCAAGGCCGGTGATGTGGATGTGATTTTGGCCGGTGGTCATGAAAGCATGAGTCAGGCACCGCACGTTGCGCATCTGCGCAACGGCACCAAGATGGGCAGCGTTGAATTTCTCGATACCATGCTGCGTGATGGTCTGCTTGATGCCTTCAAGGGCTATCACATGGGCGTCACCGCTGAAAATATCGCGACCAAGTTTGGGATCACGCGCCAGGAGCAGGACGAATTCGCTGCCGCTTCACAGCAAAAGGCGGTGGCAGCGATCAAGGCCGGCAAGCTCAAAGAAGAAATCCTCCCGTTTGTTATTAAGGGCCGTAAGGGCGATGTGATTTTCGATACGGATGAGCATCCCAAGGACGGCGTCACCGTTGAAAGCCTGGGCAAGCTGCGCCCGGCGTTCGATAAAAACGGCACCGTTACCGCTGGCAATGCCTCGGGTATCAACGACGGCGCTGCGCTGGTTGCGTTGATGACGGCTGCAAATGCGGTGAAGCGTGGTCTGACCCCGCTGGCGCGGATCGTTTCTTGGGCTACCGCCGGCGTCGATCCGGCGATCATGGGGACCGGCCCGATTCCGGCCAGCATGCTGGCGCTGAAGAAGGCCGGCTGGAAGCATGAAGATCTCGATCTGATCGAGGCCAACGAAGCCTTCGCCGCTCAGGCGATTTCGGTTAATCGCGGTATGGGCTGGGATCTGTCCAAGGTCAACGTCAATGGCGGTGCGATCGCGATGGGCCATCCGATCGGCGCTTCAGGTGCGCGCGTGTTGGTCTCCCTGTTGCATGAAATGCAGCGGCGCAATGCCAAGAAGGGTTTGGTAACGCTGTGCATCGGCGGCGGCATGGGCATCGCCATGTGTCTCGCCCGCGACTAAGACATTCGCTGATACCAGGGGGAGGATTCAGGCTTCCCCCTGGCTGTTTCCGGCTCGATTGAGTCCGGTCAAGTTTCGTACCGCTTATTCCCATACCCTTCGACCTCATCCAGCCTCATTCGGAAGGAAATAGTCCATGGCTCGTTTGGCATTGGTTACTGGTGGCACCCGCGGCATCGGCGCTGCGATTTCTCAGGCTCTGAAGAACGCCGGCTATAACGTGGTCGCAAATGACGTGGCCGAAGGCCCGGCCAAGGAATTCACTGAAAAGACCGGCATTCCCCATGCCCTGTTTGACGTTAGCGACTTCAATGCCACCAAGGAAGGCATTGCCAAGATCGTCGCCGAACATGGCCCGATCGAAATCGTGGTCAACAATGCCGGGATCACCCGTGATGCGCCGTTGCACAAGATGACCGCCGAGAACTGGAATCTGGTGATTAACGTTAACCTGAATTCCATGTTCAACACCGTGCGTAATGTGATCGAGAGCATGCGCGAGCGTGGTTTCGGCCGCATCATCAACATCAGCTCGATCAACGGCATCGTCGGTCAGTTCGGCCAGACCAACTATTCGGCGGCCAAGGCTGGTGCGCTCGGCTTTACCAAGGCGGTGGCCCACGAAGGCGCGGCCAAGGGCATCACCTCTAACGCCATCTGCCCGGGCTATATCGGCACCGAAATGGTCGCCAAGATTGCTCCGGAAATCCTTAAGACCATCGTTGCCAAGATCCCGACCGGCCGTTTGGGCGATCCGAGCGAAATCGCCCGTACCGTGGTGTTCCTGGCTGCGGAAGACGCCGGCTTCATCAATGGCGCGACGTTCTCGATCAATGGCGGTCAGGTAATGTACTAGTATCTGCCTACTATTATAAGCGGGGGGCTTGCCTCAGCAGGCCCCCCGTTTCTATTCGATAGCAATCACTGTCTTTAGCTATTGGTGGTGGGTATGCCGTTGCGGCGCGAATATCCCAACCGGCCGTGGGTCGGGGTTGGGGTGGTGGTTTGGCAGGGTGATGAAATCTTGCTGGTGCGCCGGGCTAATCCGCCACGGGTTGGTCAGTGGGGGTTGCCGGGCGGAGCCCAGGCGCTGGGCGAGACGCTGTTTGAGGCGGCGGCGCGAGAAGTGCTGGAGGAAACCGGCGTTGTTGTGGCACCCTATGCCGTGATCACGGCGGTGGATGGCATCACCCGCGACCGGCGCGGCGTGGTTCAGTTTCACTATACGCTGATCGAGATTGCTGCCGAGTGCCGTTCTGGTGAGGTGCGGGCGGCGGATGACGCCACCGAGGCCCGCTGGGTACGATTCGAAGACGTGTCCAATTTTGTTGAATGGGATGAGACGGTGCGCGTGGTCATGCTCTCGGCCGAGCAGCGGCGGCGGCGTGCGTAGCCGAGAGGCTGAAAATGTATCGCTGACGCGATTGGGCGGCAGCCCAATCGAGACTCCTGGACCCACTTTATTTGGATGGAGAGCCATCCATGCCGCGCTGGAAACTGACTCTGGAATATGATGGCCGTCCGTTCGTTGGCTGGCAACGTCAGGCTAACGGCCCTTCGGTCCAGTTGGCCTTGGAGCAGGCGGTGTTGCGCTTCTCTGGGGCCACGGTTACGGTGCAAGGCGCTGGCCGCACCGACGCCCGAGTCCATGCCTTGGCTCAGGTGGCCCATTTTGATCTCGATAAACCGACCACCGCCGACGTGGTACGCAATGCGCTGAACTTCTACCTGCGACCATGGCCGGTTGCCGTGTTGTTGGTCGAGTCGGTGGCGGATGACTTCCATGCCCGCTTCTCAGCGCTCGGTCGCAGCTACCTGTATCGGATCATCAACCGTTGCACGCCCTTGGCGCTGGAAACCGGCCGCGCCTGGCACATTCCCTATCCGCTCGATGCCGTGGCGATGCACGAAGCGGCTCGACGGTTGATCGGGCGGCATGATTTCTCCACGTTTCGTGCCTCGGCATGTCAGGGCAAATCGCCGGTCAAATCCCTGGAGCGGTTGGAAGTCAGCCGGACGGGTGAGGCGATTACGATTGTCGCTGGGGCACGTTCTTTTTTGCACCACCAGGTGCGCAACATGGTCGGCACTTTGGCCCTGGTCGGGCGCGGCAGTTGGTCTGCCGATGATGTCCAGGTGGCGTTGGAAGCACGCGATCGCAGTCGCGGTGGGCCAACCGCGCCGCCGGATGGTCTGTACTTTACCGGCGTAGAGTATCCGCAGAGTCATTAAGACGCGATTGGGCGGCAGCCCAATCAAGGCGCTAATCGATCGCCGCCCAAGAGGCAACCGTGGGGCCATCAGCCACTCGGGATTGAAGCGGGCGCACGCCCTCGACCGGGGACGGATACCGTTCCGCCGGTAGGAAGCCGCCCAGCATTTCGGCCAGATATCGGCCCACTTCCTGTTCATCGGCCTGCAAGCGTGGGCCGATGCCAAGCGCCATGCGGGCTAGTTTTGCGTCTTCCTTGTGCAGTTGCCGCAACGCGGCCGAAAGCATACTGGCTCCGATTGCGATTGAAGCCAAACTTTCATCTCGCTGTTTGGCAGCGGTGCGTGTGGCGGCGGCTTCGGAAGCGTAAGACATGGGCCCCTGCCTTCAGGGCGGTCCAGGGGGGGTGCCCCTGGATCCCCTTCATTTAGGACGGAACGTAATAAGCTCTACTAACTTTAGTGATGACGGACCCCGGACCGTGCCGCTGCGGACGCGGTTGGCCGGTGCCGCTGGGCTTGCGCTGGCCCGACGGGCACCGGCGGACGCCGCACCGGACGCGCCGAATAACCACCTGGCCCCGAAGCCTCAGCCGAACTGGAAAAGCCCGGATGTTCCGCCACGATCAGCGGCCGCTTGGTCAAGCGCTCGATATCACGCAAAAAACCGCGCTCCGAAGGATCACAGAACGAAAACGCAATTCCGCTTGCCCCCGCGCGCGCCGTCCGCCCGACTCGGTGGACGTAGCTTTCCGGAATGTTCGGCAACTCGTAGTTGATGACATGGGTGACATCATCGACATCGAGACCGCGTGCGGCAATGTCAGTGGCGACCAGCACTCGGGCACCGCCGGAACGGAAATTTTCCAACGCCCGTTGCCGCGCCCCTTGCGACTTGTTGCCGTGCAACGCCTCAGCGATCACCCCGGCTTTATCCAGTTGCTCGGCAACCCGATTCGCACCGTGCTTGGTGCGGGTAAACACGATCACTCGGGCCAGTTCCGGGTTCAGCAACAGCTTATTCAGCAGCGCCCGCTTGTTGCCAGCATCGACG
Organism: uncultured Gammaproteobacteria bacterium; assembly: GCA_963575695.1. Taxonomy (GTDB): domain Bacteria; phylum Pseudomonadota; class Alphaproteobacteria; order Azospirillales; family Azospirillaceae; genus CAUYTZ01. The sequence continues at coordinate 16,658 of CAUYTZ010000468.1, read as the reverse complement.
TAATAAACCCGCTGGTCGATGAGATCGACGGTGATTGTCTTCGGCGAGACTTCGATCCGGATCGGATCGATCAGCATATCCGCAGCCAGAGCGGCGATATCCGGCGGCATCGTGGCCGAAAACAGCAGCGATTGGCGCTTCTTAGGGATCAGGCTGACGATTTTGCGGATGTCGCGGATGAAGCCCATGTCGAGCATGCGATCGGCTTCGTCCAGAATCAAATGCGTCACTCGATCAAGCCGCACCTGGCGCTGATTGATCAAATCGAGCAGCCGGCCCGGTGTGGCAACCAGAATATCCACCCCGCGCGACATCGCTTTAACCTGCGGTACCTGACCGACGCCACCGAAAATCGTGGTCAAGCGCAGCGGTAGGTTGCGGCCATAGACCCTGAATGCTTCGGCAACTTGAATTGCCAACTCCCGCGTCGGCACCAGAATCAAGGACCGGGTTGACCCGGGCGTGGGGTGCTCGCGCTGCTCGCATAGCCGCTGCAAGGTCGGCAGGGCGAAAGCGGCAGTCTTGCCGGTGCCCGTCTGGGCGACGCCGATCAGATCACGTCCGGCCAGAAGCGGCGGAATCGCCTGAGCCTGAATCGGGGTTGGGGTAAGATAGTTCTCCTTGTGCAGGTCACGGCAAAGCGGCTCGGACAAGCCGAGCTCAGAAAACGTAGGACTAGTCACGATGATGGAATCCTTCCGCGTCCCCATCAAAGGCCAAACCGACCGGGAACGCTTCACTGTTTGCCGCCGCTGCCACGCGCATCAGAAGCGGCGAAAATTCAACATTGAATTATCTCAAGACATAGCACCCGCTTAGAAAAAAGCAAGCGCACCGCGCGATCACGAGAAATCCATCAAGGATCGTAGCTCCTGGCATAGGAAACGTCAAGCCTTGCCTTGCAGGAGTTCTGATTTTGGCTTTAAGGCGGCCCCCACCCCGACACCCCCGCCAGAGGCGAGACCGATCAGTTCAGACGCTTCCCGCCCCAGTTGATGGTCGGCTGGGTACGATTGGGCCGGAAATCCTGGCCTGCAAGATTTTCATCGTAAACATAATTGGGATCACTCCCAATTCTCATTCGGTTGGGCTGCGCGTGATCGTATTGATCGAGCCAATAGATGAACCCCACCGCCATCAGCAGCGACAGAATCGCCCAAAACACCGTTCCCCAGGCGATCGGTTCTCGCTGGGGCGGAGGCGGCTCACGATGACCCTCGACGAAATGACCCTCGGCGAAATGACCCTCGGCGAAGCGGTCCACCGGCGGATAGCCGTCAAGCCGCTGATGTCCCGGATGCGGATGATCCGGAAAGCGATGGCCCGGGTGGTGAACACCTGGATTATGATGAACGATTCCAGACATGACCCCGACGCCCCTTCACCGACGTGAGACTAAATTCCGACACGTCTGCCAGCGTAACATGCTTGGTGCCTCCTCTTTACATATAAGATCTCTCAAGCGGCACTGCGAACGGAACCGGGAATAGATTTTTATCGCCCTCGGCACATTGCTTGGTAGGCCTGCTCAAGATGAGTGACGAAGCGCGGGCTGTCGAACAGTGGTAAGTGGTTGCGGTTGGAGACCAGATGGTGACGCAGTGCCGCCAGTTGGGCCGGATCGCGGGCCAGTTCCAGTGCCAGGGCGCGATAGGCGATCCAGTCGGGGCAAATCAATTCAGGCAGTCGGACCGCGTGCAACAGGCTGGCCGCCACCCGAGAGGCCATGGTTTCCCCCGGGCGGGTCACTACCGGCAATCCGGCCCACAGCGCATCGCTGGCGGTGGTGTGGGCATTATAGGGCGCGCTGTCGAGGAACAAATCGGCGGCGCGGAAGCAGGCGCGATAGTCGGCCGGGGCCATGCGCGGACGAAACACCATCCGGCCGGGATCGACTCCGGCATCAACGGCCTCGCGGCGCAGGTTGGCGGTTGCGGTCGGTCCGGGGTCGAGCAGCCACAGCACCGCTCCTGGTACCGTGCGCACCACCTCCAGCCACAAGCGGAACAGCGGCCGGGTGAATTTAACCGCATTGTTGAAGACGCAGAACACAAATCCAGTTTCCGGCAAGCCCAGTGCCTCCCGCGGCGGCGTAACCGGTGCGATCTCGCGCCGGCGGTCGTTGGGCTGGTAACAATCGGGCAGCAGGACCAGGGTTTCGTCGAACGCGTCCCGGCACTCGGCGGGCGTAACCACCGGATCGCCGATCAGGTAATCAATGAATGGTGCCCCCATGGTTCCGGGATAACCCAGCCAGTTAACTTGAACCGGTGCCGGTCGCCGGGCCAGGATGCCCGGCCGGCAATTGGTGGTATAGCCCTTGAGATCAACCAGGATATCAAGGTGTTCCGCGCGCAGGCAGGTTGTGGCCTCGTCATCGGACAGGGCGGAGAGGTCGAGGAAGCGGTCGAAGCCGGCCTCCAGCCGTCGGCGCATGGCGCTGTCGTCGTTCGGCCCCAGCGAACCGGCGATGACTTCAAACCGGCTGCGGTCGTGCAGTTCGAATACCTCGGCGGTAAGGTCGGCGGTGGGATGGCGGTGAAAATCGGCCGAGAGGTAGCACAGCCGCAGTTTCCGCTTGTGCTCGGCCAGGGTTGGGGGTGCCGGGGTTGGGGGTGCCAGGGTTGGGTGTGGTGGTGGCAACGATGGCTTCGTCTGGGCGGCGATCCCTGCGGCGCAAGTGCGGGCGGCGTGCCGCTGGTCGGCGGCGGTCGCTCCCGGCAGCAGCAGGGTTAGAAACGGATTGACCGCACAGCGCGGATGATGGCGCACCGTGGCCAGCAATGCCGGCTCTAGCCGCTCTAGCCGCCCCCAGTCACAGGCGCGTAGGGCCAGATGGACCAACTCACCCAGGACCAGCCCCCCATCATCGAGTCCCAAGTCCAGCGCGGTTTCCAGGCAAGTTACCGCCTCGTTCAAGCGGTCTTGGTCGCGTAATGTGTAGCCGAGATTGATCCAAGCCGGGATTAGCTCTGGTTGCAGCGCCAGCGCGCGGCGATAGGCGGCGATCGCTTCCTCGGTCCGGCCGCGTTCAAGCAACAGATTACCCAGATTGACTTGAGCCGGGGCGTGGTCGGGATGGGTAGCAATGGTGGTGCGTAGGCAGGTTAGGGCTTGGTCGTTACGGCCAAGTTCGGTTAGCGCCGCAAACAGACCGGTCAACGCGCGCAAGTTATCCGGTTGGTGTTTTAGCACTGCGGCATAGGCGTGAGCGGCATCCGCAAGCGCTCCGGACTGGCGCAGGGCCAGGGCCAGATCATGCCGGAAATCGAGGTTGTTCGGAGCCGCCGTTACCGCGCGGCGCAGCAGCGGCAACCCAGTCGCAAACCCGCCGCTGTGGCAGTGGACCAGCCCGAGCAGATGAAGGGCGTCGGGATGATCGGGCACGGCGGCGAGCACGGTACGATAGCCGGCCGCAGCTTCATTCAGTCGCCCGGCCTGATGGTCGGCCAGGGCGCGGGCCAGGGCGCGGGCCAGGGGATGGTTGAGGGGATAGGAAGCCAGGGAGTTCCGTCCCAAATCAAGTGGGTCCAGGGCAAAGCCCTGGTCTGGTGAGAATGCCAGTATTAGATGGTCATGTGCCGCGCCCGGGCCCCGCGCTCGATCGCCGCCGCGCACAAATGATCAATTTCCAGTTTGTGGCGCAGCATCTCCAGCAAACGCAACTCTTCTTGGGTGGCATGTCGATCGGAAGCGACGATGTCGCAGGCTACAGCATAGGCGGTTTCGCGCAACTTGTTCGGCAGTTTGGCTTTGATCGTGGCCAGCGCCTTATTCAGGCCGTCGGGGTCGCCCAGAATTTTCATGCATTCTTCGGTGATCTCGGGCAGCCGTTTCAGGTCGAAGCCGGTAAAGATCGGCAGATAGCGCACGTTTTCACTGATGGTGTTCAGCTCTTCGTCGCTCATGTTGGCGTCGGCGGCCGATACCAGAACCATGGTGTAGATGAGGGCGCTGTGGTGATCGATCATTGGTATTCCCCAAGAGGTGCGGCAAGCGAGGTAATGGGCCCCTGTCCCGGTCTTCGTCAAGAGCGCGGGTCGGTGCCCTGGTCGCCGAAGGCGAACATGCAGATTAGCCCTGGTCGCCCTCGGCCGACCGTAGATCATCCCTGAAAGTGATTGTGAATTTTCATGGCTATGGCCTTGGAGATCCCGGGCACCGCTTCCAAATCCGACAGCGCGGCGGCGGCGACCGCGCGCGCCGAACCGAAATAAAGCATCAAGGCTTTGCGTCGGGTTGGGCCGATGCCGGGCACCTCGTCCAGGCCGGTGCTGCTGATCGCTTTGGCCCGTTTGGCGCGGTGGGCCCCGATGGCGAAGCGGTGGGCCTCGTCGCGCAATCGTTGCAGATAGTAGAGGACCGGATCCCCCGCCGGCAGTGAGAACGGCTCGCGGCCGGCGATGAAGAACCGCTCCTTGCCGGCGTCGCGGTCCGGTCCTTTGGCGATCCCGACCACGGCGATGTCGTCGATGCCGTGTTCAGCCAGCATATCTAGCGCGGCGGTTAATTGGCCCTGACCGCCGTCGATCAACAGCAGATCCGGCCGAGTGACGGCGGCGGTTTCGTCATCGTCGCCGGCTTCCACGGCTTGAGATTTGTCGGACGCGGTTTCCGCTGGGGACGTGGTTTCCGCCGGGCCGAGCCGAGCGAAACGACGACTCAAGACCTCGCGCATCATGCCGAAGTCGTCGCCGGCGACCGCCGTGTTCCGGATGTTGAACTTGCGATAGGCGTTCTTGATCAACCCGTCCGGCCCGGCGACGATCATCGCTCCGACCGCGTGTGCGCCCTGAATGTGGCTGTTGTCATAGACTTCGATTCGTTGCGGCGGCTGCTCCAGATCGAACGCGGCCGCGACTCCGACCAGCAACCGGGCCTGAGTCGAGCTTTCCGCCCGCCGACGGGCCAGGGCCTCGCGCGCGTTTTGGAGTGCGTGCTCGACCGGCCGGCGTTTGTCGCCGCGCTTGGGTGTCGCCACTTCCACCGCGCGTCCGGCCGACAGACTGAGCGCCTCGGCGATCAGTTCGTGTTCCGGCACCTCGTGACTGAGCAGAATCAGCGGCGGCGGCGGCTTGTTGTCGTAGAATTGGACCAGGAACGAGCCCAGAACCTCGGCGGTTTCGATTTGGCGGTCATGGCTCGGGAAATAGGCGCGGTTGCCATAATTCGAACCATTGCGGAAGAAAAAGACCTGAATGCAGGTGTGGCCTTCTTCTTGCCAGGCGGCGATCACGTCGGCGTCGTCGATCCCAGCCAGGTTGATATCCTGGTGAGCCTGAATCGCGGTCAGCGATCGGACTCGGTCACGCCAGCGCGCTGCGGTTTCATAATCCAGCGACTCGCTGGCCGCTATCATCCGTTGGGTGAAATCAGCCTGAACGCTGGGGCCTTTGCCGGACAGAAACGCCCGCGCCGCCGCGACCTGCTGGGCGTAGTCCTCGACGCTGATCCGACCGACGCAGGGGGCGGTGCAGCGCTTGATTTGGTATTGCAGGCACGGCCGGGTACGGCTGGCGAACATGCTGTCGGAACAGTTGCGTAGCAAAAAGGCGCGCAGCAAAGCGGTGATGGTGCGGTTGACCGCTCCGGCCGAAGCAAAGGGGCCGAACATGTCGGCACCCTTTTCGCGCGCGCCACGGTGCTTAACCAGACGTGGAAAGGCGTGGTCGCCGGTGATCATGATGTGGGCGAAGCTTTTATCGTCGCGCAACAGCACATTATAGCGTGGTTTTAGGCGCTTGATCAGGTTGGCTTCCAGCAACAGCGCTTCGACTTCGCTGTTGGTGGTCATGAATTCCATGGTTCGGGTTTCGGCGATCATTCGTTGCAGGCGAATCGGCAGTCGCTCGGGATGGGTATAGGCCACCACCCGTTTGCGCAGGCTCTTAGCCTTGCCGACGTAGAGCGCCTCGCCTTCGGTGTTGAGCATGCGATAGACGCCGGGGGTGCCGGGCAAGGTCTTGAGATGGCCGCGAATGACCTCTACCCCCGTCGCCAGATTGCCACGTCGGTTGGGAGGGGAGGGGGCGGGCGAATCGGAATCGATCGGGGCGGACATGCGGTACCCGTAACATCAAAATATGGCAACTCGTCACCAGGGCTTCGCCCTAGGCCCGCCACCAGGGCTTCGCCCTAGGCCCGTCACCAGGGCTTCACCCAGCCCCTAGACTCATTTCTACCGGGACATAACTTAATACCATGCAACCGCTTCCGGCAGTCTCGCAGATCGGACCTGGGTTGCATATGAGCCAAATTGACGCACCGCAGCAAAATCGGTAAACAGATTGTTGATGAGGGTGAATTCTTAATGTCTTTGTGGCAAATTGTCGCACTCTGCTACCCACGGCTCCCGTTTCCAGCGTCGGGAATCTGTAAAATCGAGATGTTTGGTCTGGCGAGGAATATGGGCAATGGAAATAGGGCTTTATAGTGCAGCCGCGGTTAGTTTTTTCGCCCTGGCCGCGCTTTGCCTTCGTCTGGCGTGGCGGGTCCGTAGCCTAAACCAAGGGATGCGATTTGATCAGAGTATGGCCATCGCCATTCTGAGTGCGGCGGTGGACGGCGTGATCACGATCGACGAGCGCGGCCGAATTCTCACCGTCAACCCTGCCACCCAGCGCATTTTCGGCTATCGGCCGGGGGAGATCATCGGTCGCAACGTCAGTATGCTCATGCCGGAACCGTACCGCAGCGCCCACGATGCCCATTTGCAGCGCTACCTTACCACCGGCGAGCGCCGGACCATCGGCATTGGCCGCGAGGTTCTGGGCTTGCGCAAGGATGGTTCGACCTTCCCAATGGATCTTGCGGTGGGGGAGGCTCCGGTCGGCGACAGACGCATTTTCACTGGCATCGTGCGCGACATCACCGACCGCAAGCGCAGCGAAGAGGCGTTGCGCACAGCCAAGGAGCAGGCCGAGAACGCCAAGGTTGCCCAATCGCGGTTTCTGGCCGCAGCCAGCCATGATCTTCGCCAGCCGGTGCAGGCCCTGACCTTGTTCACCTCGGCGCTGGCGAACAAGATTTCCGGGGCCCCGGCCTCGGCGCTGCTCAACGACATGAAGGGATCGGTGGATGCCCTGACCATGTTGCTGGATGCGCTGCTGGATGTTTCGCGGCTGGATGCCGGGACCGTGATTCCCCATGAAACCACGTTTTCGCTGTCAACCGTGTTGGAGCGGCTGGCGACTGATTTTACCCCCCAGGCCGAGCAAAAAGAACTGACATTGCACATGGTTCCGACCTCGGCGGTGGTCAGAACCGATCCGATCCTGCTTTACCAGATCCTCCAGAACTTCCTGTCCAATTCGGTTCGCTACACCAGCCAGGGGCATCTGGTCATCGGCTGCCGGCGGCGTGGTCGCAAGTTGCGTATCCAAGTCCTCGATACCGGCATCGGCATCGCGGAACACCAATACAGCAAGATTTTCACTGAATTCTTCCAGGTCGCCAATGTAGAGCGCGACCGCAACAAGGGCCTCGGTCTGGGTTTGGCGATCGTGGACCGGCTATCGCACCTGCTGCACTGTCCGGTCATCCTGCGCTCGAAAGAGGGGCATGGAACCAGCATTGCCATTGACGTACCGCTGGTCAGCTTCAAAAAGATCACCCCCAATGTGTTGCCGTTGCACCCCGAAGGGCGGGCGGTGGCGCGCGTGACCGCCGGCAGGTGTCTGGTGTTTGTGATCGACGACGAAGCTTCGGTGTTGAAGGGGCTGCGCATGGTCATCGAAGGCTGGGGCCATACCGTGCTTTCGGCCCGGACCGCGCTGGAGGCGGTGACTCTGTTGGAAGGCCAGAAGCAACAGCCAGATATCATCATCGCCGATTACCGACTGCGCGGCATCTGTAATGGTGCGGAAATCGTTCAGCATTTCCGTCAGCGTTTCAATCGTCAAATTCCCGGCATTCTGATCACGGGTGATACGGCGCCGGAATGGCTGCGCGAAGCCACCGATCATGGCCTGTGCCTGTTGCATAAGCCGGTCGAAGCCGGCGAGTTGTATGCGGCGCTGGAAGAAAACCTGCACGGTAAGGCTAGTCTTGCTGTGGCAAACTAAGCGGGTGATGGCCCCAAGTGATTTTCACCCGAGGCGGAGCGGTATGCCTGACCGTGGCGGATGCCTTGCCTCTCGGGCAACAGGTCGCTAACCTAGGCCTAACCTAGGGATTGACAGTCTGGTATCCGGATGGTCCGGGGCAGCACACGCCGAAGGCGGCAATGGACGAAGACGATTTCCTGATCGACGACGACGACGCGGTTCTTAGTGTGCCCGCCAGCTATGCGCTGCTGATTGTCGATGACGAACCAGCGATTCACGACGTGACCCGGATGGCTTTGCGTGGGGTGCGTTTTGACCAGCACGAAGTGGAGATGTTGAGCGCCTATTCCGCAGCCGAGGCGCTGCAAGTGCTGGTTGCGCGCGAAGACATCGCGGTTATTTTGCTCGACGTGGTTATGGAAACCGAAAGTGCCGGGCTGGATCTGGTTCGAACCATCCGCGACGATCTGGGCAATGCCAATGTGCGGATCATCTTGCGTACCGGCCAGCCCGGACAAGGCCCCGAAGAACGGGTGTTCGCCGATTACGACATCAACGATTATAAGGCCAAGGCCGAACTAACCCGTCGCCAAATGGTCACCTGCATTTACTCCGCGTTGCGTTCATGGCGGGATCTCCAGGTTTTGCAAAGTCGCTGTCGGAGTAGCGAGCAACTGGCCGGGCAGCGGGGGGCGGTGATCAAGGCCGTGTTGGGCTTGATCGACGTGCCCGCAGCCGTACTGGATGGAAGCGGCGCGATCATGGTCGGCAACCAAGCTCTCGCCGCACTGGAGTTAAAAATGGGGATCATCTGGGCGGCGGTTGGCGGCGATCAAGGGACGGCGGCGGTAACCGCGCCGCTGACCACCGCTGACGGCCGGCGCTGGTCGGCGCGATTGAAGCGGGTGGCGAGTGCTGGCAGCAGCGGCGACGGTGTGAGCGATGCAAACCACGCCGTGGTGCTGCGCCTGGACCCGGCAGATTGATCTTGGTATGGCGCGCCGCGTGCTTTCAGACCCCGAGTCAGCGCTGGTGGCTTTTCAAACCGGTCGCGCCGTGTATAGTGCGGAACAGATTTTGTGGGAGGCATTGCTATGGCTGGCGGCATCAAGTTTCGGGAAGCCCTGACTTTTGACGACGTTCTGTTGGTTCCAGCGGAGTCGTTGGTGCTGCCGTCCGATGTTGACACGCGCACGCGCCTGACCCGCAACATCGAATTGGGTATTCCCCTGATTTCGGCGGCAATGGATACCGTAACCGAAAGCGCGTTGGCGATCGGTATGGCCCAGGCTGGTGCCATCGGCACGATCCACCGCAATCTGGAGCCGGAACGGCAGGCGGAAGAGGTGCGACGGGTTAAGCGCTTCGTTTCCGGCATGGTGGTTAACCCGATCACCATCTTTCCGGATAAGACTCTGGCCGACGCCCGTCGGCTGATGGTCGAATTCAAGATTTCCGGCATTCCGGTGGTGGAAAAGCCGACTAAGCGCCGTGGTCCCGGCAAATTGGTCGGGATTTTGACCAACCGCGACGTACGCTTCGCCACCGACCCAGACCAGCCGGTCAAGGAACTGATGACCAAGGAAGGGTTGATCACGGTTCGCGAAGGCGTAGACAAGGCCGAATCTAAACGTCTGCTGCACCATCACCGAATTGAAAAGCTGCTGGTTGTGGATGATGATTATCACTGCATCGGTTTGATCACGGTTAAGGATATTGAGCAGGCGCATCTTTATCCCACGGCCAGCAAGGACAACAAAGGTCGGTTGCGGGTGGCCGCAGCTATTGGGACCGGCAAGAATGGCATCGCCCGAGCCGAGGCGCTGTTCGATGCCGAAGTCGATGTCCTGGTGGTCGATACCGCCCACGGCCATTCGTCGAAGGTGCTTGAAACCTTGCGTGAGGTACGCCGGCTGTCTAATTCGACTGAAATCATTGCCGGCAATATTGCCACCGCTGATGGCGCGCTGGCCCTGATCGATGCCGGGGCCGATGGGGTCAAGGTCGGCATCGGCCCTGGCTCGATTTGTACGACCCGCATCGTCGCCGGAGTCGGGGTGCCGCAGTTGACGGCGGTCATGGATGCGGCTGAAGCCTGCCGCAAGCGTGGTGTGCCGGTGATCGCCGATGGCGGCGTTAAGTTTTCCGGCGATCTGGCCAAGGCCATCGCCGCCGGAGCCGATTGCGTCATGCTCGGCAGCCTGTTCGCCGGTACCGACGAAAGCCCGGGCGAGATCATCCTCTATCAGGGCCGTTCGTATAAATCTTATCGCGGCATGGGCTCGGTCGGGGCCATGGCCCGCGGTTCGGCCGATCGCTATTTTCAGCAAGAGGTGTCAACTCTGAAGCTGGTGCCGGAGGGTGTGGAAGGTCGGGTGCCCTATAAGGGGTCGGTGTCGGCGGTGGTTCATCAGTTGATCGGCGGCCTGCGTGCGGCGATGGGCTACACCGGCTGCGCCAACATCGCCCAGATGCAGACCGGCTGCAATTTCGTGCGCATTACCAACGCGGGCTTGCGTGAAAGTCACGTTCATGACATCCAAATTACCAACGAGGCCCCCAATTATCGACGCGATGCCTGATTGAGAGTTCCATATTAGTCGGCGGAATGAGCCGACGGATGACAGCAGCACGAAAGGCCTTGTGATGGTCGTTTTCTCGGCCGACCAGAAATCGAAAGAAGCGACACTTGTTCGGCAGATGTCTGGCAAGCTTAGAGACGACATTATCGCGTTTGAAAAGTACCGCCACCAACATACACAGAGAACATTTTATCAATTTTGTTCGATCCGTAACAAGCACAATGAAATTCAAGGCCTGATCTTCACCATTCAAGATCGGATGCCGATGGTTCAGGATTTATTGCCAGAGAATATGGCTAATTGGGTCATGCGCGCCAAGCTGATGGCGCTGACCATTTTTGCTGAAATCAGTCGAGAGTTTGTTAGTAACCCGCCCTTGACTCTGACTGGTTCGCTGACTGCCCGTGATGTCTTGAGTCTTGAACAGGCCAACTTCGCTGAGGCTCAAAAGTTCTTCAACAGCGTGCTGATGGAACAGGCGCTGGACGATAAGACCGCCGGTGAACTGGATCACACCCTGGAGTTGATCGAAGAAACCATCGGCATGATTCAGGCGTTGCTGTCTAAAAGTAAGAATTATCTTCAAGATTTCTAGTCAAGATTTCTAGTCAAGGTTGCTTACACGATTGGGCTGCCGCCCACCGCGCCGCCTCACGGATCAGCGGCGATGGATCTTCCAGATGTTCCCGCGCGACTTCTATTCCGGCTTGGTCGCCGCTGTTGGCCAGCGCGATCAGCACCAGATGCACGAAGCGGTCGCGCCCGACCCGCTTGACCGGCGATCCGGCAAATAGCGTGCGAAAGTCGGCCTCCTTTAACCGGGCTAGATCAATCAGGCGGGGCGCGGTCAGTTCGGCTCGGGGCCACAGCGCGGAGTCGCGGGCGGTACGGGCGAAACGGTTCCATGGGCAGGCAGCCATGCACGCGTCGCAGCCATAGATCCGGTTGCCCATCGCTACCCGAAACTCTTCGGGCAGCGGCCCCTTATGCTCGATGGTCAGATACGACAAGCAGCGGCGGGCATCCAGTCGGTGCGGGGCGATAAAGGCTGCGGTTGGGCAAGCATCCAGACAGCGCCGACAGCGGCCGCACAAATCCTGGTGCGGCGAATCGGTGGGCAGGTCGAGCGTGGTGAAGATCTCCCCCAGAAACAACCATGAACCGTGGTGGCGGGAAACCACGTTGGTGTGTTTGCCCTGCCAACCGATGCCGGCGGCGACGGCCAGCGGCTTTTCCATCACCGGTGCGGTATCGACGAACACTTTAACCTCGTGGCCAAAGCTGCGGTACAGCCACCCGGCCAGCGCCTTTAGCTTCTTCTTGACCACGTCGTGATAGTCGCGGCCACGGGCATAGACCGAAATTTGGCCGCGTTCCGGCGGCAGCGGCGGCAGGCGCGGCGGGGCATAGCTGAGGCCGAGCGCGATCACGGTGCGCGCTTGCGGCCACAGTGCTTGGGGTGAACCGCGGCGAGCGGCGGTTTCGGCCATCCAGCCCATGTCGCCGTGCAGACCTTGGGCCAGGTATTCGGCCAGATCGGCGGCGGCGGTACCCGGTGCCTCGGCGCGGGCAAAGCCGACCGCATCGAAGCCTTCAGTCAGGGCCTGATTCCTGATCTGTTCGCGTATTGTTTCGAGGGCTTCGCTTTCGCTCAAGGTATTGCCGCGTCGTCGATCAACAACTGCACGCTTTCCACCCCGTTCCAGCGATCGATGCGCAGCGGCCCGGCCAGATGCAGCGGTCGTCCGCCCGTGGTCAGCAACGCCCGACCCAAATCAGTTTCCACAGCGCGGAAGGCGATCGCCTTCAGCCGACCGCCCCCGGCGCCGCTGAGGATGCACCGAACATGCGCCGTGCCGACGACATCGGCCCGCACCAGTCGGGCATCGGTGATCGCGAAACGCGGTTCGGCATTGCCGGCCCCGAACGGTGCCAGCCGGGCCAGCGTGCCGACCAATTCGGTGGTCGCGGCCCCAACCGACAACGCCCCATCCAGCATTAAGGTTGGCTCGATCGCGCCTGGACCCTCGGCCAATTGCGCCGAGATTCGCTCGTCCAAGAACTGATGCAAGGCCTCGATCCGGTCCAGGGCGACGGTAAAGCCTGCGGCCATACGGTGGCCGCCGCCGGCCAGCAGCAAGCCGGCTTGGCGAGCGGCGATCACCGCTGCCCCCAAATCAATCCCCGGTACCGAACGGCCGGAACCCTTGCCGACGCCGCCGTTGCGGCTGACGACGCAGGTTGGGCGGTGATACCGTTCCATCAACCGGGCGGCGACGATGCCGATCACGCCCGGGTGCCAACCCTCGCCGACCACAAACAGCAGCCCGCCGGCTTGGCCGGGTTCGACCAGCGCCAGCGCCGCTTCCAGCACCCCGCTTTCAACCCCCTTGCGCTCGACATTGTGCGCGTCGAGCTGTTGGGCGATCTCGGCGGCTTCGGTGGCGTCATCGCTGGACAGCAGCCGGGTGCCGAGATCCGGTCGTCCGATTCGGCCGCCAGCGTTGATGCGCGGACCCAGCACGAAGCCGGCATGATAGGCGGTGGGTTTTTCCTTGATCCCGGCCAGATCGGCCAGCGCGGTTAGGCCGGTGTTGTTGCGCCGGGCCATGACTTTCAGCCCCTGAGTGACCAGGGCCCGGTTAAGACCGGTCAGCGGCATAACGTCGCACACCGTACCCAGGGCGACCAGATCGAGCAGCGCCATCAGATCCGGTTCCGGTCGCTGGCGAAACCAGCCCTGAGAGCGCAACTTGCGGTTGACGGCGATTGCGGCCAGAAACGTGACTCCGGCGGCACACAGCGTGCGGTGGGGCGAGTCTTCGTCCAGTCGGTTGGGGTTGACGATCGCCCGAGCCGGTGGCAGGCGTGGTTCAGCGGTGTGGTGGTCGAGCACGACCACGTCCAGCCCAGCGGCAGCGGCGGCTTCCAGCGCTTCGAACGCCGAGGTGCCGCAATCGACCGTCACCACCAGCCCGGCCCCCTGGCTCTGTAAGCGCAGCAGCGCCGGAGCATTGGGGCCATAGCCTTCGGCCACCCGGTCGGGAACATAGATCCACGGTTCGGTCGCTCCGACCAAACGCAGGAAACGGACCAGCAGCGCCCCAGAGGTGGCACCGTCCACGTCGTAATCGCCGAAGATCACCACCTGCTCGCCGGTGGTCACCGCGCGCGCCAACCGATCGGCGAAAACTTCCATGTCCAGCAAGTGATTGGGATCGGGAAGCAAATCACGCAGAGTCGGGGTGAGGAAACTGTCCACCGTGTCCAGGCCGACGCCGCGCGCGGCCAGCACCCGCCCAACCACCTCCGGCAGCCCACGGCTTTGCGTCAACGCCGCAGTCAGGCGATCGTCGGCCAGTCGTCCCAGCCAACGCCGACCGGTCAGCGAGCGGGTAACGTTGAGGAACGGCGGATCGGTTGGCGGCAACATCGGGGAAGCGACGGTCAATGGATTGACTTTCGCGGTGAAAGGGGTGGAACTTGGACCAGAGCATGACGCTCACCACCGGCCAAAGGCAATTCAATTTTGGCTGGCTTCGCCTGGAATGTCCGAGCCTGATGCCTTCGGCGACCAGGGCTTTGCCTTGGACCCACCACAGGCCGAGGGCCTTTGAAACCGTTACTTGGGACGGTTGCATCCGTGTGGCCGGGAATCCGGTTGTGATTTGTTAAGCGCTCTGGCAAAACGGCCCGAAGGCAAGTGGTTGGTCGTTGTTAAGCCATAATCTGAGGGGGATGTCGTGAAGGGCAGTATGCAGGCCAAAAGCATTATTGAGCCAATCGAAATCGCCAGTCGCGATGAAATCGCGGCGCTTCAGGTGAAACGGCTGCGCTGGTCCTTGCGCCATGCCTACGACAATGTTTCCCACTACCGCCACAGGTTTGATGAACTCGGCGTTAACCCGGAAGACCTTAAAGATTTGAGCGATCTGGCTAAGTTCCCGTTTACCACCAAGCAGGATCTGCGTCGGAACTACCCGTTTGGCATGTTCGCGGTTCCGCGCGAGCAGGTGGCGCGCATTCACGCCTCCAGCGGCACCACCGGCAAGCCGACCGTGGTTGGCTACACCAAGCGCGACATTGATACCTGGGCCGATCTGATCGCGCGCTGCCTTCGCGCTTCTGGCGGTCGTCCGGGCGATATCGTCCACGTCGCCTATGGTTATGGCCTGTTTACCGGCGGGTTGGGCGCGCATTACGGTGCCGAGCGGCTGGGCTGCACCGTGATTCCGCTGTCGGGCGGCCAGACCGAACGTCAGGTCAAGTTGATTCAAGATTTCAAGCCCGACATCATCATGGTTACGCCATCGTACATGCTGGCGATCGGTGACGAGTTTCGTCGCCAGGGCATTGACCCGCGAAGCTGCTCACTGCGTGTCGGCATCCATGGTGCCGAGCCGTGGACCGAGGCTATGCGCACCGAAATCGAACAGACCTTCGATATGCAGGCGATTGATATCTATGGCTTGTCCGAGGTGATCGGCCCGGGTGTGGCCAACGAGTGCATTGAAACCAAGGACGGGCTGCATATCTGGGAAGACCATTTCTATCCCGAAATCATCGATCCGGCCACCGGCGAGGTGTTGCCGGACGGTGAGTTGGGCGAGTTGGTGTTCACCTCGTTGACCAAGGAAGCGTTTCCGGTCATCCGCTATCGCACCCGCGACTTGACCCGTCTGTTGCCAGGGACCGCGCGCACCATGCGCCGTATGGAAAGAATCACCGGCCGTTCCGACGACATGATGATCATTCGCGGCGTCAATGTCTTCCCGTCACAGATTGAAGAGTTGCTGCTGGCCGATAAGCGCTTGTCCGCACACTATGTTCTGGAGTTGCATCGTCGCAGCCACTTGGATGATCTTGAAGTGGTGGTGGAGCTACGTCCGGAGCTGGCCAACGTCGACGCCAAGACCCGCGCCACCTGTGCTCGCGATTTGGCTCATCATATCAAGGGCATGATCGGCATCAACGCCGCAGTGCGGGTGGTCGATGTCGATACCATCGAGCGTTCCGGCGGTAAGGCCAAGCGCGTGATTGATCTGCGCCCCAAGTCGTGATCGGGGCAGGGGGGAGTTCTCCCCCCTTTTCGAAGACCGAAAGCCAGATTGAGAATGGTTATTTGCCGAACAGGGGGGCCAGAACAACCCCCACCGCGCAGCCGGCAACCGCTACCGTGCCTAGGGCCGCGCCCGCAGTCAGCGATGATCGCGCCACCGGCAAAGCATAGGCGAACAGGCCGGTCAATTCGGTCGTGATCCCGATGCCTCCTCCCGCTACGCAGCCGAGGCCGAGTGTCGCGAGGCCGCGTTCTGGTTTGACGGCGGTGGGACGCGGGTGAACGATTGGCGCAGGCGCAGGAAACATAGGCACAACCGCGACCACCGCTGGAGCGGGCGGGGCCGGGGCCGGGGCCGGTACGGGTTCGCTGACCATTTGCACGGGAGCGGGTTCCGGTTCGGCAACCACCGCTGGAGCGGATGGTTCGATCGGGGCCGGGGTCGGGGCCGGTACGGGTTCGCTGACCATTTGCACGGGAGCGGGTTCCGGAGTCGGTTCCGGTTCGGCAACCACGGCTGGAGCGGGGGAGGCAAATGGGGCCGGGGCCGGCCGCCCCCCCGCCACCCCGACGCGTGAGTGGCGGGCTGTGGCCCCCCCCCGGGGCCCACCTGCAGTGAAAACAGGGCGCGTTGACAACCATCATCGGCCTGTAAACGGGCGGCTGTCGCCTCGTCTACCTGATACCGCTTCAAAAAACTGGAATTAAACACAAACTGGCGAAATTTCTCTGGATTCGTGCTGGCGGAGAAAGCTGCACCAACGCCACATCAATGGGCAACGTGCCATTGGTAAATAGAGAAGGTATTTCTGAGAGAAAACAAGGCGTATAGTCGGCCTCACCGGCCATTATGGGCCGAACCTGATCCGCTTTATCCTGGCGCAATCCAACGAGTGCAATGTCACCGAGCCGAAGCTGCTCGATCAGTTGCACGCCTACGGCATCAAGATTTCGCTCTCACAACTCAACACC
>CAUYTZ010000467.1:0-1786 GCA_963575695.1 uncultured Gammaproteobacteria bacterium | reverse complement strand
AAACGTGATCTCTTTCTGGGCCTATCTCGGTGATCGCCTCGGCATCAACCCTGGCACCGTGGCCTCCCTGTCGGACCTAATTCGGAAACGGACAGTCCCGCAACGGGCTTGAACGCCACCGGTTATTGAGCGTTCACCTGCCGATCACCAGCCGGCCGGGGTGAGCCGCGCAGACCGCCAGCGCCTTGCTCCGGGCCAACAGCTCCGCACACGCCTCGACCTTGTCCCCCGCCGCCCGACAAGCCGCTCGTATCCCCGGTTCATCAACCTCGGGCCGATCCACGATCATCGGCACCCCAGCCCTGGTCATAATTTGCGCCCGAGTCGCCGACCCGGAAGCGAGAACGACCGCGGGGCGCCCCGCCGGACAGATTGGTGCGGTCATAAGCGCTAACTCCGATCAAAGAGCCTGGTTGGCGATCATAAGTGTTGCGATCATACCACGATCCGGAGTGGTGAGCCCGCTGACCAAGCCAATGCTCGCCACCAGCCATTTACCGTGACAAGCCAATGGGCTATAAGTCGTTGTGCAACAGGTTTCTGAAAAGAGGCGCGCGTACATGCTTGGATTCCGCAGGATATCGCTGGCGCTCGCCGCACTCGCGCTCGCCCTGGTCGTTACCCCCCCTGGCGCATGGGCGCAAGAGATCACCCTGGAACAAATCCGGGAAGCGCTAGGTTATGAGATTCCGCCGCCGTGGCAAATCAAAAGCGTCTCCCTGCAACCGACCAATCCCGGAGAGCGACGCGCGACCCCGGATGTCTCTCACGATTTCACCGTCACCATAGAACTCGCCGCCGCCACCTTCCTGCTCGACCGGCAGGAAGGGCCGTTCACCCTGGTCCGCCCAGTCGCACCCGCCGCACTGAGTAAAACCCTGGTCGGTGTCGTTCGTATCATCACGCGCGGCACAAATAAGGTCGCCCGGTTGGAAATTCAGAACCGGGAAGTCATGGAAAATATCGGCAAGCCCCTCGATCGCTTCCCCGGACAACTCCTGATCAAGGGGGATGAGCGCACCAGCAAGCTTTTGGCCGAACTGGAACAAGAAGGCGTGCAACGTCAACAGGCGGAAAAGACTCGTCGCGAAAAGGAAGAAACCCAGCTAACGGAACTGGTTGGGACGCTGAAGGTCGAAGGCGAGCGGGTGGTTGCCGAACGCAAGGTAATGGCCCAGCGCGCTGAAACCTTGGCCGACCTGCGTCGCGATTTCACCGCCAGTGACCGCACCCAGCGTCTGGCCGCAATCGAAGCCGGCATACGCCATACCGATCCGATCATTCGCGCCCTGGCGTTTGAAGCCGCCTATTCAGCCAAAGACCCGGCAATCGCCAATCTCGCCATCGGTCTGTTCTTGGCGCGCAAGAAAACCATTCCGATCCTGCTTTATGCCACCAAATTAGAGCAGTTGGTGACCTGTTCCTTGAGCTGACTTTCCATGTTGGAAAGCATGCCGCCCGGCACCTGCGCCAGCAAAATGCGTGCATCCACCCCCTTGAGTTCGCTTTCGAAAGGCGCGTACTGCTTGCGCTCGTGAATATAGGGCACGACCACATCCATACAGGCCTGCATGATGCCGAGCGGCCCACCCGACAGCACCAGCCGTTCGTAATCCAGGCCGCGCATCAGGACGTTGACGCCTTTGCCAACCCCGGCCTGGTTTCCCATTTCGTTAAGCAGGCGCTGGTCAATATTGCCCGCGACACCGGCATCAGCACCCAAATTCCCACCACTCGGGCCGGCTGGGGCGAACTGGCGGCGGCAGTGGGGGTCAAAATTGGCGAT
>CAUYTZ010000466.1:0-7152 GCA_963575695.1 uncultured Gammaproteobacteria bacterium | reverse complement strand
ATATACTGCCCAGGCTGTTCCGGCAGGGTTGCCTGGGGCCGTAGCCCTACGCCCAGAACGGCACAGCGGTTTGCGCAGGCGTTACTATATCGTGATGAATTTCCTTGAACTTGTGTCCGAACTCGACGACGCTGATGCTGCCCAGATTCAAATTCCGATCAAAATCCTGACGAAACTCATGCGGGATCAATGAAGGTTGTCATTGCCATCGCGACTGCGCATGCCGCCCTGCGCGCTTTCGTGTCGAGTAAACGGGATGTGATTGTTCCGCCTGAAGCTACCGCCAACGGCTATCTGTGCAACGCGCGCTTCAGCCCACATATATTCGAGGTTAACCAGAACTCCACACCGAGGGAGATCGGAGCGTGGCTTCGGCGACTGGCAGAAAGTACGGACGGGCTGATCCTCCTGATCGACCAAAACTATCGTCACCTCGCGGCGGATTACGAGGACGCCTATTTTGTTGCTTCTCTACCGGAGCCGCATGGCAGGATTATCCAGAATTACATTCGCTCGGTGCTGGCGCCGATCCTCCGACATTTTTCCTTCTATTCGCAGCGGTTTGACAGCTTCAACCAGCAACGCATTTTCCTGCTGCCGCTCGACGTATTCCGGGCCAACGACCTCCAACTCCTGCGCGCGCGAATGACGCATGAGAAAATGCTGCCGGGCTTCGGTCAACGTCTCGACGAACTTGTTGCGCAGCTACGTAATCGTGGGAGGCCAAAGACCAAAACCCGCGACAAGAAGGTGTACTTTGTGGACGATAGACCTCTCTGGTTCCGATATGGTCCAGAGGAGCATGCCTTTGTCGAAACAACTGTGCCGCCGCACCACGAAAAGTGTCAGCACAATAGCCTCTTTCGCTTCGGTCGCGCCTACAACCCGCGCTTACATCACAATGTCGATGATGATTCCAATCCGACTTCTGTCTATGGCGACTTCACGAGTTGTCACGGCCAAGTCTTTACGGCAAGCGGACAGAGCCACCTGGACGTTTTTCCGAACGGGAACATCTGACGTGAAAAAGGAGTAGCATATGCTACTCCTTTTTCACGAAACCAGTGTCTAACGTTTATTCGTTCCTTCACAGCCGCGGCAAATCAGATCACGACCCATATGTCGATTTTTCCGATCGTTCGTCAGGTCTCTCAGGCGCCCCGATGCCTAGCGAGTAGGTGTCACCGAGTCGCATGAATGAACACGTAGACGGATTATGATATATGCCGGAAAGCCCGAAGAGTCAATGGCGGGGCGATCCCCGCGACGCCTCAGGCTGCCAAGCCGGTTTCAGTGGCGGCTTGACCGTGGCTTAGTGTGGTCGCACGTAAGCGAGATGAGCGCCCACCTTCCCAACTGGCCTTCACCTATGAGCCGTCGAGCGGCATCATCGAGGTGGTGGCGCAGCAGAAGCTGAAACGGGAAGACCCCGTCAAGTTGTTCGCCGCGGCTCTGCTCGACCAGACCATCGAGGGCAAGCGCATCCCATTGCGCCACTATGATCTGTCGGTGTTCATGACCGAGCGTGATTTTCCGACCGATCCCCAGGACGGCATCGTCGATATTCGCCTGCGTCTGGTCAAGTTCGAGCACCATGACAGCCGCAGCCTGGTCACCATCGAGGCGCGCCACGAGGAGGAAACGGTGCATGCCGCCGCCCGGCGGATGTTCGAGAATCGCAACCCGTTCACGGTCGGCGATTTCGACATCCGCGAAGTGGTGCTGGCGGTCAAGTTCCGGCCCGATCGGTTCAACATCCGCGGCAAGACCCTCGCCGTCAAACTGCGGCATCCGAATGGCTGCGATCTCAAGGACAAGACCGACAAGGAGCGCAAGCTCGGGGAGAAATACCTGCGCCGCTGGGGCATTCTGACGGAGGTCCTCCTTGCCTGACCTGTCGGTTCGAAGCTTCCGGTTCGTGCTCGGAATGGCGGACTCGGAGCGGATGAGCGCCACCGCCGAGGTCGTCGAGGACAGGGCCGGGGCGGAAGCCCAGGTCCTGATCGCCGACCGCCTGCTGGTTCCCGGCCCCAACCTGACCAGTGTCAAGGCGGGGGCCGGGGATGACGAATACCGGCCAATTCTTGAAACCGACGAGGTGAACCGCACCGTCACCTGCTTCCACCCCGATGTCGGCTTCGTCACGCTCTCCGACGAATGCCTCCGGACTTGGCGCCTGGATCCCGGCCGGTTGGCGGCGGTCATTGGCCGCCACCTTGGTCTACCGGCGTCCTTCCGGCCGGAACCGCTGGTTGACGGCCTGCTGTGGAACCTGGGCACGCCGCGTCTCGACCGAACCAATGCGCCGGTGCTGTTCGCACGCCGGTTGGGCAACGAAGAGTCGCGGCTGCGCATCCGGGCCGAACTGGAACTGCGCCGGGGTACCAAGCCCTCGATCATGCTCACCACGGCCCAACGGGTGAGCGCTGACCTCGTCCTGCCGGCGGTATCGAAGGTGGTGCCGATCATGGACGTGGTCGACCGCACCAGCGATATCGTCCGGTTGGACACCATGCGCCTTGCCGCCATTGCCGGTCTCTGCCGTTCGATCGCGCCCCGTTCCGAATTGCCCGTCGAGTGCGAGGAAAGCGGGCGCTGGATCAGAGTCAACGGCACGACCTGTCACTTCGGTGGCAAACAGGCGGAAGTGATCCGCCGGCTTTATGACGCATGGGCCAATGATGAAGGCTGGTTGCGCGAACAGGAGGTCTTGGAGGGCGTCGAGAGCAAGTCCAACAAATTCAAGGAACTGTTCAAGGGCAACGCTGATTGGACTCAGGTGGTTGAAGTTCAGCGAGGCAATTGCCGTTTGCGGGTGGGTAAAACGGCCTGACCTGCCGGTGCTCACCGAAGTTCCCGGTCTCCGACGCAACAGCCGCCCGATGGGCGGCTTTTTGCTGGGCGCGATTCCTCCCTGAATTCCTCCCTTTCTCCTCCCCGGTTCCTCCCCCGGCGTTTGTCATCCTCCCGGCAGGTTTTCACCCCGACCGGAAGGAAAACGGCAATGTCCCTCTCGCACTTGAACCAGACCGAGCTGTGCCGCCGCTGGCGCCTCAGCCCGTACACCCTGGAACGCTGGCGCTGGCTTGGCCAGGGGCCGCGGTTCCTCAAGATCGGCGGCAAGGTCTTGTACCGCCTGGAAGATATCGAGGCCTTCGAGGCCGAGCATCTCCGCCAGGGCACCGGCATCACCGTGCCGATCGCCACCGCCACTCCCCTTGCGGCGGAGGGCGCCCGATGATCCGCAACCGCATCACCCTCGACGAACTCGTCGGCAAGGACATCGGCGTCATCGCCGCCCTGCCGGCCGAGGAACTGGCGCTGCTCGCCGAAGATGCCCGCGAAGCGCTGGAACGCGCCAAGGCCGTCAAGGACCGGCTTGATGCTGCGATCGACCGCCGCTATGGCGTCCGCGCTGCCGCCTATCGCCGGGAGGCGGGCAAGGACAGCGGCGCTGTGCGCTTCGTCGATGGCCCCATCACCGTCGTCGCCGATCTGCCCAAGCGCATCCAGTGGGACCAACAGCAACTGGCCGCCATCGCCGCTGAGATCCGCGCCGCTGGCGACGATCCGGCCGAGTACCTGACCACCGAACTCAAGGTTTCCGAGCGGGCCTACGGCGCGTGGCCGTCGTCCATTCGCTCGGCGTTCGAGCCGGCCCGCACCGTCAGCACCGGCAAGCCCGCCTATCAGCTCATCCGTAACCAGGAGTCGTGACCATGACCACTGACACCACTCTCATCGCTCTGCGCGGTCGCCACTTTGCCTTGCAGGACCTGCCCGAGACCATCCGCATCCCGGCGCTGGGCGATCGGCGCGACGAGATCGTGAAGCCGACGACCGACGCCACCGTCGATGACATCGCCTTCGCACTGTTGGCCCTGGATGCCGAGGTCGACGCCCTGTACGGCCGGGTCGGCGCGTTGCGCAAGTTGCAGGCGCTCGCCCGCCGCCACGGCGCCCGCGGCGCCGACCGGGTGATCGACGCCATTCCGGCCGGGAAGGAGACGGTCTGATGGCGATCTCCCTCGCATCACTCAAGCGCAGCACCGCGCTGGCCCCGCCCCGTATCCTGGAATACGGGGTGGCCGGGGTCGGCAAAACCACCTTCGCCGCCGGAGCGCCGGACCCGGTGTTCATCCTCACCGAGGACGGGCTGGGCACGCTGGACGCCGCCCACTTCCCGTTCGCCCGCAGCTTCGACGAGGTGATGGAGGCGCTGACCGTCCTCTACGACCAGGACCACGCCTTCCGCACCGTGGTCATCGACAGCGTCGACTGGCTGGAGCCGCTGATCTGGGCGCAGGTCTGCAAGGAGAACAACTGGTCCTCGATCGAGGACGCCGGCTACGGCAAAGGCTACGTCGCGGCGCTACCGCTGTGGCGTCAGTACATCGACGGTCTCAACGCCCTTCGCGACGAGAAGGACATGACGGTCATCCAGATCGCCCATTCCGACATCAAGCGTTTCGACAGCCCCGAACACGAACCCTACGACCGTTACGTCATCAAGCTCCATGCCCGGGCGGCGGCGTTGCTGCAGGAGCATTCCGACGCGGTGCTGTTCGCCAATTACCGCATCAGCACGGTTAAGAGCGACGTCGGCTTCAACAAGAAGGTGACTCGGGCGCTGGGGTCGGGCGAGCGGGTGCTCTACACCGCCGAACGCCCCGCCTTCCTGGCCAAGAACCGCTACGGCCTGCCCGACAGCTTGCCGCTGTCGTGGGACGCCTTCGCCGCCGCCATGCCCCAAGCCCAGCAACCTCAGGCCTGATCGAAAGGACTCACCGCCATGGCCAATCTCGGAACCACCTTCGACGCCAGCACCGTCGATCCCGCCCGCCCGTTCGAGTTGCTGCCGCCGGGCAAATACACCGTCCAGATCGTCGCCAGCGAGATGCGGGGTTCCCGAGGACGGTCAGGGCCAGTACCTGTGGCTGGAACTGGACGTGCTGGAAGGCGAGCACACCGGCAAGAAGCTGTTCGACCGCCTCAACCTCGTCAACAACAGCCCGAGCACGGTGGAGTTCGCCCAGCGCACCCTGTCGGCGATCTGCCGGGCCGCCGGCCGCATGCAGGTCCAGGACAGCGAGGAATTGCACCTCGTGCCGATGACCGCCGACGTGAAGGTGCAACCGCCGAAGAACGGCTACGGCGAGTCCAACAGCATCCGCTACCTGCCGCTGGAGCGGGGAGCGCCGGCTACCAGCCCAGCCGCGCGGCCCGCCGCTCCCGTTCAGGCCGCAAAACCGTCGCCGCAGGCCCGCCCCGCCACTGCGCCCTGGCGGCGGACTTCGTGACCGCCCGAACGATCCCTGCCGCCGCCGTCAGGCTGTCCGGCTGGGACGGCGGCGACTCCCCTGGATAGCGGACATTCCTCATGGACGACACCAGTAAAACCGCGCTGCCCGCCACCCGCGAAGCCTGCCGGGCGCGGCTGGCCGAACTCCAGGACCAGATCGCCGCCATCAAGGCCGAGATCGCGGCATCCGACCTCGACCGCCAGTCCCGGCGCGGCAAGGCCGATGCCCGCTGGTTCCATCGCGCCAAAACCGCGCTGCGTCACAAACAGCGCGAGGCGGCCGAACTTTCCGTTCACCTCAGCACCCTGCCGGGCAGGAAGGACGCGCTCAAGGACAAGCTGATCGAAGTGGTGCGCGGCGACTATGACGCCGCCGGCTGGAACCGGGTGCTGGACGAAGCCCACCGCCGCCTGGATCTCCGGGAGGACGCCTGATGGCCGCCCTGCCGCCCCGTCCCAGTCCGACCGTGGACGCCATCTATGCCGCTTACGCCGCCGACGGCGAAGACGGCTTCCGCGTCCATCTTGGTGCCTCGCTGATCGGCAAGGAGTGCCTGCGGGCGCTCTGGTACGATTTCCGCTGGACCACCCGGGCGGATTTTTCCGGCCGCATGTTGCGCCTGTTCGAGACCGGCCAACTGGAAGAGGCCCGCATCGTCCGCAACCTGCGGCGTACCGGCGCCACCGTTCTGGAGGTCGATCCCGACACCGGCCGGCAATGGCGGGTCGAAGCCCATGGCGGGCATTTCGGCGGCTCGCTGGACGCCGTCGCGGTCGGGCTGCTGGAAGCGCCGAAGACTTGGCACGTCCTGGAGTTCAAGACCCATTCGGTCAAGTCCTTCGCCGACCTCAAGCGCCAGGGTGTGCAGGCGTCCAAACCCCGCCATTACGCCCAGATGCAGGTCTATCTGCACCTGACTGGCATCACCCGCGCCATGTACGTCGCGGTGTGCAAGGACACCGACGAGATTTACGTCGAGCGCCTGCCGGCCGATCCCGCCCTCGGCGAAGCCCTGCTGCTCAAGGCGGGCCGGATCATCGACGCCGCCCGGCCGCCGGAGCGTCTCTCCTCCGATCCGGCTTGGTGGCAATGCCGCCTGTGCGAACATCACGGCCTCTGCCACGAGGGCGCCGCCGCCGAGCGCACCTGCCGGACCTGCCTGCACGTCACTCCGGTCGAGGGCGGCTGGCACTGCGCCCGCCACGAGCGCCTGCTGTCGGTCACCGACCAGCGCCAGGGCTGCGGCCATCACCTTTACATTCCCGATCTGGTTCCCGGCGAACCGGTCGATGCCGGCGACGATCACGTCGTCTACCGTCTGTCCGACGGCACCCTCTTGTGTCTGAAATTTGTAGCATGATGGTGCTACCGAGTGGGTGGGAGAAGCGAAGCCCCGTAGGGGCGAAGCGAAACCCACCCACTCGGTAGCGGCCGGGATCCCGTTCGCCCCGAGGTCCAGAAACCGTGGTCCAGCAAGGGACCCGGCCGCTTTCCTCCATAAGCCCGAACAGGCCTACGAGCGCATGCTGGCCGCCAGCGACAGTTGGGCCGATGGCATCGAACGCGGCTGGCGGCGCTGGTCGGGGCCCCGCTGTGCGATCGCGATGAGTGGGGCGCGGTTTCGACCAACCGTGATGCGGTGATCACCCTAACCAGACTGGCGGCGCGCGCGCAACGGCTGATGCTGCCGGTAAGCTCGAAATACAGATCACGCACCCGTTCAAGGCTGTCGGTGCAGATGGTGCCGCAGGCGGTATCGGATTTACTGACGCACTGTTCGCGAAGGCTGCACACCGCCCGTTCGCGGAATGATCAGGTCGCAACCGATTTCAAGCTATGGGTCCGCGAC
>CAUYTZ010000465.1:0-24094 GCA_963575695.1 uncultured Gammaproteobacteria bacterium | reverse complement strand
CGCAAATTGAAACGAGATTTAATATAACGCGCATCAGTGGATATTCTTTCCGATTCTTTCCTTTGTCTGCGATATCGGGGGGGTATTGCATTTACAGGTTATTTACTTATCTTCGATCAGCCACTGAACCACGCTGCCGCCGCCGGCCGGGGCCAGGGCTCGGTGAAGAGCGTGGCCGAGTGCGGCCAGCCATATTTCGGCTTGCCACGGCGGGTTAAGGATGACCATGCCGCAGCCATTCAGCCGTCGCCAGTCGTCTTCAGGGTGAATGGTTAGTTCGGCGACCAGGGCTTTGGTAAAACCGCTTTTGGCGATGGCTTCGTGAAAGCGCCACACCGAAGGCCGTTCTTTGATCGGGTACCACAGGGCATAGATTCCGGTTGGCCAGCGTTTCCAGGCCGTGGCTAGGCCTTTGGCTAGGCGGTCGAATTCATCCGTGACCTCGAACGGTGGATCGATCAGGACCAGGCCGCGCCGTTCGTGCGGCGGCAGCAGCGACTTGAGTGCCTGATAACCATCCATATGATGCACCGTTACCCGACGGTCGCGGGCAAAGGCGGCCTTAAGCGTGGCCGCATCGTCCGGATGGAGTTCCGCCAGCACCAAACGGTCATCCGGTCGAAGCAGGGCCTGGGCAAGGGCTGGAGAGCCAGGATACAGCGTTGCACCCGTACCCGCCGCGCGGGCTGCACCCGCGGAGCCTGCGGCATAATCACGCACCAAGTCTAGATAGGCGGCCAGTTCCGGCGGGGGGGTGGTCAACGCCAGCAGCCGGCCGATCCCGGCCGCAGCCTCGCCAGTTTTTTCGGCCGCTGCGGAGGTCAGGTCATAACCACCGATTCCGGCATGAGTGTCGAACACGCGGAACGGGGTTGGTTTGGCGCGTAAGTGGGTGAGCAGCCCAACCAGAATCGCGTGTTTGAAGACATCGGCGAAATTACCAGCATGGTAGATGTGGCGATAGTTCATGATCTTTTGTTCTGGAGGGGCAAGCGGAAAAACGGCGGTCACGGCCCGGAAACCATAACCCAAAAATCTGTCTGTAACGATTGCGGCGCGGGCTTGCGTTAATGTCGGTTCCAGGGCACCCTCGTGCCTATCGACCAGCAGCCATTGACCAGGAGCCATCGTCGGGAACTGCGGTGGCCGATCACGAGCCGGGAGCGAGCGGGTGCAGAACCTCAAGGCGCTCAATTTGTGGCGAGTAGCGCTCGTGGACAGCGTGCGGCGGGAGGGGCCGGATCTGTCGGCCCGGCAAATGGCGCTGGCCTTGACCGTCTATTTAACCGATCCGCCCCATACCGTGCGTGGACTGGCGCAAACGCTTAATATCTCTAAGCCGGCGATCACCCGTGCGCTCGACCGGCTGTCGGTGCTGGGCTACATCAAGCGCAAACGTGACACCGAAGATCGCCGTAACGTGTTGGTTCAGCGCACGGTTAAGGGCTCGGTGTTCCTAAGCGAATTTGCCGACATGGTGATCAGGGCTGGGGCGGTTTCGGCCGAGGATATGGCCGCGTTCCTGGCTGCGGAGGCCGTGGCGAAGGCTGCACAGGAGACGTTCGAACGCAACAACCTGGCCGGCGGCGTTTCCGGGGCCGGGGCCAGCTTGCCGCCGGTCTGACGCTAGCCATGCTTTCGGCACCATCGCTTGTCCTTGAGGGTCGGCTTGAAGGCCGGGCACTTGTTCCCGCCGCTTTTAGCCCGGCTTGGCTTGGCCTGGTCGAACACGGGCGGCCGCTGGATCGCCGACGCTTGCCCTGGCGCCCCGATCTGGCCGCCGACTGGCTGGCCGGAATGGTCGAGTCGAGTCGATACGTCGTCGGTGAGCCGCAGCGGGTGCGAATCGGTTGGACCGATGTGCGCGATGATCCCGAGCTGACCGCCCCACGCATCAGTCAAGTCTTGTTCGGTGAGCGGTTCACGGTCTATGACCGCCGTGATCACTGGGCCTGGGGCCAGGCCGACAGTGATGGCTATGCCGGCTGGGTCGAAGCGGCGGCGCTCGGTTTGGAGCCGGGTGCGCACCCGCCAAGTCATCGGGTGGCGGTGCGGCTAACCCATCTCTATCCGCAGCCAGATCTAAAAACCGGCCCGGTGGCGGTGCTGCCGCTGTCGGCGGCGGTGACGGTGATCGGCGATAGCAACGGCTTTGCCGAACTGGCCTGCGGCGGCTGGGTCTTCGCCCGTCATCTGGTCGCGATCGGCCAGCCCGAATCCGATTTCGTGTCGGTGGCCGGTGGTCTGCTCGGCACACCCTATCTATGGGGCGGGCGCACGGCCGAGGGCATCGACTGTTCGGGCCTGGTTCAGTTGGCCTTGGCCATGACCGGACGGGCGGCACCGCGCGACAGCGACATGCAGCGGCGCGAGTTGGGCCGGGCAGTGGACTGTGGTGCGGAACTGGTTTTGCGGCGCGGAGATCTGGTCTTTTTTCCGGGCCACGTCGGGTTGATGGCCGATGGCGTTCATCTGTTGCACGCCACCGCAGCGGTGATGGCGGTGACGGTCGAGCCGCTGGCCCAGGTGATGGAGCGGGTGGCCCGAACCGGTGGCGGGTTGTTGGCGGTGCGGCGATGCACTTGATGGGCAAGTCGATATGATGTATCACATAGTGTATATAGAGGCAGTTTCGAGCCAAGGGGCGGGCGATGATTAAGCATATTAAGCTTGAACGCTTTACTGTGTTTGAGGAATTCTCGCTAGAGTTTTCCCCTGGAATTAATATTCTTATTGGAGAAAATGGAACAGGCAAGACTCACCTTCTTAAGGTAATATATTCCGCTTGCGATGTAACTAAGAGCAAGAAATCTTTCGCGGAGAAGCTTAATGGCGTTTTCTTGCCATCAGGGCAGCAGATAGGGAGGCTTGTCAAGCGCAATAAAGTAAGTTCATCCACAAGCATAGAGATTGTGCGGGCGTTGAGTGATGGGCATTCAACCTCTTTTAGTTTGTCATTTTCCAATCATGTCAAGGAGGTATCACGAGCTAAAGTTTCTAATTCATTTAAGTCATGGATCAATTATGGCCTTGAATCAGTTTACATTCCTGTCAAAGATATGATGGCGAATGCCCCTGGATTTATGTCTCTATATGATCTACGGCATATCCACTTCGAAGAGGTGTACGCTGACGTAATAAGCAGAGCCTTTCTTCCTGCCCTGAAGGGACCAAAAGATGATAATCACAAAAGAATGCTTGCAATTCTTGAAAGATCTATGATTGGCAAAGTCCTTCTGAAGGGGGAGGAGTTTTTTCTCAAGAGCGCCCAAGGGGAATTGGAGTTTACTTTGCTGGCGGAGGGGATCAGAAAGCTGGGGTTGCTCTGGGTTCTTATCCAGAATGGCACGCTGACGAACGGATCGGTTCTTTTTTGGGATGAGCCGGAAGCAAACTTGAACCCAAAGCTCATGAGGACAGTCGTCGAAATCCTGATAGATCTTCAGCGCATGGGGGTTCAAATATTTATTGCCACCCACAACTACAATGTCCTAAAGGAGTTTGATCTCCAAATGACAGCTGATGTTTCTGTTTTGTTCCACAGTCTGTTTAGAAGCATAGAGACGAATGAAATTGATGTAGTGTCGTCAAACACTTACGAGGACATCCATCCGAACGCGATTGACGAGGCATTTGGCGGTTTTATTGACCGAGAAATTGATAAGTCGATGGGGGGGCTTGGAAAATGATCGTCGTTGCGGACGGACATACGTTTGATTTTACAGATGCCATTGATGCATTTGTTTTTGATGAGAAGGATAAGTCAAACCCGCGATTTCATGATGCCCCGATGAAGGCGGTTGACATTGTTGCCGAATTCGAGGACGCATATCTATTCATCGAGATAAAGGAATATGGCAATGAACGAGAGATATACAAGAGTGAGCCAGATAAGTTCAAATGGCTTAAGGGGTATCTAAAATATAAATTCAGGGATACTTATTTGTTTAGACATGCCGAGGGCAAGGTGGAAAAGCCCATCCACTACGTTTGTCTTCTTGATTTTGACAATGCTCTAAACATCACGATGCGGAGAGCGCTTAGGTCGGAACTGCCCGTCGGGAAAAAATCAAAATTATGGCACCATGAACTCGCTACGAGCTTAAACGTGGTCGACCTAGAAGGATGGAATCGCAGTTTTCCCAAGTGGCCTGCTTCCCGCAACGGTTAATGTAAAGCGGCCTTCGCTTCCCCCTCACCTGGCAGCGGTCCCTTGCGCCCGATATAGGTGTAGACCGTGGGCACCACGAACAGCGTCAGCACCGTGCCCAGCAGCATACCGCCCACGATGACCGCGCCGATTGCTTGGCGACTTTCCGCGCCGGCACCATGCGCCGTGGCCAGCGGCAGCGCGCCCAGCACCATGGCCCCGGTGGTCATCAGAATTGGCCGCAGTCGCAACACCGCCGCTTGAGTTACCGCTTTGCGGATCTCCACCCCTTCACGCTGCAACTGATTGGAAAATTCCACGATCAGAATGCCGTGCTTGGTGATCAAGCCAACCAGAGTCACCAGCCCGATCTGGCTATAAACATTAAGCGTGGCCCCGCTCATGTGCAGTGCCCACAGGGCGCCGGTCATCGACAGCGGCACGGTCAGCATGATCACGAACGGATCGATGAAGCTCTCGAACTGCGCCGCCAGAACCAGATAAATGAATGCCAAAGCCATCAGGAAGGTAACGTAAAGTCCGGTTGAGGAATCCTTGAATTCTCGTGATTGGCCATCGTAATCAACCAGTGCCAGACCATGTAGCACCCGATCTGCGGCCTGGGTCAGGAAGGTCAAACCTTCACCCAAGGCATAACCGGGGGCCAGGGTGGCGGTGATGGTCACAGAACGCAGTTTGTTAAAGTGATTAAGTTCGCGTGGGGAGACCCGTTCTTCCAACTGAATCAGGTTTGATAGCGGCACCATCTGGCCATTGCGCGCCTTGACATGAATCTGGGAAATGTCGTCTGGATTGCGTCGATCGATGTTGGCCAGTTGCACCAACACGTCATACTGCTTGCCGTTCAGCTTGAATCGGGTCACCTGTCGGCTGCCGAGCATGGTTTCCAGCGTCCGGCCCACGGCATCCACATCCACGCCCATGTCAGCGGCCTTGTCGCGATCGAGCGTGATCCGCAATTCCGGCTTATTCAGTTTCAAGTCGGTATCAAGGTTAACTAGACCCGGGAACTTGCGCGCCTCAGTCAGCAGCGCATCGACCATCTTCTGCAACTCGGCATAGGGCAACGAAGTCATCAGCACGAAGTTGATCGGCTTGTCGGTCGCGCGCAGGCCAAGTGAAGGTGGGTTGATCGCGAACGCCAGCACGCCGGGCACGGAGAACATGCGCGGACTCAACTGTGCGGCGAGCTGCTGTTGCTTGACGTGGCGGTCGTCCCAGTCCTTCAACCGAACGAAGGCGATGCCGCGCGTGACATCGGGAAAACCGACCACCGCGAAGTATCGATCGACATCGGGCATAGCGCCGATGAAGCCTTCGATGGTGCGCATATAGCGGTCGGTGTAATCGATCGTCGCCCCTTCCGGCCCGATCAGAATTCCGACAATGGTGCCGCGATCTTCGGTCGGAGCCAATTCCGATTTCAGTCCGATGAACAGGAAATAACTGGCCCCGGCGACCAGAAACCCGAACAGCAACACCAGCGGCCGCCCGCGTAGCGCCAGCCCCAACAGCGCGCGATAACCATTGGTTAGCCGGACCAGGAACCATTCGATGGTGTTATAGACCCAGCCGTGTTTGGCTTGATGCTTAAGCAGCTTGGAGCACATCATCGGTGACAGGGTCAGCGCGACGAAGCCAGACACGATCACCGCGCCAGCCAGAGTCAGGGCGAATTCGGTGAACAGTCGCCCGGTGCGGCCGGTCTGAAAGCCGATCGGGGCATAGACCGCGGCCAGGGTGATGGTCATCGCCACCACCGCGAAGCCGATTTCGCGTGAGCCTTGCAACGCGGCCTGGAATGGCGGCACGCCTTCTTCGATGTGGCGGTAGATGTTTTCCAGCATCACGATCGCGTCATCGACCACCAACCCAATCGCCAGCACCATGGCCAGCAGGGTCAAGGTGTTGATCGTAAAGCCAAAGGCGAGCATCATCGCGAAGGCTCCGATCAGCGATACCGGAATTGTCACCAGCGGAATCAAGGTTGCGCGCAGCGAGCGCAAGAAGAAATAGATCACCAGCACGACCAACCCAATCGCTTCCAAGATGGTGCGATAAACGTTGTCGATCGATTTTGAAATAAAGATGGTGCTGTCATAGGCGACCCCAACCGCCATACCTTCGGGCAAACTGGCGGTAATCAAGGGGAGAACCTTACGGACCGATTGAGCGATATCGAGTGGATTCGCGGTGGATTGCTTGATCACCCCCAGCGCCACCGCTGGTTTGCCGACAAAACGGGCGTTAACCCGCTCATCGAACGCGGCCAATTCGGCGTGGCCGATATCCTTCAGCCGAACCAGATAGCCTTTGGCCTCACGCAAGACGATGGCTTCAAATTCGGCCGGGGTGCGCAGATCGGTTTCCGAAACCACAGTGAATTCGCGTTGCGCGCTTTCCACCCGGCCAGCGGGAATTTCAATGTTCTGACGGCGTAGAGCGCCTTCCACGTCTTGAGTGGTAATGCCGAAGCCGGCCATCCGCGCCGGGTCCAGCCAGATGCGCATGGCGAATTTGCGTTCCCCGAAAATACGCACCCCGGCGACGCCGGTCAGATTCTGCAAGCGGTCTTTAACATAGCGGTCGGCGTAGTCGGTCACTTCCAAAGCGGTGTGACGACTGGAGGAAAAGGCCAAATAGATGATCGGCTGGGCGTCGGCCTCAACCTTGGAGATCACCGGTTCGTCGATGGCTTCCGGCATCAGGTTGCGCACCCGGCCGACTCGGTCGCGAACATCGTTGGCGGCCTGATCCGGATCGCGGGTCAGGCGGAAGCGCATGGTGATCTGGCTTTTTTCTGACCGGCTGATCGAAGACAGCACGTCGATGCCCTCGATCCCGGCCAGCGATTCTTCCAGCGGCTGCGTAACCTGGCTTTCGATGATTTCGGCGCTGGCACCTTTATAGGTGGTTTCGACCAGGACCACCGGTTCATCAATCTTGGGGTACTCGCGCACCGACAGCCGTTGCCAGGCGACCATACCAATCAGGATCACGGCCAAACTCATCACTGTGGCCAGCACCGGACGGCGAATCGATAGATCAGACAAAACCATGGCGCACGCTTTCGATGGGTTCGGCTGCCTTTATGCCACGATATCCATGTCGCCGGAGAGGAAGAGGACTCTAGCTTTGCGCAACCCAGTCCGTCAGGCGAGTGGCCGTCGAAGATAAATCGGTTAAACTGCCAATCAGATAGACCACACACGACGGAACGGGATGATGGCTCAACGTCGATTCGATAACTGCTACACATGTCGGTTCTGGGTTGGTCAGGGTGCGCGTGAGCGCGGTCCCAAGGGTTCGTGTCGGCGGTTTCCGCCTGGCGTTACCCCGCGCTCGCCCGAAGGCACATTTCCGATTACCCTTTCGACCGATTGGTGCGGTGAATGGCAGCGGGACACCGGCATGGGCCCGGAACGCCGGCCGGAGTCGGCTGCGGCAACGCCGGCATCAGTCTCTGCGGGGGCCACCGCGGCTGCCGGTGGCGGTCCGAACGATGCCGAGGCACCAAGCGCCGCTCCGGCTAAAGCCGAACGCACGATCTATGATGATCTGATTGGTTGAGCACTTGCCTAGAAACGATAACCCTAGAAACGACGACGCCCGCCCTGATGCCAAGCGGCTTGAGGGCGGGCGTTATCAATTTTGGCTCCGAGACTCGGATTCGAACCGAGGACCGTCCGGTTAACAGCCGGATGCTCTACCGCTGAGCTATCTCGGATCAGCAGTCCGAGTGTGTTTAAAGCTATCGACGGTCCGCGTCAACCATGAAGTCGCCCCAAGATCATTTATTGTAACTGCACAGCGCCGTCAGCAGCGCGTTCAACCGCTGGCGGCCAGCAGCGGTGGCGGTCAACCGGTCGGGAGTTTCGACCAGGAAGCCGCCGGCGATCAGCCGCTTAAGCACATCTTGCGGCAACGGTGGCAAGCCATCGAGTCGTGCCTGCGGTAGCCCTTCAGCCAAGCGTAGGCCCATCATCACCACTTCGTCCCGGTACGCTTGCGGGGACAACCGCTCCGAGTCTTCCTGGCCGTGACCGCAGCGCTCGACCTGAGCCAGCCACGCTTCCGGGGCGCGCAGGTTGTGAACTGCGGTGCGTCGGCCATCGACCATCGATCGGCCATGAGCCCCCGGTCCAAGTCCGATCCAGTCTCCGCTGCGCCAATAAATCAGGTTGTGTCGGCTTTCAACCCCTGGCCGGGCATGATTGGAAATCTCATAAGCCGGCAAGCCGGCGGCGGCGGTCAGTTCCTGAGTGAGTTCAAAGAGATCGGCGGCAGCGTCGTCGTCGGGCAGCACCAGTTCGCCGCGGGCATGGCGCGGGTGAAAAGCGGTGCCGGGTTCGATGGTTAGTTGATAGAGCGACAAATGTCCGCCCGCGACTCCGCCGGCCAGAGCCAGGGCCTGACCCAGTTCGTGCCGCCAAGCGGCCAGAGTTTGACCGGGACGCGCATAAATCAGGTCGAAACTGACCCGGGAAAACAGGCGGTAAGCTTGATCAAGGGCGGCGAGGGCTTCAGCGGCGCTGTGACGGCGACCCAGTGCGGCCAGATCGGCATCGTTGAGCGCCTGCACCCCCAGTGAGACCCGGTTGACGCCGGCGCTGCGGAAATCGTGCAATCGTCCGGTTTCAACGGAGGTTGGATTGCCTTCCAGGGTGATTTCAATATCCGCCGCTGGGGACCACAGGCCGGCGGCATGGTCGAGAATCGCGGCGACGGTGCCTGGCTCCATCAGCGTTGGCGTGCCGCCACCGAAAAATACCGAAGCCAGTCGTCGGCCCGGCCCGGCTTGGCCCCCCGCTTGGCCCCCCACTTGGCCCCCGACTTGAGCTGCGGCGTGGTCCAGTTCGGCCAGCAGCGCGCGCCGCCAGCGCTCCTGGTCGATTTGGTCGCGGACATGGCTGTTGAAATCGCAATAGGGGCATTTGCTGCGGCAGAACGGCCAATGCAGGTAAAGACTGAGGTCGGTCATGGCGTACCGGGAAGGCTTGGGGTATCTCCAGGGGCCGGCGGAGTTTGCTCACGCAACGCCGGCCACCCGGCAGGAAGGATTGATCAGTGGCCGATTTCGTTCAGACCGCAATGGATACTCTCGCCGCACATCGCGAATGGGCGGCGGTGATCATGGCCGCGTTGGCGTTCGGCGAGTCGCTGGCGTTTCTTAGTTTGTTGATTCCGGCCACAGTGATTCTGGTCGGTTCCGGCGCGTTGGTCGCCAATGGGACGCTGGATTGGCGGTTGGTGATCCCGGCCGCGATTGCTGGTGCCAGCCTGGGCGATGCCGTATCCTATTGGGTGGGAAGGATCTTCCGCGACGACATCGCCAAAATGTGGCCATTTACCCGCCATCCCGAGCTGCTGGAGCGTGGCCATATTTTCTTTGCCCGTTATGGCGGGACCAGCGTGTTCATCGGCCGGTTCTTTGGCCCGTTGCGCGCGGTGGTGCCGCTGGTGGCGGGAATGATGGACATGCCTCATTGGCGGTTTCAGGTTGCCAATATCGGTTCGGCGATTGTGTGGGTGCCAGCGTTGCTGGCCCCGGGCTTCGCGGTCGGCTCGCTGATCGGAGAACTCAGCCAGACTCAGATTGTGGTGCTGTTGGTGTTACTGGTGGTCGGGGGGCTTGGATTCGGCACGGTGTATCTTCATCGCCAGACGCGCCAGCAGGACCATTGACCCCATAAACCATCCCAGGGGTTTGGGGGCGAAGCCCCCTGCCCTGCCCGAGCGTGTCTTACTTCGTCACCGTCGCAATCGGAAAGTCTCGGATCGAATCCGGCCGGACCATGTTCGGCGATTGCTCGCCGCCGGTCAGTTCCTTTACCCGCTCCGCAATGAAATAATTAAGCGCGTTCAACCGAATCGCGCCCTCCTTTTTCAAGTCGGCGCGGCCGCTCAAGCCCTCGATCAGCGCTTTGGTGAAGGCCCCGTTGCCCCATTCTTGCCGTTCCAGCGAAAATTGGCGGCCAGTGGAGGAGGCGAACACCACCACCCCCGTTTCGGCGCTGGTCAGTTCATTAACCAGCCCGTTGATGTCTGAAGAGCCGCGTCGGGTAGAGCCACCAAGCACATTGCCTGAATGGCAGGTGTCTAGAAACGCCACCACTCGGCCGGGAATCGATTGCAGGGTTTCACGGACATCGCTGCCAGCGACCGCAGTGGTCCGCAGTCGATCGGGATCGGCGGTGGCAGGCAGGAAGTAGAACTTGTTCTGATTGTCGTTGACCCCGTGCCCGGCCTGAAACAACACCGCAAGGTCGTTGGCCGTGGTTTGACGACGCAGCCATTCCAGGCCATCGATCACCGCATCCCGAGTTACCTCGCGATCGGTCAGAAGTTTGACTTCAACGTCGCGATACAGCCCGCCCCTTTGGCCTTTGAGCGCGGTGGCGAAATCGCGCGCATCCTTGGCCGGAAACTGTAGGCGCATGTCTGGGCGAGCGTAATCGCTGACTCCGACCACCAAGGCATACAGCTTTGGTTTGCCCAAATCAGCCCCCGCCCCTGCCCCTGCCCCGGTATCGACCACGGCCGGAGTCGTGGCCGGAGTCGTGGCCGGAACCGCCGCGACCTGAGTGCGCGGGCTGGGTGAGGCCGGCGCG
Source organism: uncultured Gammaproteobacteria bacterium (assembly GCA_963575695.1). GTDB lineage: Bacteria > Pseudomonadota > Alphaproteobacteria > Azospirillales > Azospirillaceae > CAUYTZ01. The sequence continues at coordinate 13,312 of CAUYTZ010000465.1, read as the reverse complement.
GCCGGCACTGGCACCGGAGCGGCCAGCGGCGGTGCCTTGAGGTGGACACGGGCCGGTTCGCTCACCCCTTGATCGGTTTCGGCGATCAGCGATACCTCGACCTCGCGCCGGGGCACCGGCACGGTGATGAAACTGCGACCGGCGGTTGCGGGGGGCGGTGGGTCCGCCTGGACACGGGCGAAGCCACGGGTGGTGTCGAGCGGACGCCCGTCCAGCAGCACCCTCACCCGGGTGATCGGTTGGCCGGAAGGTGAGCGGACCTCGTAATCCAGTTTCAGCGTGCCATCGGGCACCATCGAGCCGTCGGCTGGGGCCAAAATATTAATGCTCGGCGGCAGTGTCTGGCGAATGTCTTCCTGCTGCGGTCGGCGGCGGCCGGCTTCGGCATCGGCGCGTTTGGCCGCTTCAACTGGGTCCAAGGTGTCCAGAACCAGGTCGATCACATCCGGACGATAGAAGCGGTCACGAAAGCGCGAACCGGGGTAGAAATCAGCCGCTTCCTGACGGCTGTTGTTGACATGCCAGCCGATCAAATCTTCGGCATTCGGGCTGGCGTCATAATAACCCTGCGGTGTCCACAACACCCAGCGCTTGCGGTCTGGGTGAACATAGAGCGTCAGAACTTCCGCGCCGTCGTTAATGCGGTGCCAACGCACCGTGCCGTCACCATAGGCCGCCACCGCGACCCGGCCATTAAGCGGCTGGTTGACGCCCCACACCACTTCCGGCACTTGTTGCTTCCAAAGTTCTCGGCCAGAGGGATCGAAGCGGCGCAAGGCCCAATCGGTGCCAAGCACGAAATTGCGGTCGCCGGGGCCGATCGCGAAGCTGCGTGACGTTTCATACTGGCTGAGTTTGATCGGGGCGGCGTTCAACTTGGGTCCGGTGTTGTTGCGCCAGTCGGTGATTCGCAGCGTTTGCGATTGCCAGCGCGGTGAAGTCAACGAAGAATCCGCTGCGGGGGCGAAGGTCAGACGTCGTTCGGCCAGATCGAAGCGGAACGGATCTTTGCCATTCTTGTCCATCGCCACCTGAACCGAACCGCCATCACGCGATAGACGGAAGCCTTCGTCGATGCTGGTGAAATCGCCGATGTCCGGGCCGCGTTCCAGCAAGGTGCCGCCGTCGTCGTCATAGGCACCAAACGCCGGATCGGCGGCACCATAGACCGCTCCCGATCGACCATAGGGTTTGATATCCATGATCGTGTTGTGGCTGGCCAGCAAATCGACGAACTGGCCGTGACCACCACCACTCCAGCGCCGAATATACGAGCGGCCCCCCTGCATCCACGAGCCGCCGGCATAGAGGTAGGAATCGTCGGCCGACCACATCACCTTGGAAATGTTGCCGCTGTTGATTCCGCTGGCGTCGGGTGAAAAGAGCAAGGCCAGATCACGCGCCGACAGCACGCTCACCCCCTGAGCGTCGCGGTGTCCGACGGCGATTTTGCCGCCGTCGTTGGAAAAGGCGATGGAAAAGCCGCGGTGATCGTTCGGAAGCTTCGCTTTTTTGGTTGGCTTGCCACCCGGGTTCTCTTGGGAGCCGGTGATCTTGGTCGGGGCGGCATAGAGCCGGACAAAGCCATCATAAGAGACCGTTGCCAAGCGGCCATCGCGGGCAAAGCTCATACCATAGGTCTGCCCCTGGTAATCACGATCGGACAGCATCAAGCGCCAGTCTTCGGTGCGCCAGATCCGAATTCCTTCCGAAGCCAGACTGGCGGCCAGGTAACGGCCATCGGGGGAAAAAGTTATGTGCAACACCACATTTCCCAGCCCGGTCAGCCGACGCAGCACCCGGCCGGTGGTGCGGGCGAACAGGTAAATGCTGTGGTTGTCTTCACCCAGGCGCATCCAACCGCCGGCGGCGACCACGTTGCCGTCTGGCGACAGCGCCGCCGCGAACACCTTGCCTTCATTGCCGTCGCCCTGGGGCGGACGCAGCACCCGTACCAGCCGCCCTTCCGGCAATGACCACACCCGGACGGTTTTGTCGTCGGCGGCGGTGATCAGGGTCCGTTGGGCCGCATCCAGGTCGATGCGGTTGATCATGGCGGTGTGCTGGCCGGTTTCCAGGCGCAGAATCGGCTGGGTTTGCGGCTCATCTGCGGCCAAGCCCGCCGCCGGAACAGCTAGCGGAGCCATCGCGCCCAGCACCAGTGCCCACACCAGAGTCCCCAGGGAACGCCGCAGTTCTGGTCTGGCCATGATCCGCCTCCGCTTTGGTTTAGGCTTGATTCGGGCACCACAGAGCGTCCCGAACCATAGTCTCGACTTTCATCATAGCGCTTGTCGTCAGGAACGGGCAACATTGACCCGGCGTTTGGGGCGGTTTAGGCGGTTCGGGGTTGGTGTGGTACCGATGCACGGTTGCGTACTGCTACGGATGGCTGGAGCGGTGGGCGGGTGATAATGTCCTAGTACTGCGAGATGGCCGTGTGCGCGGCAAATAGCCCACAATGACAATGAAGAGGCATGTAAAATTATGGCTGATATTTTCGTCTCAGATGTGATGGCTACGCGAGACAAAATCGAGGCTGTCGATGAAATGGTTAAGCATACGGCGGCTCGATCAGCGGATGTTCGTGGTATTCTTCATTGGCTGCGTTGTACTATGTTTGGTCTGGCTGTGATGCTTCCGGTTGAAATTATTGTCAACAAACAGTTTATAGGAAATCCACACCTTAGCTACATATGGCTTTCTATAATTATTTTGATGTATATAGCCAGGCTGTTGTTTTGGATCTGGTATTCTGTGGTTGAATTCGATCATCAGACCCGGCAGCGAGAACTGGCCCAGTTAGAAGGTAAACTGGCTCAGTTCGTTCAACGCACCGTGGTTGCGGTTGGTCAAAAGAGCGCCAGCGGCAACTTGGCCGACAAAAATACGCCCAACGTCTTCGCTCGAATTCATGCTGAAGATTTGAATTTGCGCGATGAACTTGCGGATGATGAAAATTTCGATCAAGCGTTTGCTGAATACAAGCTGGCGTTGGGCGGGGAATCCTTGTGGCTTCGGGTTCAGCGAGAACTGGCCGGGCTGAAACTGATCGAACTGGTTGAAGAGGATGCCCGGCGCGTTTTGGGTAAGGTTGAGGCCGAAGCCCTGCTGGCGCGGGTACAAAAAGAACTGGCCGCAGCCGAAGCGGCAGAGGCAGCCCAAAAGGCACCGGCCAGTTCGGCATGACGCTTCGCGAACCATGAGGACTTGTGCCCGAACTCAGTCCGCGACATGGCTCAAGGTGTGAATGTGGCGCTGGCGTAGCGCATCGATTGAATGCAAGCGGCCGTCGGTGTCGGTAAAGTGCCAGAAATCCCAGCCATTGCAAGCCTCCGCGCCTTGAACCAGTGCGCCGACGCGGTGAATCGAGCCAAGATGGCTGCCCGAGAGCAGGCACGAATCGGCCTTAACCACCGCTTCGTGCCGGCCATTGCGTGACCGCAGCCGAGACCCGGGACCGATCAGCCCGGCCGCGATCAAATCGCCGAATCGAACCTGCGGTTGATCGCGACGGCTGGGCGTGGTCAGAAGCTCATCCGGCATCGCCGCCGGAATTACCTGGTCGATTCTGGCCCTGGCGGCGACAACATAGTTTGGATCGTTTTCGATGCCGATGAAATGGCGCTTGAGCCGGCGTGCCACCGCGCCGGTGGTGCCGCTACCAAAGAATGGATCAAGCACGACCCCCCCAGCATTGGTGGACGACAAAATAACCCGATAGAGCAACTCTTCCGGCTTCTGAGTTGAATGAAGCTTTTCACCGTCTTTTTGCAGCCGTTCCGGCCCCTTGCACAAAGGAATGTACCACACGTTGGTCATCTGCTTGCCTTCGTTCAGATTCTTCATCGTGTGGTAATTAAAGACGTAGCGCTTCTGCTCCTTAGATTTCTGGGCCCAAATCAAGGTTTCGGTGGCATTTTGAAACCGCGTGCCGCGAAAATTGGGCATCGGGTTGGTTTTGTGCCAGATAACGTCGTTAAGCACCCAATAGCCAAGATCGGCCATAATCCGCCCGACGCGGAAAATGTTGTGATAGCTGCCGATTACCCACAAGGTGCCGGTGTCGGATAGCAGCCGCCGGCATTCACGCAACCACGCTTCGGTAAAGCGATCATAATCGGCTGGGGAGGCGAAGCGGTCCCACAAATCATCGACGCCATCGACCACGGACAAATTGGGCCTGGTCAAGGTGTGACGAAGTTGCAGATTATAGGGTGGATCGGCGAAGACCAGATCGATTGAGCTGGACGGCAACGAACGCATGACCTCAAGACAATCACCGAGGATAACGCTGTCCAGCGGCAGTTCGGCAGCCGGCGGGTCGATGGGTACCAAACGTTTGGGTCTGGGCATTGCGGCGCGGTCTGGTTGGTCATCTTGGGAAGAAGCGAACCGCCTTTGGTAGGCGTCACCACTTCGGAGCCTAGATTTAGCGCTAACCGAGTCCCGCGTCCAGTGTTCCGTGTGCCAGACACAAGCTTTCGTGCGGATCCGGTTTGGAAGCGGCCGTATTCTGGGCTACTGTGGCGCGCCCGATCAAATGATCATACGCCGCCGATGGACGACAGCATGAGACTGTGGGTTGATGCCGATGCCGTTCCGGCTGCGGTCAAGGAAATCATCATTCGTGCGGCCTTGCGTCGTCAGGTGTCGGCGTCGTTCGTCTCTGACAAATATGTGCCGCTGCCGACTTCGGCGCTTCTAGCCTATATTTCGGTTGAATGTGGGCCGGATTCGGCTGACCGTTATATCATTGAGGCGGTCGAGGCCGGCGATCTGGCCATCACCCAGGATATTCCGCTGGCGGCAACCCTGGTGGCCAAGGGGGTGGTTACGATTGACCCTCGCGGCACGCTGCACACCGCCGGCACCGTCGGCGAACGGTTGTCGGTGCGGAATTTCATGACCGATTTGCGGGGGGCTGGAGTGATTACCGGTGGGCCGGCCCCGTTCAGTCAGCGCGACCGCCAGCGCTTTGCTGATTGCCTGGACCGAGAATTGACCCGTCGCCTGAAGTAGGGGGAATGGGATCATTGAAAATTTTCGCTGGTAATCAGGCGAAAATCAGCGGATACTCGTCAGCACAGCCAGATAGTTCTGGAATGCCCGTTGCCCAGTGCCGGTTGGTGACATCCGGTATCCTCGGGTTGAGCGGGGCCGACGCATCATTCAAAGACGCAAAACCGGCATGACGCAATCAAGACTTTGGCAACCCAGTGATATCGCGCCGTTGGTTTCAGACGGTGAGACTGATCAGCCAAAAAAGCGCGGACGAATTCCGCAAACAGCATGGCCAAGAATTCTTGAGCGGTATCGGGCCGGCGTGACTTTGTCCGCAATTGCCCGGGAGTTCGACTGCACCCCCGGTGCCATCTCTTATATTATCCGCAAGGCGGAAATGGCGGAAACCGTGGAAAACGAAAGCCAGGATGGAGCGGAGAAAGTTGGAACTTTGGAGGAAAAACCTTTGATCGCCGCTTCCGCTGCCGCTGTGAACCCGGCAAGTCCTGAATGTGCGGAGCCGCGAGCCGATTCTGAGCGTCTGGCGGCACGAGCCGAGGTAAGGCCTTCGAGTGTCGCCAGTGCCCCTCCAGCACCGGTCGTTACCCGAGCCCCGGCGATGCCCGCTGCCCCGGTTGTGGCCCAGCCCGGCCCGATCCGCCATCAAGCGCACGGTTTTGGTTCTGGTCGTCCGCTCTACCCCCCTCGTTCGGAAGGACGGGGTGGAGAAGGACGGAACGGTGAAGAACGGTTGAAATTGCGCACACCTGGGCCGGCACCCGCTCCGTTGCGGTCGGCCGAAGCCGCCGCTAGCGAAGCGGCTTCAGCGCCGGTGTCGCGCTCTGAACCCGTTCAACCCCCGGTCCAGACAGTATCGGCCGTGCATCCCCTACCGCCGCAGAACGGCGAAGTGGTTGAAACTCGTTTGCGTGACAGCGCCGCTGGTTGTCTAACCGCCTATCGTGATTGGCGTTTGGCCCCGACTGAACAGTCGGTTCAGGCGTTGGGCGATGCGGTGCATGAATTGCGCAAGACTTTGGCGCGAATCGAAATCGACATGTCGGTTAGCCGGCGTGACGACAAGAGCCTTAAGCCAATGCCGATTCCGCAGCATCGATCCTCGCGCCCCGGGCGTTAACCGTCGGTCGCTTGGTGCATACCCGACCACGAATGTTTTGGCCGGCTCGGGATTGATCCTCCCGCAGCCGGCTTTTTTTAACCTCCAACGGTGATAATCGATATGGTCCAGATTAAAAGAAAAGCGGCCCTGATTACTGGTGCAGGCAAGCGCATCGGCCGGGAAATCGCGCTGGATTTGGCCAGGAACGGCTGGGCGATCGGCGTTCATTACTTTCATTCCAAGGGTGAAGCCGACGACGTGGTTACCGCAGTCACCCGGGCCGGTGGCCGTGCGGTGACTTTGCAATGCAATTTGGGCCGAGAAGAAAATGTTCGGTCGTTGATTGCCGAAGCGACCGAAAAACTGGGACCATTGACTTGTTTAATTAATAATGCCAGTATATTTGAAGATGATACCGTTAAGACAATGACCAAATTCAGTTGGGACATGCATATGGAGACTAATCTCCATGCTCCAGTCGTATTGTCGCAGGAATTTGCCCGTTTGCTTCCAGACGAAGAGCGGGGCTGCATCATTAATATGCTTGATCAGCGTGTTCTTAACCTTAATCCGTATTTTTTGTCTTACACCATCAGTAAATACGCGCTGTGGTCACTGACCCGGGTTCTGGCCATGGCCCTGGCACCACGGATTCGCGTTAACGGGATTGGGCCGGGACCGACGTTGAAAAATGTTCGTCAGACCGACGAACATTTCAAGGCACAATGGGAAAGCGTGCTGCTGAATCGCGGCACCACCCCGGCCGAGATCTGCGATGCGGTGCGGTTTATCTTGAATGCGCCGGCCTTGACCGGGCAGATGATCGCCTTGGACGGTGGCGAGCATATGGGCTGGGCTCAGCCAAAGCGGGGCGTGGTTCCGATCGAGTAACTTAATAATTTGGTAACTGCCCAGGCAAGTCGCGAGTTGGCTGTCGCCCAGCGCGCAAGCGCAACGTCGCCCAGCGCGCAAGCGCAACGAGGCCCACTTTATTTAGTCCCGCAAATCATGCTCCGCGATCGGCAGCGAACGTAGACGTTTACCGGTGGCATCGAAAATCGCATTGACCACCGCCGGCGCGATGGGCGGCGTTGCCGGTTCACCGACGCCGCCCATCGGTGCGTCGCTGGCCAAAATCTCAACCGCGATCTTCGGGCACTCGGCCATGGTCACCAAGCGGTAATCATCGAAGTTGCCCTGGACCACACGCCCGCGTTCGATCGAAATCTTGCCGTACAAGGCGGCGCTAAGGCCAAACAGAATCGCCCCGCGCACCTGGGCATCGACCGTATCCGGATTGACCACCGGCCCGCAATCGATCGCCGCCGCCACCCGCTCCACCCGAACCCGGCCATCGGCAAACACGCTTACTTCGGCCGCCTCGGCAACCAAGCTGCCGAACGATTCGTGAATGGCGATGCCGCGCCCGCGTCGAATCCCGGGTTGCGGCGTCAATGGCACGGCCCAACCGATTTTCGCCGCGACCGCATCCAGCGCCCGCAGCCAGCGCGGTTGACCGATCAACAGGCTTTTGCGGAACGACAGCCCATCGCGGCCGACGGTCCGCGCCACCTCATCAACCATGCCTTCGAGCACGAAGGCGTTGATCGAATGGCCGACCGAACGCCAGAACCCGACCGGCACCCCAACCTCGCAGCGGATGTATTCTACGCGCTGGTTGGGAATGGCATAGGGCTGGTCAAAAATTCCTTCCACCGCAGTGGCATCGATCGCCCCATCGCGCGCCGCTTGGGCAGCGACTCGGGCCATAATCGAAGGGGCGGCGATGCGTTGCCGCCAGCCGGTCAACCGGCCTTTATCGTCCACCGCGACCGCGACTCGGGACAGACTCGTGGGACGGTAGAAATCGTGGCGCAGATCTTCTTCCCGACTCCACACCACCTGCACCGGTCGCCCAACCGCCTTGGCCACCAGCGCCGCCTGAACCGAGACATCAACTTCAAACCGCCGGCCGAAGCCGCCGCCAAGGAAAGTGGTGTTGACCTTGATTTGCTCCGGTTTCAGCCCGAGCAACCCGGACAGCACCTTGGCATGGAGCGATTGGCTCTGGGTTGGGGCCCAAATCTCGCAATTGTTCGTGGTGACGACCGCAGTGCAGACCATCGGCTCCATGGTCGCATGAGCCAGCAACGGTAGGCTGTAATCGGCTTCCATGGTCCAGGCGGCCTTGTGCAGCGCCGTATCGACATCGCCGCGCACACTTGCGACCGTTCCGGGGGCGACCGCTCCCGGTTTGGCCAGGGCCTGATGCAGCGCCGCCGTGATCGTGGCCTCGGAATTGGTCCCGTTGGCCCCCTCGGCCCAACTTATACGAAGCCGTGTTAGCGCCGACTGCGCCCGCCAGGTGCTGTCGGCGACCACCGCCACCGCATCTGTGAGTGGGACCACCGCCACCACGCCGGGCAGGGCCTTGACCTCCTCCGCGTTGTCAATCTTGACCAGCGTACCGCCGAACACCGGGCATTGGCACATCGCCGCGAAAACCATCCCGGCCAGGCGGATATCGGCACCGTAAATCGCGCTGCCAGCGACTTTGGCCGGCAGGTCCAGCCGTGCGGTGGCTTTACCCAGCAAGCGCCACGCGCCACGCGCCTTCAGTGGCGGATCGGTCGGCGCGGTCTGACGGCCAGCGTGTCCGGCCAGTGCGCCGTAACTGGCCCGGCGGCCGGTTAGGGGATGGATCACGAATCCGGCTTCCGTGATCAGCTCGGCGGAAGGGGTGCGCCACAGCCGTGCCGCAGCACCAATCAGCATCAATCGTGCCGCCGCCCCGACCTTGCGCAGCGGCAGGAACCACGCGCGGACGCTGGTTGAGCCGCCGGTGGCCATTTGCCCGAACAGCGGGTTGGCGTAAACCCCGGCCAGCGGTGCCGCTTGGGCCCGCACCTGCCGCCAGTCGCAGTCCAATTCCTCGGCGACCAGCATCGGCAAAGCGGTGAATACCCCTTGGCCCATCTCCGCCGCTGGAACCAGTATCGTAATTTCCTCTGCGCTCAGGCGCAGCCAGGCATTGATCGCGGTGCCGGTGATCGCCGGTTCGGCCGCTAGCGCCGCACCGCTTTCACCCGACGAAAGATGAAAGCCCAGCACCAGGGTTGCGGCGGCCGCTCCGGCTCCGGTCTGCAACAGTTTCCTGCGGCTGAGTCTGCTGCGGCTGAGGTTAACCACTCCGGACATCGCTCTCGAACCTAATCTCATCACATGCCTGGGGGTGGGGGGGGTGGGCTTCCCCTGAACCCGCTCGATTTGGATATAACCAAGGGCCATCATCCAAGATGCAAGCACCTTCTCATATGAGGTGATCAAGGGTAAGGTCCGCGCGTTCGTCATACCAGATCATTGGAGCCATGACCCACGCCACTCGACCACTTGCCCTGTTCGCGATCGGACGCGAATCTGCGGTCGCCGCCGGTGTGGCGCTGTTACTGACCGCGCCGCTGATCGGTGTTCGCACCATCGAAGCGTCGGCTCGTCTGGCCGTCGCCTTCCGGCCTTGGGAAGTGGCGGTGGTGGTGGTGCTGGTGTTTCTGGGCCGGTTGGGCATCGCCCTGATCCGCGAAGGCTGGCCGGGGCTGACGCTGGCGGGTGCGGCGGTGGTGGCCGCGGCTTCGGCTTTGGCCCCATTCCCGGTCGAGCCGCTACGGGTTATGGCTTTGGTTGGAACGGCGATTGTGGCGCTGCGGGCTGGGTTCGCCTTGCGGAACCGCTCTTCCGCACTCAGTCAGGCGGGGCGCGACCGGCGTATGGACCGCTTCGGCGCGAGGGTTCAGGACGCGACGGCCTGGATTGGTCCGATCGCGGTGGTGTTTGCGTTGGCGCTGCCTTTGATGCCCTTCGCCGACCGGCGGGTGATCGACATCGGCATCCTGCTGCTGACTTACATCATGCTTGGCTGGGGCCTGAACATCGTGGTTGGGCTGGCCGGGCTGCTCGACCTGGGTTATGTCGCGTTCTACGCCGTCGGTGCCTATTCCTATGCCCTATTGGCGCAGACGTTCGGGTTCAGCTTTTGGTTGTGTCTGCCGCTGGCTGGGTTGCTCGCGGCCAGCGCCGGGCTGCTGCTCGGTTTTCCGGTGCTGCGTCTGCGCGGCGACTATTTTGCCATTGTTACGCTTGGCTTTGGTGAAATCATTCGCATCATCCTGGTCAACTGGTCGCCGGTTACCGGTGGTCCGAACGGTATTTCCGGGATTCCTCGGCCAAGTTTTTTTGGTCTTGCCGATTTTACCGCCAGTCCTGGGCCAGGAGTGACCGCTTTTCATGATCTGTTCGGCCTGTCCTTCAGCCCGCTCCACCGGATCATCTTTCTTTACTATCTAATTTTGGTGCTGGCGTTGGGGGTTAACCTGTTTACGTTGCGCATTCGCCGGTTGCCGATCGGGCGGGCCTGGGAAGCGTTGCGCGAAGACGACATCGCCTGCACCGCGCTGGGGATTAACCGTACCAACATCAAGCTGGCCGCGTTTGCCATCGCCGCCATGTTCGGCGGCTTCGGCGGCTCGTTTTTCGCCACCCGTCAGGGCTTTATCAGCCCCGAAAGCTTCACCTTCATGGAATCGGCGATTATTCTGGCCATCGTCGTGCTCGGCGGGATGGGCAGCCAGGCCGGGGTGGTGGTGGCAGCGTTGCTGGTGATCGGGTTGCCGGAAGTCTTTCGCGATCTGGAACAATACCGCATGCTCGCCTTTGGCCTGGGCATGGTCGGGATTATGTTGTGGCGGCCGCGTGGGTTGCTGGCTCACCGCGAGCCGACCATTCTGTTGCATCCACGCAAAAGCGCTCGCCAGTGGCAGGCTGAAGCGGAGGGACGGCTATGAGCGGGATGCCGGCCCTCCCGCCGCCGAATCTGCCGCCGAATCTGTTGACGGTCGAACACCTGACCATGCGCTTCGGTGGCTTGACCGCGATTAACGACGTTTCGTTCACCGCTCGCGACCGGGAAATCACCGCGATCATCGGCCCCAACGGTGCTGGCAAGACGACGGTGTTTAATTGTCTGACCGGATTTTATGCGCCAACCAGTGGCCGGCTGTCTTTGTATCCGCTGGGGCATCGGCCGGAGGGGGATTGCGGTCCCCCGTTTCTGCTGGAAAGGATGGAAGCGTTTCGCATCGCCCACCGGGCCCGGCTGGCGCGGACCTTTCAGAATATTCGTTTGTTTTCCGGCATGACCGTGCTGGAAAACCTGATTGTGGCCCAGCACAACCGGCTGATGCGGGCTTCTGGCTTTACCCTTGCCGGTTTGCTTGGGCTGCCGGTTTATCGTCGCGCCGAGCGTCGGGCGGTAGAACTGGCCCGCTACTGGCTGGACCGGGTCGCCCTGACCGATTTGGCCGACTGGCAGGCCGGTAACTTGCCTTATGGCGCGCAACGGCGGCTGGAAATCGCTCGGGCGATGTGCACCGAACCGGTGCTGTTGTGTCTGGACGAACCCGCCGCAGGGTTGAATCCGCGCGAATCGAGTGACCTGAGCGCGTTGTTGCTAACCATCCGCGATCAGCACCATATCGGGTTGCTGCTGATCGAACACGACATGAGCGTGGTCATGCGGATTTCCGACCATGTTGTGGTGCTGGATTACGGCCGCAAGATCGCCGACGGTACCTCAGCCGAAGTGCGGGCCGATCCGACCGTGATTCGGGCCTATCTGGGCGAGGAGGAGTGAAGGCCATTTCTTCCCAAATGCTGCTTACGGTTCATGCCATCCGCACCTATTATGGCGCGATCGAAGCGCTGAAAGGTGTTGATCTCGAAGTCGCGGCCGGCGGGAAGACTGGGACAGCAAGCACAGGTTGTGCAACCGGTGGTCCGCCTTGCTCCAGGGACGGCGACAGCGGTTTCGCCTTGGGCAGCGGTTCGGGAACCGGCTCAGTGGCAATGCCCTTGGCCCTGGCGCTGCGCGCCTGGTCAAGATTTTGTTCCAGCCACCGTGGAAAGGGTGTTGACAGGGGATTATCCGGATTCGATCACTCTGGAGACGTTGCGGGTGGGGATACCGTTGGACTGGGGAAAGCAGGCGGAGATGTTTGGGGTGGGGTAGGGGGGTAATATCAGAGGTACTGTTTGGAAATCCCGTGACTTTTACCTCCAGCCGGATATATAAGGGACAGTCTCAGTTTTAAACAAGCTGCTTGGAGAACTGCCCGTGTCCGTTACCAAACTTACTCTTGATCTGTTGCAGGGATATCTGACCCGAACCGAAGTCCCGCCGCAGGATCTTCCGGCCCTCATTCGAAACGTCCACCAATTGGTTGGTGCGCTAACCGCTGGAGAGGCGACTGAAGCGGATCTCGTTCAAGAAACCTAACCGGCGAAACCATCGATACCCAGCCAACCGATACAAGATATCGCCGTGGCTACTCCTGTGGTGGAAATTGTCCCAACCACTGCTCCCACGGAGTCCACGGCACCCAACCAGCCGGTGCCAGAGGTTCAAACGCAACCGGCCGCTTCTACGGAGAAAAGGACGACACCGAAACGGCCAGAAGAAAAGCCTAAGGCCGTCAGCACTACGGGGAAAGCAAAGCCGGTTAAAACGCAGGTGCAGCAGCCCACAGTAACCGCCACGGCAGTTGATAACTCTGTTAAAGGAGACACACTGACCTGCAAAAAGTGTGGGAAGGCTTGTAAATTTTTAGGACAACATCTTAGAAAAGTTCACGACATGGGGCCAGACGAATACCGTACACAATTCGGATTGGCAGATAATTATCCAATGGACGCATTGTCGTCAAAAGCACGTGGACAAGAGGGTGTCCCTGCTATCGTTCCTGTGTTCATCGCCGTGGAGGAACCAACCGCAACCACAGTGGCCAACCCACATGCAGATATCCTTGAGCAGTTCCGCCAGTGGATGCAGCAGAACAAAATCTCACAACGCGCAGCAGCGGTGCGGCTAAAAACGGATCAGTCATATTTGTCGCAGATTATACTTGGCAAGACGGTCCCTTCGTCTCAATTCGTGCAACGGATCCTGGAGGTGATGAAAGACTCCGCATCGGTTGCCATGGCCAATGCGGAGCAAGATAAAACCGTTGTGGAGGTGGTAAAGCCGCTCGATATCCAACAACCGGTCGATGAACCACTGGCTGCCGCTACACCGGAGCGGGCCGCTTCAGTCGATAGCACGATGGTTGATGTGGACAAAAAGCCGAAAAAGAAGCGACA
>CAUYTZ010000464.1:0-1941 GCA_963575695.1 uncultured Gammaproteobacteria bacterium | reverse complement strand
GGGCGGGCGCTGCCCGACTGGCTGGGGTTCGATGCGGCGACGCGGACGATTGTGCAGACCGGGTTCCCGCCCGACGCCGGCGCGCCGGTCGCGCGCGTGCAGGTCACCTTCACCCCTGATCCTGAAACGCTGCCCAAGGATGTGCTCGACGCCGCCAAACGCGGCTTCACCCTGGAATTCGTGATCGATCCGGGCAGGCCGATCGATCCCGCGATCAACGCGATCCTGGCCGGCGATCCCTATTTTGCGGCCCAGGGAGTGTTCGCACTCGACCTCGGCGCGGCCGGCGCGATCACCGCGGAACGCGAGAGCCGCGCGCCGCTGCCGGCCTGGCTCGGCTTCGATGCCGAAACCCTGTCCTTCACCGGGCTGCCGCCGGCCAATTTCGTCGGCGTGGTGCCGGTGCGTCTGGAGGTCTCCGGCAATGGCGGCTCACTGCCCGATTTCTCACTGCTGACCGAGGTCGCGGTCGATCCGACCTATCATGTCAACCCCTTTGCCCACGGCTTCGCGACCACGACCAGCGCGGAACGCATCTCCCTCTCCGCACCGGCCGATTTCAATGGTTCGGTGGTGATCCGCTATACCGCCGCCGACGAGAAGGGGGCGGTTTCGGCCGAGCCGGCGACGATCGTGTTCAACGTCACCCCGGCGCCGGAGCGCCCGCTTGCCAACGCCGATGCCTTCGAGGTCCGGGAGGCGGAGACGGTCAGCTTCCGCCTGACCGAATTGCTGACCAATGACCGTGACGACGATGGCAACCGGCTGCGCATTACCGCGATCAGCGATGCCGGCAATGGTGCGCTGTCGGTTGCCTTGACGACCGTCGCTTTCGACGCCCCGGCGGCGCTGGCCGCGGCGGGGGCGAGTTGGACGGCGACGCTGGCCGATGGCTCGGCGCTGCCTGACTGGATGACCTGCGACACGGATACCGGCCGGATTGCGGCGACCATTCCGCTCGACATTCGCCGGGACTTCGCAATCGTCTGGACCCGGACCCTGGATGGCATCACCGATCAGTCGTCCTCAAGCCTGTTCCTGGACGGCAATCAGGCGACCGTCACCTACACCCCCGGACCCGGCTTCTCCGGTCCCGACAGCTTCGGCTACACCCTGACCGACGACAGCCAAGGCGCTGTGACCGGAACCGTGACGCTCAACGTCCTGTCGCGTTTCGATCCGCCCCACGCCGAAACCGATCACTTCGAGATCCCGGAACGGACGCCGCTGATCCTGACCCCGGCCGATCTGCTGGCCAATGACCATGATGTCGATGGCAATGCGATCCGCTTCCTGGGCGTGCTCAACCCGGTCAACGGCACGGTCGATTTCGACGGAACCAACATTATCTTCACGCCGCGCGGGCAGTGGAACGGGGTCGCCGGCTTCGACTATACCGTCACCGACGACGTGGACGGCGCCAGCGTCGGCCACGCCGAAATCCTGGTCCGCTCGACCAACCGCGCGCCGACGCCCGGCGCCAGGCTCCGGTCCAGCACCGCGAACGCGCGCGGGGTTGGGGCCAGGGCAGCCCCGAAGTCCACGCTCGAAACCCGTCGGTACAGCCGCACCGTGACCACGCCCACCCGCACTTCGCGATGCTCGGCTGACCCGTCTCGGGCCAACTCGATAAGGTCTTTCCGATCCTCTGCTGTCAAAAAGCCGCCGCGAATCATGTAACGAGGGGAATCCAATTCCAGGCCAAACGCAAGCGTTTGCCAAAGGAGATCGCCGAACTCTTGGGTCCAATATGAAAATTCTGATTGTTGATGATGAGTTTACAAATCGGGAATTGGATTCCCCTCGTTACATGATTCGCGGCGGCTTTTTGACGGCAGAGGATCGGAAAGACCTTATCGAGTTGGCCCGAGACGGGTCAGCCGAGCATCGTCTTGGCCGCCGCGCCAATGCGCTTGTGCTCTTGGACGCAGGATGGAGTTG
>CAUYTZ010000463.1:0-1060 GCA_963575695.1 uncultured Gammaproteobacteria bacterium | reverse complement strand
GCGCCGGCCGCCCCACCGCGCCCCGTGCCACCGCCAGCCTCAGCGCCGGCTGCCGCACCCGCCGCTCCGGCGGCGGCCAGCGGCGTCACCATGGCGGAAGCCCGCCGGCAGCATGAGATCGTCAAGGTCGCCACCGCCCGTCTGAAGTTCGAGCGGGACAAGGGCAAGCTGATTTCGAAGGATGAGGTCCGCATCACCGTCTTCAACCGGGCGCGGAAGGAACGCAACCAGCATCTCGCCTGGATCATGCGGGCGGCGCCGCTGATGGCCGCCGATCTCGGCGTCGATCCGGCGCTGATGTTCACGGTGCTCGACCACCACGTCCGTGACCATCTTGCGGAACTGGCGAAGATGCCTCTGGTTGACCTGTCGGAGTGAAGGTCATGACCGCCCACCGTCCCCTGATCGTCGAGGATGGGCTGATCGCCCGGCTCGGCGACGGCGACACCTTGCTGCTGCCTGCGGTCACCGCCGTGCGGCTGCTCGGCGTCGATCACGGCAAGGCGGTGATCTCGATCAGCCTGTCGGCCTTCATCAAGGGAACGGGTGCCCAGACCGCCACCGTCAACGATCTACCACTGGCCTCGGGTGCCAGCGAAACCTTCGGCAAGCTCACAACCCACGACACCATCGCCGCCATCTCCAGTGGCATGGCCACCCTCTACGTTTCCGCCGGCAACCGGGTGTAGCGACCATGGATACCGCCTTCGATCTCGCCTCCTGGCTTGACGGCCTGTGGCGCGACGGCGCCGCGCCCGAGCCGGCGATCCTGGTCTCGGCGTGGGCCGACAGCTACCGGGTGCTGCCCGAGCACAGCGCCGAACCGGGACCGTGGCGGACTTCGCGCATTCCCTACGCCCACGGAAACTTGATGCTGTCCACCATGCAGCCGGTATTCAGAAAATACCGCGGCACGTCGGGCATGCGCGACGTCCGCCACGGTCCCGGTTCGGCGCTGTGCTCGGGCAGCACCCGGTGGCTGGCGGCCGACGCCGTGACCCGGATCGCCGGCGCGGGCGCGGCGCCGTGGGGGGCCGGGCGGTGCCGGCGGGAGGCGGGC
>CAUYTZ010000462.1:0-1137 GCA_963575695.1 uncultured Gammaproteobacteria bacterium | reverse complement strand
GGTTTCGTCTCTGGGCTTCGCCTACCTTTTGCAGGCTCGCCGCAGCACACCGCCGAATCAGGTTCGTCATCCTACGGGCTGCTCTTTCGTCTCCGGTTGCTCCCCACCCCGCCTCGCGACGACGCAGTTACCTTCGACTTCACAGGTCGTGACCTCCTGCGGATTGGACTTTCACCAACTAACAAAGCGTCCTCGCGGTCGCACAAAAAGCGGGGCCAAAGCCCCGCCGCAGTCGCCAGAATGGGAAAAGGAGGGTGGGTCAGGTGCCGCCGGCGCGGCCTTTGATCTCGGCAACGTCAGATGTCAGCTTAATCAGAACCTGCATCACCTGACCCAGGCTGGATTTGATGTCAGCTTGACTTATCCTGATCGCGGCAAGCTGCTCTCCGTGAGCCGCCTGTGTGGCCTCAATCCGTGCCAATCTCTCTTCGCTCATTTCCATCTCCCAGCCAACCCCAACGGTTCACGCCATAAACGCTTTGATGACCAGGGAAGCGACACCGGCCAGAAGCAGGCCCAGCATCCATTTGATCAGGTTCATCTCTCCATTGACCTTGGCGAAATCAACCTGAACCTTAGAGAAGCCCAAAGCCATATCCGAGTCAATCTTGTTCAGTTTGACCTCAAGGCCGACGAATCGTGTTTCATAGGCCGCCACCGTCTCCGATGCCTTGCGGGCCTTGTCTTCCGGCGCTCCGGCCGAAATCAGCGCATCGTACAATTCGGCAATCATCGTCGTCATGGCGGTCCTCCTGTCCATAACATAAGCCTCTTGACCGCCGCCCGCAACCGGCGCACCTATATGAGGCAGGCAGGGGTGTTGCCACACCCCCGCCGCCTCCTACTTCCGGGTCAAGGACAGGCGGATTTCAAGCCGCCAGCCACGGAGCCGGAGTCGGAGAAGGAACGATGCCTTGAACATCGTGACCTCCTCGCGTTCGCCGGTCGGGTGAATTCCCGGCCGGCATCGCGGAGCCTAACGGCCCGATCCCCCTCTCAGGGGAATCGGGTGAAAATATCAACCAGAGATGAGGCTTGCGAGGAAATCGTCATCCCATGCCGCCACCTTGCGACGAGCGCGTAGAGAAACCTTTCCCGGAGCTTTCCGGATCAGGTTGAGCGCCATATGCTTTATGG
>CAUYTZ010000461.1:0-24580 GCA_963575695.1 uncultured Gammaproteobacteria bacterium | reverse complement strand
AGGGCAATAATCGGTAGCTGCAATCAATGCGTCGATAACTGATTTATTGATTTCAAAATTTTCAAATTCAATCGCAATCATTAATCCCTTGCTTCGAATACTTATTTTTTTGGAAGCTGGTAATTCATGCATCCAACTTGACAAAGCATGAATAAATAACCTTTCTTTTTCATTCACCGATTCAACAATATTTTCTTCCAACAATACCCTAAAAGCGGCTAATCCTGCTGCACAGCATACAGGATGTCCACCAAAGGTATTGATATTACCCAAAACGGGATTATGCGGCTCGTTTTTCAATTCATTGAGTAATATTATGCGCATCGAACCCGGCATGGGGGAACTGGTCGCATATACCCCCGCCTTATCCGTCTGTTCAAACCCATACTGCTGCATGATGTCCGTGTTCGGTGTTTTGGATATGAGCAAAAAACACTGCAATTCAGTACGTTTCAGCTTCTGTTTGGCGCGGTACAGGTGACCACACACGAAGAGATGCTCGATGGCGTCTTCTGTCAGGCTCTCGGTAAATTTGAATGAAAGCAGCTCTTCCTTGGCGTTCGTGTCTCGCAACCCATCGGCCAACCAGTGTTTTTGCTCTTCTGTCCACTCTTCTCCCTCCCGACGCAGCAGGACGATATCCGCCTTGGGTGAGCCACTGACGATCGGTGCCGGCCTGGTTAGCCGGGAATTGGTGCTGATCGCGGGTGGCGTTGCCGGGGTGTTCGTCGGCGTTTGGGGGTTTCAGACCGGGCTAAGGCTGGCCAACCAACCGATGACCACGATTCTGGCCGCGATGCGAACCACCGGCACCCAGCCGGCGGGAACGGCGCTGACGGCCTGGGCGATGGCCTGTACCCTGGGTGGGGTATTCCTGGGGCTGGAGGGTGGCAAGAGGCTGGGTAATTGGCTGTTTCCGCAGCCTTGAGTTTCGTCTTAAATGAAGTGGGTCCAGTGGCCTCTCGGGTTCCTGGTCGCGGAAGGCATTCCCCATCAAAGAGATTGGTGATCAACATGGCTGGCCATCGCTTTGCTTTTCGTCGGGGTTTGACGGCACTGATCGTCGGGCTGATACTGGTGTCCGGATTCGCTCCCGTGGCCGCGGCGTTGGAATTCGGCCGCAGCACGGTTACGATTGAAACCGTGACCGGCGGCAAATACCGCTTTGCGGTCGAAGTCGCCGAGACCCCGGCCGAGTTGCAACAGGGGCTGATGTATCGCGACGCTATGGCCGAAGAAGCCGGAATGCTGTTTCTGTTCGGGGAAGAGCGCTACGCCACTTTTTGGATGAAGAACACCTTCGTTGCGCTCGACATGCTGTTCATCGCCCGCGACGGCCACATTCTGGCCATTCATCAGAAGGCGTTGCCAGGGTCACAAAACCTGATCAGTCCGACCATGCCGGTGTTCGCCGTGATGGAAATCAATGCCGGGCTGGTGGCGCGGCTGGGGATTCATCTCGGCGACCGAGTCCACCACAAGGCATTCGACTGAATAAAGCGGGTCATCTTAACGAAGGATAGGTATCTGGTGGCCCGAGTGCTTCTGACCCGTCCGCGTGAAGATTCCGAGCCGCTGGCCGAACGGTTGCGGGACCAGGGCTTCGAGGTGCTGATCGAACCGCTGCTGGATGTCGAGTGGCTGGATTTGCCCTTGCTCGGACTGGACCCAATTCAGTCGTTGCTGTTTACCAGCGCCAATGGCGTGCGCGCCTTTACCCGGCTGTGCCCGCGCCGCGATCATCCGGTTTACGCGGTGGGTGATGCCACCGCCCGCGTCGCCCGGGCCGCAGGCTTCGCCACCGTGCTCAGTGCCGATGGCGACGCCGAGGCGCTGGCCCGGCTGGTGGCCGAACGTTGTACACCGGCGGGGGGGGCGCTGCTCCATGTCGCCGGCACAGTGGCGGCCGGAGATCTGGCCGGTGCTTTGCGCGGCCAGGGCTTTACGGTCGAACGCCAGGTACTTTACCGGGCCCGCACCGCTGAACGGCTGTCTTCGGAAGGGGGCGCGGCGATGCACGCGGGTACGGTCGATGCGGTGCTGGTTTACTCGCCGCGCACCGCGCGGACCTTGGTGGAGGTGATCGAGGCTGACGATTTGCGTGAGACCTGCCGGACGGTGCGCGCCTTGTGCCTCAGTCCAGCGGTGGCCGAGGTGCTGTCGCCGCTGCCGTGGCGAGCGGTGGAGGTTGCACCGCGCCCGCGTGAGGATGCCTTGCTGGCCTTGCTCGGGATAGACTAGGATTTTGCCGCCCTGGCCGCACCGCCGAACGCATCCAACAATCGGTCGCGCCAGACCGCGATCGGATCTCCGGCTTCAACCAGCGGGGTTTCACTAACACCCCGGGACCACATAAAAATACCGAACAGAGCGTAATCCGGAAATGCCGCTGCCGCTCCCGATAGATAGGGCTGGCGGGCCAGAGTCGCCCGCACGGGGGCCAGAGTCGCCCGGACCTCGGCCAACCGGGCTTCCGGATCGCGGGTATGCTCTTCCAGAGTCATTTTTAGCGACTTTTCCCGGCTGGCGCGGAAGTAGCGCTGATCTTCGGGGCCGAGATGGCGCAAGATATCAAGCGCAATCACCCGAAATACCCCAGGCAGCAGCGACCACGCCACCCAGTCGGCAACCAGGCGCGATACACCCTTGCCGACCTCGCCACCAAACAGCGACGGTCGATCGGGATAAGTGTCTTCAAGGTAAGTGGCGATGGCCCACGAGTCGCTTACCACCCGCTCGCCATCCACAATCACCGGCACCTTGCCCTGACCACTGGCGGCAATTGCATCCTTTTGCGTGAAACGCCAGGGAATGGTTTCGAACTCTAGCCCCTTGTGCCGCAGGGCCATGTGAATTCGCCAGCAATAAGGGCTGAAGCGGCGGTCTTGCTCGGCACCAGCCAGATCGTACATTCGAATCGCCACGGTTTTTCCCCCACAATGAGAACCGCGACAGGATCTGCCACTCGGTTCCCTGGCCACGGCCGGCGTGCTATCATACGCGATCCATGTCTCCAAAGTCGATGACCGCGCTAGCCGGGGGGTTGGCCCTGGGGTTTGCGACTCCGGTTCTCGCCGAAGACCTATCGGTTAAGAGGCGACCAGGGCGTTGTCCTGGACCCACCCTGGACCCATTTTGATTTAAGACAAACGGCATGACTGTCGGTGTGATCGATTTTGACTTTCTTGACCGAGCCGGCCTGCTCCCGGCTCCACGCGCCGTGTTGGCAGCGGTCGATCGCGCCTTTCCGGTGTTGCTGACCCCAGACGTGCTGGCCGCGATTACCGGCCCCAATCGCTCGGCGGCCATCGCCGCTCAGTTTCTACCCAGCCCGCGCGAACTGACCATCGCCGAACACGAACGGACCGACCCGATCGGCGATCGGCGTTGGTCGCCGTTGCCGGGTCTGGTTCATCGCTATCCTGATCGGGTGCTGCTCAAGCTGACCTCGGCTTGTCTGGTCCATTGCCGGTTCTGCTTCCGGCGTGACTTGCTGGCTGATGAGGCCAGCGACATGACCACCACCGGGCTCGCGGCGGCGCTCGATTACATTCGCGCCAACGATCAGATTTGGGAAGTGGTGCTGACCGGTGGCGATCCGTTAACGCTGGGTTCGGGGAAGCTCGGCCGGGTGCTGACCGCTTTGGATCAGATTGGCCATGTCGAGGTGCTGCGGTTACACAGCCGGGTGCCGGTGGTGGCACCAGAGCGGATTACCGCCGACTTGATCGGCCAGTTGTGTCGCCGGGCTGCGGTTTACCTGGTGGTTCACGCCAACCATGCCGACGAACTTACCCCCGGAGTCGCGACGGCGGTCGCCGGGCTGGCTTCAGCCGGAGTCGGCCTGCTCAGTCAGACTGTGTTGCTGCGCGGCGTCAACGATAGCGTCGAGGCGTTGACCCGGCTGATGCGCCGTCTGGTTGCGATCGGAATCAAGCCCTATTACCTGCACCACCTGGACCCGGCACGCGGCACCGGCCATTTCCATGTGTCCCTGGCCGAAGGCCAACGGCTGGTCGCCGCGTTGCGCGGCCGGGTTTCTGGTCTGTGCCAGCCGAGCTATGTCCTGGATATTCCGGGCGGCTATGGCAAAGTGCCGGTCGGGCCGGTCTATCTGGAACCAGATACCGGCGATGGTGTGCGCCGGGTGACTGATTTTCAGGGCGGCGTTCACGAGGTGAAGGCTTAATTGGGCTGCCGAATCCTGGTGTTGAGCGCCCCCACCCCAACCCTCCCCCGCTTGCGGGGGAGGGTTGGGGTGGGGGCCTTGCCATCCCGAGTAAAATCAACAGGATAGGCGGCAGCCCAATCGTGTAAGCGAGACATTTTCAGCCTCTTAGTCTTCACGAACCGACATGTGTTCTTGAAGATAAGCCGCGAGACTGACACGCTGAATCAGCGAAATCTGGCCTTCCTGCCAATCGATCCGCTTTTCGCTCTCGGTCAAGATCTCCATCAAGATTTCCCTGGTCTGGTAATCCCGCGCTGCCTCGCAATCGGCGATCGCCTCGACCAGACAAGTCCGATGCACGCTTTCAGTGGAAAGGTTGCACGTAAAAATCTCTGGCACATCCTCGCCAATTTTCAACTTATGAACGTCCTGCATGTTGGACACGCCTTCCAGAAACAGGATGCGGTCCACCACCTGCTCACACTGGCACAGTTGCTTATTAGACTGGCACAGCATCTTTTCCGCCAACCTGGGCAATCCCCAGTGTTGCAGCATCCGCGAGTGCAAAAAATACTGATGAACTGCGGTCAGTTGGTTGGTGATGATCACGTTTAGGTGACGGATAATTTTAACGTCGCCCTTCATGAGGGATCTCCACGGCCAGTTTTCGACAGGTGGGTTTGCCTTCGGCGACCAGGGCGTTGCCCTGGACCCACTTCATTTGCTTACCCTAACGCCGATTGGCACCCATGTCGCGGGCCAAGGCCCGCAACGTGACCGAACGATCAAGATCGGCCACCGTGCCCGACAGCCGCCGTCGCCAGTTCGGGTGCTGATCAACCGTACCGGGCAAGTTAGGCTGTTCGCCTTCGCCCAGTACGTCTTCCAATTGCACCAGCAGAATCCGGCTCGGCGACCCGGCAAGATAGCGGTGGACCGCAACCATCAGCTCGGAAGTCATTTCCGGGGGCCGGTCCCGCCCGCGCAGGTGTTCGGGCAGCGCCCCCGCCGCCGCCAAAGCCTCAAGCAGCCGCCAGCGGTCCTCCAGCCGGCCGGCAACCTCGCGGTCGTGGGCCCCAGGGTCGCTGTACATGCCCAGGCGCAGACGCCAGTGCAGATCACTGCCGTTCCAGTATCCCTTCAGCGTTGCTAGGTCATGGGTGGTGACGCAGACCAGCGCATGTTCGGGATAGGTGTGCGGGGGCAGGAAATAGCCACCATGACCGCGTTCGAAATAAAGCACGCGGTAGGAGAGCACGCCGGCGCGTTGCATCGCTGGCCGGAATCCTTCCGGCACCGTGCCCAAATCCTCGCCGATGACCACGCAACGCTGGCGACGGGATTCAAGCGCGACGATGCGGACCAGATCCTGAAATGGATAGGAGACATAGGCCCCGGGACCACCGCCGACTGGAAACCAGAATAGATGCTGCAACGACATGACATGATCGATCCGCAGCACCCCGGCATGCCGCATGTTGGCGCGCAGCAGCGCCACAAACGGGGCATAAGCCGCGTCACGCAACGCCACCGGCGACCACGGCGACAGGCCCCAGTTTTGGCCTTGCAAATTGAATTGGTCGGGCGGCGCGCCAACCCGAGCCCCTTGCACCACGACCGACTGGTTGACCCAGGCCTCGGCCCCCCCCGGATGACCCGACACCGCCAAATCTCGGTAGAATCCAACCTTAAGCCCAGCCGCGCGACCGCGCGCGGCGGCCTCGGCGAACTGGCTGTCGGCCAGCCATTGCAGATACTCGAAAAACTCGATTCGTTCGGCGTTGGCGGCGGCAAAGGCGCCGACTTCGGCCGACTCCGGACGGCGGTACGGCTCTGGCCAGTCCTGCCAGCCCCATTTGGTGAAGTCGCTGCCGAAAAAATGCTCATGGAGCGTTTCGAACACCGCCAGTTGGCGCAGGGCCAAACCCATTTCCTGCTGAAAGGCGCGGAACGACTCGGTTCGTTCGGTCGCCAGACCCGACTCCAGATGGCGGACTCGGAACGAGGCGTAAAGCAACTCCAGTACCGGCCGCTTCAATCTCGCCACCGCCGGGTAATCGACCAGTTCGGCATCGCGGACCTGGGCCAGCGCGCGCTGAAACGCGGGGCCGCCGATCAGATCCCGCGCCGCCGGGCTTTCAGCCAGATCGTCCACCGCGACGACATCGATGTGAATCAGATTGAGAAAAGTGCGGCTGGAAGGGGCGTAGGGGCTGAAGTGACACGGATCAGCCGGGAACAGCGCGTGCAGCGGATTGATGCCGACCATACCCGCACCCAGCCGGCCGGCGGTTTCGGCCAGTGCGGCCAGATCACCAAAATCGCCCACGCCCCAGTTGCCGGCACTGCGCAGGGAATAGAGTTGGCTGCCCAGCCCCCAACTGCGCCCGCCGGGCACCCGTTCGTCCAGGCTCAAACAGCATTCCGGAGCGATGATCAAGGTGGAGGCGGCGCGACTTGAAACCACGCCGTCCGACGCTATGGCTTCAATCTCCAGCCGATGATAGCCCAACGGTGGCCTGATCGGCAGACTGAGTCGGTAGCGGCGGTACGCGCCATCGTCCAGAGTGGTGGCATTCCCGGCCGCGAGTACCTCGACCGTAACCTCGCCCCGATGTTCGGCCCCTTGTTCCTCGATCAACCGCCAACCCAGACGGCCAAGCCAAGCCGCAGCGGGCAGCGACACTTCCACCGCAACCGCTTCGTTGGTCAACAGCACCGCAACCGGCGGCAGCAGGCTGTGCCACGACTCCGCGTCCAGTCGGCGCAGATGGTCTTCGGCCTGCTGATCCGATTCGACGCCAAAACCCATGGCGGAAAGCAGCGCGCGGCGAGTTTCGGTGGCGACGTTATGCCGATTACCCCAAATATCGTAGAAAAAGGGTTCAATACCAGTCCGTTCGGCCAGACGGTCGATCGCGGAGCCGCTCATGGGGATGGTTCCTTCACCGTGCTCCCGCGGACTCGGCACCACCGCGGTGAGCCGGGACTATAAGATATTGTCAACCAATAGAAAAAGCGTTTCCGTCTTCGGCCGGTCAACGGTTCTGATTCCGGGGCTTTAAGGTGTCCGGCAACCGAGAATTGTGTGAGTAAAAACCAAAATAAGCTCGTAGTTTGGTAAACTTGGACAGGGTTCGGGTGGCCACCGCCGTTTATCTCGGAAGCATGAAGGGTTGGCGATGCGCACGATAAAGGGAACAGCAACGATAGGGGGGGGGCGGGGTGAGGCAGGAATAAACTCTTCCTTCAATCCCAACCCCGACCCGCCGTTGCGCGATGTGTTGGGCAAGCCGCTGGTCCTGACCACGATGCCGTTTCAGCATCTCCCCGAGCCAAGCTGGCGGATCAAGCTATCGCGGTTTCTAACCTGGCATGGGCTGGGGCCGGCGCTGGAAATTCGTCGGCAACGTTGGCAGGCCATCGACACCGCAGCGATGGCCATGGCCATTTTTTCCGGCCGGCGAACCCCGCCGCCACTATTTATCCACCACAACAGCTCGGTTCTGGCTCCCAGTTTCAACGGGTTCCGCCATCCCTATCAGATGCGTCCCGCGTTCAGCCTTCTGGTCCGCCTGCCGGAAGCGATCGCCGCTGAACGCAAACTGCTGGAAGTGGTGCTGGCTATGGGGCTGCGAGATTATGTGCGGGCGTTTAAGGGGATTAGCGAAACTTTATTCAACCTTGGTGGAGAGGCGCGGGAGTATTTTCAGGAGGCAATCAGGACTGAGCGGTTGATGCGCATGTCAAGAATTGACGATGAACGCAATGATATGGTTCAAATAGCCTACGATTGCTATTTTCATGGTATACAGTACTATCTTTACGCTTTGATCGCTCGTGAAAATCTCCCAGCAGGAAACCGCTTATTCTCCTCGATGTATCGTGGAAGCTTGTTCATGGCTCGGATCGATCGTGGCGGCCGGCTTCTCGATAAACCGATTCGGGCCCTGTTGCCGACCCGGAATCAGATCATGTTCTATGCCACCCATGACGCGGTTGTGACTGAACGCTTTCGGAGTGATCCGGGTTTCGCCCAGCAGTTCCGCAACCTACGCGACTCGCTTCCACGCTGAGAACGGCTATTTAGGTCGCTGATCACTTGCGGTTAGGCCGCCACTCGCTACAGTAATACCAGTGAGGCTGTGATCAACATGGGGGTTTCACCCCCACAGCCCCCGACCAGGGCTTTGCCCTGGACCCACCAGGAGCCTAGAGGCCCCTGGACCCACTCTATTGGGGCTTTAAGGGGCCGGTGGCCGATTTCAGTTCCAGATAGGTTTGCTCCAGCAATCCGGCCAGCAATCCGGCGGTGTCGGGATCGCCGCCATCCAGGCAATCCTGGACATCCGCAGTCACTTGGCCCAGGCGTACCGCGCCAATCGAGCGGGCCGCCCCCTTAAGCGCATGGGCGGCGTCACGGGCGGCGACCGAATCGCCTGCGGCCAAGGCTTGATCAAGCGTGGCCAGTTTGCTGGGGACATCGGCCAGGAATGAGGCCAGGAAGGCCCGCGCCTCCGGTCCTAGTTCACCAAAAATCTCGGCCAACCGTGCGCAATCGAAGATTGCCGAGTCGATTGTCGTCATGGCTGGGGCCGGGGTCGGGACCAACTTGGGAGTGGGCACCTGACGCAGGGGTGCGGCCGCCGGGAGCCATTGTTCCAGGATGGCGGTCAGGGCCCGGGAATCAATCGGTTTGGTCAAGTAGCCGTCCATCCCGCCCGCCAAGCATTGCTGTTCGGTTCCGGGCAGGGCATCGGCGGTTAGGGCGACGATCGGCAGGCGACTCGTGCCACCGACCTCGGCGGCACGGATGGTGGCGGTCAATTGAAAGCCGTCCATCTCGGGCATGTGGAAGTCGGTCAGCAGCAGGCCATAACCTCCGCGCTTGAGCAACTCCAGGGCTTCGAGGCCATTGGCCCCGATTTCATGGGCGTAGCCGCGTTGGTTGAGCAGACGATGAATCACGATCTGATTGGTTGGATTGTCTTCGGCGACCAGAATCAACACTTCGGCCGCGCGTGCCTGTTCAATCGGTGGCGGTTCCCACATCGTCCGCCCATCGTCGCTGGCGCTTGTGCGGTCGGTCAGGCTGACTCGCCCCAAAGTTGCAGCCAGGGTGTGCCACAGCCGCCGCCGCCGCAACGGCAGAGTCAGGGTGGCGAACACTCCGGCACGATCGGCTTCGGCCAAAGATGAAACCAGACCGCGCGCTGCGACCAGAATCACCCGAACCGGGACACCAGCGAGGTTATCCGTGGTTAGGCTGCGAGCGAGATCGAATCCGTGTTGGTTGTGGCCGGTGGCTGCAACCAGCACGATTACGGGTTGCTTGGGCTGGGTTTGGTCGGCTGCGGCAAGTTGGCGAACGAGATCCGTGGTTTCAGCCGCCAGTCCGGCCCAGACCGGTTCAGCGATACCGGCTGCGGCCAGATGCCGGGCTAGACTGGTGCGGGCGGCACCAGTGAAGCCGGCGGCGACAATCCGGGCATCGGCGATGGCCACCGCCGGGATCGGTGGTGCCGGTTCCAGTGTCGGCAACGGCAATTCGAACCAAAAGGTTGAGCCGATCCCGGGTTGGGAAGTAACCCCGATTGCGCCCCCCATCATTTGACACAGTCGTTGGCTGATCGACAGACCCAAACCGGTGCCACCGTATTTACGCGCGGTGGAACTGTCGGCCTGAACGAAGGCCTGGAACAGACGCCCGCACTGTTCTTCACTGAGACCAATGCCGGTGTCCGTCACCTCGAAGCGCAAACTGTGCGAAGGCGAGGGTGCCGAAGCCACGGTCAGCGTGATCCCGCCG
This sequence comes from uncultured Gammaproteobacteria bacterium, assembly GCA_963575695.1. GTDB lineage: Bacteria > Pseudomonadota > Alphaproteobacteria > Azospirillales > Azospirillaceae > CAUYTZ01. Next base: position 14,600 of record CAUYTZ010000461.1, on the reverse strand, counting down.
TGCTCAGTGAATTTGACCGCGTTGCCGATCAGGTTGAGCAGAATCTGGCGAATACGGGTCGGGTCGCCTTCCCGTCGGTCGGGCAGGATTGGATCAATATCCACCACCAGTTCCAGGCCATGGTCTTCAGCCCGGCCCCCAACCAGTTCGGCGGCACCCTCGACCACCTCGGCCAGCGAAAATGGAACCCGCTCGATTTCCAGTCGCCCGGCCTCGATCTTGGAGAAGTCGAGAATATCGTTGATGATGGTCAGCAGAGCCGCAGCCGACTGGCGAATAACGGCGGACATACTGTGTTGGTCTTCGGTCAGGTCTGTGGCATCAAGCATTTCCGCCATCGACATTACGCCATTCATCGGTGTGCGGATTTCATGGCTCATCATGGCCAGGAACGAAGATTTGGCCTGGGTTGCCTCCTCGGCCTTGTCCCGAGCCTCGCTCAGTGCCACGGTCAGCAGCCTCAACTCGCGTTCATTTTCTTGAATCTGGCGGGCATTGTCGCGGAACCGTTCCAGTGCTTGGGCCAGCGCGCCGATTTCATCACTCCGTTCGGTGGACGGAACTGGATGATCAAGCGCGCCGCCGGCCACCGCCGACATCGCCGCCGTCATTTCGCCCAACGGGCGGACCACGCGGAAGCGGGTGGTATAGACCGCGCCCAGGAAGGCCACCACCGCGATCGACAGCAGAATTGCCAGTCTGAGTTGCTGTTTGTGGATGACTTCGTCAGAAGCGGCGTAGAGCGCCTGGCCAAACTGGTCCTGTTGCTGGGCCAACCGTTCGATTACCGCCAGCAGCGGTTTGATCGAGGGATACATGACCCGGGCGATGAACGCGGTCAGCCCGGCCACATCCTGTCCGGCCAGGATATCGGTTAGCTCGTCCAGTGCGGCATCGGCTTCGACCATCTCGACTTCGGCCCTGCGTACCAGCGTATGTTCGGCCTCACTCATATTCCGAGAAATATAGTCGGCCCAGGCCGGCTTAAGTTGGTCGCGGGTACGCCGGACCAGGGCTTCACCCTCTTCCCACGACAGATCGCCGGTTCGGACGCGCACCGCAGAAACGATGCCGGCGTTGGTGTAGCCATCCGACATGGTCTTGAGTTCAAGTGAGGGCAGCAGAGCGTTGCTGTAGAGCTGATAGACCAGTTCCTGGGCCGAGTGTACGGCATAGCCGCTGCCGAGCGCCTGAAGCAGCATCAGCCCGGCAATCGTGGCCAGGATGGCATAGAAGCGCAGCCGGATGGTCATGGATCCCGTCCCAATATATTGATTTCGTTTGCCTCTGGCGGGCAGGGGTTTCACCCCGCACGTCGTTATACTCTGTCTACTCAAAAACCCAAAAATCAGAGTTGCCCGCAGAAAGAAAACGTTACCCCGCTTCAGCGCTGTCAGGTACACAAGGTGGGCAACATCATCGAACGGATGTCCGCAAGAGGTTTCACACCCCCGACCCCACCCCCCGACCAAGGGGATCACCCATGCCCCCCCTGCCCCTAGCCGAATTAGCCCGCACCGCGACAGATCGGATCGCCACCGGTGACGTTGCCGGTCTCAAGCGCGACCTCTCCACCTATGTCGAACACTGGGCGGCGGCCTCGGTATCCAAACGAGACACACTCACCAGCGCTATCGAAGTTCTACTGGGCACCGATGCGGCGGCCGACACGCTGTTGCTGTCATTTTTGTTCGACCTAAGCAAAAATCCGGAATATTACCACCGGCTGTACCGTACCGTATTCGTCGCTAACTTGCCACTTTACCAACGCTATACGGCGTTTCTTTATCTTGAATACCTGCTGTTCACCAACCAGGGCGCATTTTCCGCCGTCGGGTATGATGCGGCCCGCGACCGGTTGCACGCCGACTATCAGCAATTGGTCGAAGCTGTGGAGCAAGATCTGGTCGGCGTTGCCCTAACGCCCCGGCCGCCCGGCGCGGTAGTGGCGCTGCTGATGCACGCCTTCCACGATCCGGCGATCAGCGCACCATCCTGGGATGTCCTGGATTACGGCCGCCATTTGGCGGCCAGCTTCGCGCGCGCGCCGGTTTTGATCAACACCAACTGCACGGTACACACTCTGGTGCTACCGTTCTGGCCACTGGTACGCGCGACCATGCCCAAGGGTGCGGTGATCAGCCAGCCCGGACAGTCCTTCCAGCACTGCCCCTGGCCGATCGAGCACGACTCCGTGCCGACCGTACACCTGCCCCAGCGCCCGCTTGACCGTGAAACCCTGATCTGGACGTTGCGGGAAATTCTGGCCCTGGCCCCGGCCTATGCCTTCGCCTACACCGACCGTAACCTGATCGCCGATTTGCTGGCGCGATGGATTCCGGTCTACACCATGCACTACACCAGCAACGTGCCGATCCGCCGTTACACCCGGGTCTGCTATGTCGATCGTCCCGACGAAACCAATCGCCGCCAACTTGATCGACTGGGCCTTGCCGAGTCGCTGCGGGTACGGGTGGAGCCAACTTTCACCCTTCAGGCCGAAAGCCGGCACTACACCCGTGCCGAGTATGGCCTAAGCGATCAGGATTTCGTGGTTCTGGTGATTGGCGCACGGCTGAATCAGGAACTGACGCCGCCATTTCTGGCCATGCTGGAGACACTGACAGTGAGCGAGCCGTCGCTGCGGGTGCTGTTCGCCGGCCATTTTGATAACCACCGCGCCCTGCTCGCCCCCGCCCCCACGCTTGCCGCCCGGGCGGTGATCGCCGGGTTCGTCAAGGATGTCCGATCCCTATCCCGACTCGGAAACGGCTATCTCAACCCGGATCGGGTCGGCGGCGGCACCTCGGCGGTTTACGCGCTCAGTGTCGGCATACCGGTATTTTCCCTGCCACGCGGCGACGTTAGCTTCAATGTCGGAGAACGGTTCCTGGTCGCCGACTACCCGGCGATGATCGCTGCGGTAAGCCGCCTGATGCGCGATCCAAACTGGCGGGCGGAATTGCGTGCTGAAGCCCTAGCCCGAGTCGGCGAGATTTCCGACCGCACACTTAACCTGCGCCGAATCGAAGCGCACCTGGACCCATTTTCTAGGAACGGTGTTGAGTTCCATCCCAAATAAAGTGGGTCCAGGGGTCTCTAGGCTCCTGGTCGTCGAAGACAAACTAAGCCTTAGGCCGCCGAAACCTTCTCGACCTTGCCGTCCAGCGCCATCAGTGCCAGTTCAACTTTGATTGTCGGGAACTTGACCTTGATCAAGGCTGCGATCTTACGCAGATTTTCGGTGTGAATCGCGGTTTCTTCCGCCGGTTCCTTGGCGAAATCCTTGCCGTAAACCACTTTATACGCGCCACAATCACGGTGATCGATCACCACCACATCCTTGACGTGATGCAGATCGATCGCGATCTGGATGTGATCCCAGAATGTCTGGGCCCACGCCGGCCACTTGTCGATCACCACGCCAAGCGAAGCGCCGGCCAGCACGATATGATCGTACTCGCCCTTCATGTGGTCGAGATGGTCGAGATACTCGACGGTCTTATCCACCAAGCGGTAATCCATGCAGCTCAACACCACCGCTTCAATTGAACCAGAGGCGTTCGCCGAGCCGCCCGGAACCATGGTTCCAAACAAGGCGACGCCGGTTCCAAGCGAAGCAATTTTCAGGAACTGGCGACGGCCAGCGGTGAAACCGGAAACCGGCATCTCGCTACAGTCATGGGCGTGGGAGTGATGGCCGACGCAATCGCTCATGGCATGTTTCCTTAGGTTGTTGAATGGGGTTGTTCAACGACAGGCGATCGGATCTCGTATGGAGTCCGAAGGTGCCCCGTCCGCTATGCTAGAACAGGCCACCCCCAGCCGACAACGGCAATTTAATACGGAATTCCACTAGGGTTCCGGTAGCCACCCTCGTAACCCCAGCCAGAACCCCGGTCAATGGTGCCCGGTTAGTTTTTCGAGTAGGCCCAGGAGGACCGCCGTAACGATGAACACCAATTGGATAATTACCGCCCAAAACACCTCGGTTCCGGCATAGTGCTCCAGGTTCATCGACATTTGCAGCAGGTGGATCGAGGAAATCGCCCCAATCGCGGTCGCCAGCTTGATTTTGAGTGTGCCCGCATCCAGCTTACCCATCCAGGCTATGTTGTCGTGGAACGCCGTGGAGCACAGGCTGGAGACGTAGTTTTCATAGCTGCTGATCATGACCATCACGATCAGGTTTGCGACCAGCACCGAATCGATCAAGCCGAGCATAGCCAACAGCAGGTCGCCAGGGTCCATGCCTATGGCACCGGTGGCCAACTTGAGCAACTTATAGAGAAACGCGGCCCCGAACACCGCCAGCCCGATGCCCAGCCCGACGTGAAACACCACCAACAACCAACGGCTGTAAATCACCGCGTTTTGGATCATGGTTTCAATCTGCTTCATCACCATATTCCCTCGCACTTTCGGACTCCACCGCGGCATGTGGAACGCTTTGGACTGGACCGCCTGCCGTTCGGGGGTATTATTAAGAAATTCGCGCCGGGATCAAACCCCTTGATCCCGTGCCAGCACCTTTTATTCACATCTCCTGACTAAGGCGGCAAACGGTGACGCTTGACGAGAAGTTTGACCGGGTTCTGGCCCGCCACGACGAGTTGCGCGACACGCTCGCCTTCGGCAACACCGATGCCCAGAGTTACGTTCGGCTGTCGAAGGAATTGTCCGAACTGGCACCGGTGGCCGGAGCCATCGCCCAACTCGCTGCAACCAAACACGAAATCGCCGATCTGGCAGCGCTGATCGAAGACCCCGCCACCGATTCCGACATGCGCGCGCTGGCCGAAGAGGAGCGTGGCGAGTTGGTCCGGACTCTGCCCGAACATGAGCGGCGGATTCAGATTTCACTGCTGCCCAAGGACGAGGCTGACGAAAAAAACGCCATTCTGGAAGTCCGCGCCGGCACTGGCGGTGAGGAAGCGGCACTGTTCGCGGCCGAGTTGTTCGAGATGTACCGCCGTTATGCCGGCCTGCGTGGCTGGCGATTCGAAACTCTCGCCATGTCCGAGACCGGCATCGGCGGGTGTAAGGAAGCCTCGGCCACCGTCACCGGCCGCAACGTGTTTGCCCAGCTTAAGTTCGAATCCGGCGTACATCGGGTTCAGCGCGTCCCGGCCACGGAGGCCGGGGGACGAATTCACACTTCCGCCGCTACCGTCGCCGTGCTGCCGGAAGCGGAAGAAGTCGATATTCAAATCGAAGACAAAGACCTGCGGATCGATGTCTATCGCTCCAGCGGCCCCGGTGGCCAGTCGGTCAACACCACCGACAGTGCGGTGCGCATCACCCACCTGCCTACGGGGCTGGTGGTGATCCAGCAGGACGAAAAATCCCAGCACAAAAACAAGGCCAAGGCGATGAAGGTGTTGCGGTCCCGGCTTTATGACCAGGAACGCTCGCGCCGCGACGCCGAGCGCGCCGCCGACCGCCGTGGCCAGGTTGGTTCCGGCGACCGCTCGGAACGGATTCGCACCTATAACTTCCCGCAAGGGCGAGTGACCGACCACCGAATTAATCTGACCTTGTACAAAATCGACAAGGTTCTAAGCGGTGAAGCGTTGGACGAGGTGATCGATGTCCTGATCTCGGAAGATCAAGCGGCGCGGCTGGCCGAACTGCATTAATGCCTTAGGCGACTGGAGAACGCGGATCTGGACTATGACATAGTTCGGGACTGGAGAGCGTGATCTATGTTTGATCGAGCGCTGCTTAGGCCAAATGCTGTCCGCTTTCGTCGGATGGCCAGTAATCTGGTTGGTGAAACCAATTATTCATCACTGATCAGCATTGCCGCACTGTCCATGATTGAGGAACGGAAGCTATGCCCGCAAAGGTTCTCGTCATCTACACCGGCGGCACCATCGGCGCGGTACCGGAAAACCCCAACAACCTGGCCAGTCCACTGCGCCCGGCGGACAAGGAACGGCTGAGGAAATATATTCCCAATCCGCTGGACGGCATCGAGTGGGACATCACCGGCCTAATCGACGATGACGGCACGCCGGTGCCGCCGCTGGATTCGTCCTCGATCGGCCCCAAGCATTGGGTATGGATGGCGCAGGCGGTTGAGCGAAACTATAATGACTACGATGGCTTTGTCATTCTGCATGGGACCGACACTATGGCCTATACTGGCTCGGCGTTGTCGTTCCTGTTGCAAAATCTGAGCAAGCCGGTGGTGGTCACCGGCTCACAATTGCCGATTTTCCAAACCCGCACCGATGCCATCACCAATTTTTCTAGCGCGCTTTACGTTGCCGGCTATAAGGCCAGCGGTCTGCCTTGTGTGCCGGAGGTGACCATCGCCTTCGCCGACCGGTTGTTGCGCGGCAACCGCGCCACCAAGGTTTCCACCTCCAAATGGCAAGGTTTCGATACGCCCAATCTGCCGCCGTTGGGCAGTTTCGGCGAACACATCGTGATCAACATCGACATGATTCGCAAAGCTCCCGATTCCGATCAAGCATCGTTCTTTGCGCACAGCAAACTCGATAGTCGGGTGATGACCTTCCCGATCTTTCCCGGTATGCAGCCGGAGCAGCTCAGAAGCATTCTCGCCCTGGAAGGTGTCAAGGGTTACGTGTTGCGCACCTTCGGGGCCGGCAACGCGCCGGAGGACGAGGATTTTATCGCAGTGCTTGCTGATGCCGTCGCAAAGGGAAAGACCCTTATCAACGTCACCCAATGCACCGAGGGTAAGGTTGAAATGGGCCTCTATGCCGCCAGTTCCGGCTTACAGGCGGCGGGGGTGATCTCCGGTATGGATATGACCACCGAAAGCGCGCTAACCAAGTTGATGTGGCTGCTGACCACCGAGGTCGATCGTGAGTTGGCCGTTCAGGCGCAGATTAACCAGCGTGGTGAGCAGTCCGAAAGCCTGATTGATGTTCGTTATGAGGGCAAGGGCAGCGAAAATAACCCCATCGACGGACCGATCACCGTTTCGGAACGTCCCGCTGGCGCATTTACCAAAGACGGTATCAACCGCGCCGTGGTTCGTTTCACCGGCTTGCGCCTTACCAACACCAAGCCCGGCGAATCGGTAGCGCTGTCGCTGTTCATCAACATGCCCACGGCCGACCACAGGACCGCAATCACCGTGCCCCAATGCGCCGGCATCCTGGAAGGTGTGGTGGGGAGGGATGGGAAATCACTGTTGGTGCGTGACGTAACCGCCACCGTGCGTCGCTTGGTTGAACCCGGCCGACCAATCAACCTTACCCTGGTCCCACCCGAGGGCAAGGGGTTGTGGTTCGCCCGGGCCTACCTCAACCTGTTCACGCGCGACGGCTGATCCATGTTCCACAAATCAGCCCGCGCGGAAATTCTGCAAGCGCTGATCTGTGCGGGGGGGGGGCTTGGCAGCGGGCATCCCTACCGCAAAGCCCTCGACGAAACCGTTCGATCAATTCGCGTCCACCTTTTTCCACCGCCCGCACCCCAGCCCAAGCGGCGTGTTTTTTTGGGCACACCCGAATGGAGAGTCTAGGCAAGGCAAAAATCTTAACGTTCTGTTAACCTTTATTCTTCAATTTAACCAAGCGTTTGCGGCCATAACTGAAACCAAGTCGTTAAGAAGGTGATTAACCCCCCTTCGGCGGATGACTTGAAATAGGCCAAGCCGAAAGTGTCCGGAGTTGAATGAGATCCGTTCCCGTGAGGGCGGCAAGGGTTTGAGGGGGATTTGCCTTGAGCATGAAGGATGTTCTCTTTCCCCGTCGACACACTGCCCGCGTGGCTCAGTGGCGGCGGAAAGTGGAAGGACTGCCGGAAAGATCATGGCTTGCGCCGCTGCTGGCGTTGAGCTTGATCGTGGCCTCATACAGTACCGGACCGGTTAGGGCCGCCCCCGCCAACATGCCCGCGCCGGTAAGCACTTCTCCCAGCGTCGCCGCACCCGTGGTGCCTTCAGCCGCCGCCACCTCGACTCCGGTTCGGCCGGCGAGATCTTCTGTGATGGCGCTTGCTCCGGGTGGCTCACCTCAACCCGGAACGCATGGAATCCCGATCGCCGAGAAGTCGGTGGTGCTGACTGTGACCAAGGCGCAGAACATCGAATTGCCAACTTCGGTCCGTGATGTCATGGTTGCCGACCCAACCGTGGCCGATGTTATGGTCAAGACGCCGCGGCTGATCTACATGGTTGGCGTCAAGGTCGGCGAGACCAACGCCTATTTCCTGGATGGTAATGGTCGACAGGTGCTGAAACTCGATATTCGGGTCGAGCGTGACCTGACCAGTGTTCGCGCCGCGATTAATGAGCTGGTACCCAACGCTGACATCGAAGTCCATGCGCTGAAGGATGATCTGGTTTTGACCGGCTCGGCACCGTCGGCCACGGTGGCCCAGAACGCACGGGCGGTGGCCAGGCGGTTCGTGGCCGGCGAGGACAACGTTGTTAGTCTAATTAAAATTTCCGGCAGCCAGCAGGTTCTAATTCAGGTTAAGGTGGCGGAAGTCCGCAAGAATATACTTAAGCAGGTCGGCATTAATATGTTGGCCCAGGGACCAAATGGTGCTGTTACCACTGGCCTTAACGCGATTGGTGCGAAATCACGGTTCGGTATGATTGGCAGCGTGGCTAGCATTACGGCTGGCGGGGGCACATCGAAAACTTCGATGCTCTCGTCACTCGCAAGCGCTGCGGTCAATCCTTTGGGATCACTCGCTGGCATGAGTTCCGTGAGCCAAATCAGCACCCAAATTGACGCTTTGGAACGTGACGGCATGGCCAAGATTTTGGCCGAGCCGACTCTGACCGCGTTGTCCGGCGAAACCGCTGGTTTTTTGGCCGGCGGCGAGGTGCCGACGCTAGGAGATATCGATTCGCTGGGACGCCGAAGCTATGTCCTTCATCCCTATGGCGTGGCGCTTAATTTTACACCGCTGGTGCTAGACAACAACCGGATCAGCCTGCGCATCGCCACCGAGGTCAGTGACATTGACGATGATCGGGCGGTCACGATACAAAACGTTCTTTTTAATGCCTTTACCGTAAACCGTACCAACACTACCGTAGAAATCCCCAGCGGTGCCAGCCTGGTACTGGCCGGTATGTTGCGTTCTGTCAGTCAGTCCACAATTAATGGCTTGCCGGGCTTGAAGGATCTGCCAATCATCGGGGCCCTATTTCGTGACAATAACTTCACTCGCGGCGAAACGGAACTGATGATCATGGCTTCGCCGATCATCGTTCGGCCCGCACCTCCGGAGGCCATGACACTGCCTACGGATGGCTTCGGCCATGCCGGCGATATGGCGATGTATTTGCTGAATGGCCTTTATTCCCGCTACGGTAAGACCGCCCCGGACCCGGACCCGGCTAAGCCGGTTGGGTACATCCTCCCGTGATCTCCTGGTTTAATTTTACTCTGAAATCAAGGAGTTAAGCAGATGTTTCGTCGCAATCACCCTAAGATGCACCGAATGTTTTCGAGCCGGGCTTCGCTTCTGGCCTTGGTTGTGCTGCTGGGCGGGGGCTGCGCCGACAGTGAGCGGGGGTATAGCGCAGGAATACTACCGACGCATCCAATTCAGGTTAAACTGGTACCGGCCAACCTGACCGTGGGCCAGACTGGTACCGATGGACGGTTTACGCCCAAGGACAGGGAGCGAGTGGCCGAATTTCTAGACCGATATCGCGATGGCGGGCGAGGAGCCATGAACGTGACCATCGTTGATTTTGACCGAGTCCATGCCGAACGGACCTTGGCCACACTGCAAGAGGTGGCACGCCGTCACGGTGTGAACGAAGACGCGCTGAATGTCAAATTCGGTGCCGTCGGCGCACCTGTGGTAACTTTGTCCTGGGTAGACTCGGTGGCGGTGGCCCCAGTGTGTCAGTTGGAGGTGGGCAGCCCCGGATCTTACGATAATACTGTTGAGCCGATGTTCGGCTGTGCCTTCCGTCACTCGCTGGCGGCAATGGTTGCCAATCCGGCCGATTTGAGCGGGAACCGGAGTTTGGATGCCTCGGACTCGATCCGACTGGCTCGGGCGGTCGATAACTATCGCCAGGGCAAGAAGATGCCGGCTGAAAGCGACCAAACGATTACAGCCGCCCCAAGCCTTGGCTCGAATGCGAAATAAGCGGCCTCCGGTTGTCAGACTGGAAAAATGGTGTAGAAAGAGGGTAGTCAGGGTAAACTGCGTTTGTCGGCAGATCTTTTCGGCTTCAGCGATGAGAGGCGACCATTCTCCGGCTTCATGTCCATACCTTCATCGCGACACCGGCCGTTCGTGCGCTGGTTGGCGATGTCTTCTCCGACCGGCAGCTCGCCAAGCTGGAGGTCAACCATCATCAAGGTGGTTTGGGGGAGGCGCGCGCGCTTTACGAAATGGAACCGTCGCCGCCACTGCTGTTGGTTGAGGCAAACGGCACTCCGGAAATGTATCTGTCGCAGCTTGATTCCCTGGCCGAGGTCTGCGATCCCAACACCAATCTGATCATGATTGGCGAGTGCAACGATATCGATTTGTATCGGGCGCTCAAACACCGTGGGGTCGCGGACTATCTGGTGGTTCCGTGTCCGGCGATAAGGTTGGTCGAGTCAATCCTTGAACTCTATACCGACCAGACTAAGATTCCAATTGGCCGGGCGATCGCCTTTGTCGGTGCCAAAGGTGGTTGCGGCAGTAGCACCCTGGCACACAATGTCGCCTATGCTATCGGCCGCTTGACTGATACCGATGTTGTGGTCATTGATTTTGACCTAGCCTTTGGGAATGCCGATCTGACCTTCAATATCGAAACCCCACACGGCATCCGCAATATTTTGTCCGACACCGATCGTGTCGATGAGGCGTTTCTACAACGGTTTACCGTCAAATATGGTGAGCGGGTCCACCTGCTTGCTGCGGCGACCTCCCTGGAAGGAGATGCGGCAATTAACCTTACCGCGTTGGAAGAAGCGGTTGAGGCAATTAAGCGTCAGGCCAAATTCGTTGTTCTCGATCTTCCCCATGTCTGGTCAGAGTGGGTAAAACTGGCTCTGCAAATGTCGGAGGCGATCGTGGTCACCGCCATCCCTGATCTGGCCAGCGTCCGCAATACCCGCAATCTAATCGATTACCTTTCGACCGGACGCCCGTTAGAAACACCACCACTGCTCGTCCTTAACCGGGTTGGGGCGGCACGCAAGGGGGAGGTGGACTTGAAAGACTTCGCTCAAACCGTTGGCCTGACACCGCAGGTAACTTTGCATGAAGATTCCGACGCCTTTGGCCGTGCGGCCAGTATCGGCAAGATGATCGAGGAGGTCGCTGGACGATCCCGTCCAGCCGAGGCGATACGCCAACTGGCCATGGTGTTGAGTGAGACTGATACGCGGAAACGGAAACGGTCCAGGCCAATCAAACTTCCTGGTCTTGATAAGATCAAGTCGCTGTTTGCGAAGAAGTGACCGCCATGTTTGGTAAGCGCTCACAGACATCTCCTCAGCCTAGCCCACGAGCAGGGGTTGGCCGGCCCGGGACGCCGCAATCGTCGGCGGCCGGAACGGTCGCGGCTGCGCCTCCTCCGCCACAGCCGCCACGGCCGGAAAACGCCGAGGCCGCGGCTAAGGCTAATGCCGAGGAAGAAACTTATTATCAGGTAAAGACGAAGGTCTTCGATGCCCTGCTTGATGCCGTTGATCTGACCCAACTGGGACGGATGGATACTGCGGCCAAGCGGGAAGAACTGAGCGACATTTGCCGGGAGATTATCAACGTCAAGGGCTTCATGTTGAGCCCGGCCAAAGAAGAGGTGCTGATCCAGGAGATCTGCAACGATGTTCTGGGCCTGGGGCCGCTTGAGCCGCTACTGGCCCGCGACGACATTTCAGATATCATGGTCAATGGTGCCAGTAAGGTTTACATTGAGGTCAACGGCAAGATCGAGTTGACGGCGGTCCGATTCCGCGACAATGCGCAGTTGATGAACATCTGCCAGCGTATTGTGAGTGCGGTCGGCCGACGGGTAGACGAATCCAGCCCGATTTGCGATGCGCGCTTGATGGACGGCTCGCGAGTTAACGTCATCGCCCCGCCCCTAGCCTTGGATGGCCCAACCCTGACCATCCGTAAATTCAAAAGAGAAAAGCTAACGCTCGATAAGTTGGTTTCGTTCAACTCGGTTTCGCCCGCCTGCGCCACAGTGATTCGCATCGCCGCTGCGACGCGTTGCAACGTACTGATTTCCGGGGGCACCGGCTCGGGCAAAACCACGCTGCTCAACTGTATGACCCAATTTATCGACCTGGGCGAGCGGGTGATCACCTGCGAAGACGCGGCGGAGTTGCAGTTGCAGCAGCCCCATGTGGTCCGCTTGGAAACCAGGCCCAAGAACCTGGAGGGTGTTGGTGAAGTTTCCATGCGCGAACTGGTTAAAAACTGTCTGCGTATGCGGCCGGAACGGATTATTGTGGGCGAGGTCCGCGGACCGGAAGCGTTCGATCTCCTGGCGGCGATGAATACCGGTCACGATGGCTCTATGGGCACGCTGCACGCCAACACGCCACGCGAAGCGGTCAGTCGGTTGGAGAATATGATCGCAATGGGCGGGTTTAACTTGCCGTCGAAAGCGGTGCGTGAGCAGATCGCCTCGGCGATTGACGTTATCGTTCAGGCGCAACGGTTGCGTGATGGTACCCGAAAAATTACCCATGTGACCGAAGTCCTCGGCATGGAAGGTGATGTTATCGTTATGCAGGATCTGTTCTTGTATGAGTTCACGGGTGAAGATGAAAAAGGAAAATTGATTGGCCGGCATCGCTCAACGGGGCTGCGCCCAAATTTTTATGACAAGGCCCGCTACTATAATATGGAGCGCGAATTAATGGCCGCCATCGAGCAGTCAACCTGATCCGCGAACCAAAGGAAGGAATAAGCTGATGGAGGTGGTTGTCATTTCCGTCTCCGTGCTGGTCTTGATCGGGATTGGCGTACCGCTGGCGGTGTTCTATCAGGGGCGCTATTCCCCGGCCGCGACCTTGCGACGGCGGGTTGCGGTTCTGGGTGGAGGCGAAGTTGCCCGGGAGCGAGAGGATACCACCGGAATCGGGACCAAGAACCGGCAAAAGCTGATTCAGGGCAAGATCAAAGAACTTGAAAAACAGCGCAGCAGAGGAAAGACAAATTCTCTAACTCACCTGCTACTGCAATCCGGACTGGATTTGAAAGTACCACATTATATTATAATTTGCGTCGCTGTCGGCTTCGTAATTTGGTTGTTTCTATTTTTTTCAGAAATTGTTTCCACTCCGGTTTCATTTCTCGGCGGGGCTGCCGGCGGCTTCGTTTTGCCTCGGTTCTTTCTTAAATCCACCATCAAACGTCGGGCTAAGGCATTCACGTCGTTTTTTGCCGATGCGCTTGATATTCTTGTCCGCGGCACCAGAACTGGGTTGCCGGTGGGGGAGTGTTTGCGCATTGTCGCGCGTGAAATCCCTGATCCGGTCGGACCGGAGTTCTTCAATCTGGTCGAAGGTCAGCGCCTGGGAATGACCCTGCCGCAAGCACTGGAACGCGGCTTAGAGCGGATGAACAACACCGAATATAAGTTTTTTGCCGTCGTCTTGTTGATTCAGCAGGAAACCGGCGGCAATCTGGCTTCGACGCTGGATAACCTAGCCAATGTTCTGCGTGAACGGCGACGGCTGCGCGATAAGGTCACAGCGATGTCGCAAGAGGCGAAGGCTTCTGCGGCGATCATCGCCTCGTTGCCGTTTTTGGTCGGCAGCGCGCTCTATTTGGTTAGTCCAAAATTCATTAGCTTGCTGTTTACTACAGTCACGGGACATTACATGCTCGGAGGGGGATTGTTTTGGATGCTTCTTGGGGTTCTTGTTATGAAGGGCATGATTAACTTTAAGATGTAGGCCAATTTGGAAGCGTGTTCCGCTCGCGGCAAGGGGGGAAGGGATGAACTGGTTGCTCAACCTGCTTGATCCAGGTACATTGGTGATCATTCTGTCCATGGTTGGAACGTTTCTGACCCTGATCGGCTTTGTCTTGCCCTATTTGCAGCGGGATGAGATCGGAGCCCGGGTCAAGGCTGCATCGCACCGACGGCGTGAACTGCGTACTCAGCAACTGGAATTGTTGCAGAAGAAATCGCGGCTGCGACGGACGAGTTCCGATCCGATCAATCGCCTGGTGGAACGGTTCAAGCTGCGGGAACTGTTAGCCGGTGATGAATTGAGAAATAAATTAACCCAAGCTAACTGGCGTGGGCCGAATGCGATGGGGGTTTTCGTTGCTGCCCGGGCCGGGTTGCCGCTCGTGTTTGGTGTGGTGGCGGCGCTGATGATCTTTGGCGGCAAGGCTAACGTTAAGGAGCAGATGCGTTTGCCGTACACCTTCGGTGCGGTGCTGCTGGGCTTTTATCTGCCCAACATCATGATGAAGAACGCGATTACCAAGCGGCAAACTTTGTTTACCCTGGCGTTTCCAGACGCGCTTGATTTGCTGCTGATTTGCGTCGAATCCGGGTTGTCGATCGAGGCCGCATTTGGACGGGTGGCCAAGGAAATTGGGGAACAAGCTCCGGAACTGGCGGAGGAATTTGAACTGACCACGGCTGAGTTGGCCTATTTGCCCGACCG
>CAUYTZ010000460.1:0-1018 GCA_963575695.1 uncultured Gammaproteobacteria bacterium | reverse complement strand
TGCTGCCACTGATAATCCCCCCGGCCAAGGGCAAAGCGAGATTTGGCCCAGATGATCTGTGAGCGAATAACAAAACCGCACACCTCCAGGCTTTCGGCGACCACACGCGCATGAACCGCGCTGTGCCAGACATAGGCAACTTCACCCGGAAACAGCGACCAAGCTTCCCGCCAGTCGGCGCGGTCATCATTGGCGACCTTGCCGGTGCGAGCGGTGCTGGAAACGCCGGCTTGGTTTCTCCAAGCCGGATCGTAATTGACGCCATAGGGTGGATCAGTGACCATCAGGTGCGGAACCGCTGGCCCGAGCAGCCGACTGACATCGGTGGCGACAGTGGCGTCGCCACACAGCAAACGGTGATTACCCAGCAACCACAAGTCGCCGGGCCGGCTGATCGCTTCGACCGGCAGCTCGGGAGCGGAGTCTTCGTCGGCTTCGGTGCCGCCTTCGGTTTCGGTGGTCCCGGTCAGCAGAATGTCCAGTTCCTCGCTGCCGAAGCCGATCAGGGACAAGTCAAAATTCAAGGCCTGAAGCTCTTCCATCTCCAGGCGCAGCAGGTCATCATTCCAGCCGGCATTAAGTGCCAGCTTGTTGTCTGCGATCCGGAAAGCTTTCTTCTGGGCTTCAGACAAATGCGCCAGTACGATTACCGGCACCGTTTCCAGTCCCAACCGCCGCGCCGCCAGCACCCGACCGTGGCCGGCGATCAGCACCCCGTGCTCGTCAACCAAGCACGGGTTGTTGAAGCCGAACTCGGCCAGCGAACCCGCGATCTGCGCCACCTGCTCGTCCGAGTGCGTGCGCGCGTTGCGGACATAGGGGATCAGCCGGCCAACCGGCCAGTCGGCAACCTGAAGATCGGTCATGGCGAAAGCCTTCACGGATCAGGAAGGGGAACGCCCCGCGCGGTGGCGGTGGCTTCGAACGAGCCGCCGCCGTCCAGGCAAGCCGGCTGGTCGGGATAGAGTTCATTCCAGCGCCGCACCGCGACATCGCAGTATTCCGGAGCCAGATCGAT
>CAUYTZ010000459.1:0-10969 GCA_963575695.1 uncultured Gammaproteobacteria bacterium | reverse complement strand
GAGATTGATCCGGCAGTGGCGGTTCCGGCACGTCGTGCGGTCGATCGTATGTTGGCGATTAAGTAGTGACGGCAACGTAACGCAGTTCAGAAGCTTCCAGGTTTCTGGATCCGCGTAACAAGGCTGGGAGGGTGACATGGGCAACGCACAACCAACACCAATCGTGCAGTGGTCGGAAGTCATTGTGATTGGTTCGGGTATGGCCGGGTTGATTACCGCGCTGAAGCTGGCCCCGATGCCGGTTACGTTGCTGACCAAAACCGCCGTCTTGGAGGGGGGCTCCAGCCTGTTGGCGCAAGGCGGGGTGGCAGCCGCGATCGGACCCGGCGACAGCCCCCAAGACCACGCCATCGATACCGTCGCCGCTGGAGCCGGGTTGTGCGACGAAGCCATGGCGCGTCTGCTGGTCGCACGCGGAGCGGAAGATATCGCGGCACTGCTGGCCGATGGGCTGCCGTTTGACCGCGCTCCGGATGGCGCGCCGCTGCTGGGGCGGGAAGCGGCCCATGGCCGGGCCCGGATTCTCCATGCTGGCGGCGACGCCACCGGCCGTACGCTCGTCCAAGCGCTGGCGGCGCGGGTGCGGCTTACGCCTTCGATAACGGTGGTTGCCGGAGCCTTCGCCACCGATCTGATCATGGTTCGTGACCGGCCGTGCGGCCTGCTTGCCTATCACCCCGACCGCGCGGCTTGGGTGTTTCACGTTTCGCCGCGCATTGTGCTGGCTACCGGTGGTGCCGGCGGTGCCTTTCTCCACACCACCAATCCGCCCGAAGCCACCGCTGACGGTCTGGCCATGGCCGCTCGGGCCGGGGCTCGTCTGGCCGATGTTGAGTTCATCCAGTTTCACCCAACCGCGTTGGCCGTGCCCGGGGCCGGTCCGGCCAAGCCCTTGCCCTTGCTGACTGAAGCCTTGCGCGGGGCTGGGGCCAAACTGATCGACAGTTATGGTCAACGCTTTATGCTCGCGGAGCATCCCGCGGCGGAACTGGCTCCGCGCGACGTGGTGGCACGGGCGGTGTGGCGGCGGGTGGTCGCCGGCAACACGGTCTATCTGGATTGCCGGCAGGTATTGGCCGGAGGTGGGATTGAACATTTTCCGACCGTGGCCGGCATTTGCGCCGAAGCCGGACTCGACCCTCAGCGTGAACTGTTGCCGGTGGTGCCAGCGGCCCATTACCTGATGGGCGGGGTGCTGACCGACGATCACGGCCGCACCACTCTACCCGGGCTTTGGGCGTGTGGCGAGGTCGCGGGGACAGGCGTACACGGCGCTAATCGGTTGGCCAGCAATTCGTTGCTGGAGGCGCTGGTGTTCGCCGGCCGGGTGGCGGAAGACGTGCGCGAACGGGGGCTGCCACCGTTGCCGCCGATGGCCCCGCCGCAAACGCCGATGATCCCGGCCGGCGGCGGCGCTGCGGCGGCGCTGGATGCGCTGCGGCTGGAGATCCGGCGGGTAATGTCGGAACGGATGGGCTTGATTCGTGATGCCGGTGGCTTGGCCGAGGCAGAAGCGCGGTTGGTGGTGGCGGCGCGGCGTTTCGTTGCGTTGCCGGAGCCGCCGGTTGGAGCCACCCTGACCGCAGAAGATGTGCTCCGCTGGGGCGAGGTGCGTAACCTGCTGTTGTTCGCCCGCTTGGCCGCCCATGCTGCCCATGCGCGCGAGGAAAGCCGTGGCGCGCATTACCGCACCGACCATCCGCAGCTCTCGTCGGACTGGCGGCACCGCCAGGTTTTGTCTATCCATGATCTTGAGTGTGGTCCCAACCAGCCACCGGCGGTCGTACCCACCTCGCTGCCGACACTTGTTTCCGTTAAGACTGGAAAGCCTGGACCATGCTCGACCTGACACCCCCTTATCCGCTGCTCTACGAACCGATTCTGCGCGCCGCTTTGGCTGAGGATCTGGGTTTGGCCGGCGATTTGACCAGCGATGCGGTGGTGCCGGCCACCACCCGGGCCCGGGCCAAACTGGTGGCGCGACCGGCGGGACGCATCGCCGGTCTGTCGGTCGCTTTGGCCACGTTCTCGCTGCTGGATTCAGCGGTGGTCATCCGGCAACGGGTACCGGACGGTGCCGATGTGCCTGCGGGTACGGTGCTGGCGGAAGTTGAAGGCGCGGCGCGGCCGATCCTGGCCGGGGAACGCACCGCGCTTAATCTGCTTGGCCGGTTGTGCGGCATCGCCACCGCTACCCACGACATCGCGACCATCATCGCTGACTTGCCGACCCGGATTGTCTGCACGCGTAAGACCACTCCCGGCCTGCGGGCGCTGGAAAAATATGCGGTTCGGGCTGGCGGCGGCGGCAACCACCGCTATGGTCTGAATGACGGCGTGCTGATTAAGGATAACCACTTGGTCGCGGCCGGCGGCCTGCGGCCAGCGGTGGAGCGGGCCCGCGACCGTCTTGGCCATATGGTTAAGATCGAAGTCGAGGTTGATACCCTGGCGCAATTGGAGGAGTTGTTGCCGCTGAAAGTCGATGCCGTGCTGCTCGACAATATGTCGCCTGAAACCCTGCGGGAGGCGGTACGGATGGTTGCCGGACGCATGATCACCGAAGCCTCGGGTGGGGTTACTCCGGCTACGGTGCGCGCGGTGGCCGAAGCCGGAGTCGATCTGATCTCGCTCGGCTGGCTAACCCACAGCGTACGCAACTTCGACGTTGGCCTGGATTTTGTCCTCGCCTCATGACCGGGAAGCCTCTGCGTCAGGGCTGGACCACCGGTGCTTGCGCCGCCGCTGCCGCCGCTGCCGGGTTTGAAGCCCTGCTCGGCGGCCGTTTTCCCGACCCAGTGATCATCGTCCTCCCCGAAGGTCGTCAGCCGGCGTTCGCGCTGGCCTCATCTTCTTGCGACGGGGGTACGGCCGAAGCGGCGATAATCAAGGATGCCGGCGACGATCCCGATGTTACCCACGGCGCGACCATCGTCGCGCGTGTTCGTCGGCTGATGGCGGGGCAGGGGCTGCACTTTAAGGCCGGGGCCGGCGTGGGTACGGTGACTCTACCCGGCCTGCCGCTGGCGGTGGGTGAGCCGGCGATCAATCCCGGTCCGCGTGCGATCATTTCCGACAATTTGCACCGCATCGCCACCGCTTATGGTCTGGATGCGGTTGATGTGGAAGTTGAAATCGGTGTGGCCGGTGGCGCTGAACTGGCGCTGAAAACGCTTAACGGCCGGTTGGGGATTGTCGGCGGGCTGTCGATTCTGGGGACCAACGGCGTGGTCGTGCCCTATTCCTGTTCGGCTTGGGTGCATTCGATTCATCGTGCGGTTGATGTTGCTCGTGCCATTGGGACCGAGGCTCTGCTGGCGGTGACGGGCAAAACTTCGGAAGAGGGCGCACGGGCGTTCTATCCCGATCTGCCCGAGGTGGCAGTAATCGATGTCGGCGATTTCATGGGCGCGCTGCTCAAATACCTGCGGCGAAATCCGGTCGAACGAGTGATCATTGCCGGCGGCTTCGCCAAGCTTAGTAAACTTGCCGCCGGTCATCTCAACCTGCATTCCGGCCGAAGCGAAGTTGATTTCGAAGCGCTGGCTGGGCTGGTGCGGATGGTCGGCGGTACGTCGGAGCAGGTTGCGGCGGCGCGGACGGCGAATACGGCGATGGCGGTGTTGGAGATGGCCCGCGAGGCCGGCTTGCCGCTGGCGACGGTGGTTGCGGCTAAGGCATGGTATGTCGCCAGTCAAGCCGTCTATCAGCGGCTGGAGGTTGAAATTATGGTCTTCGACCGTGCCGGCCGGTTGGTCGGGCAGTGTGAAGGGTAAGATATAAAATCCCAAGTCAGCCGTAGTCAGCCGTTACCGGCGGTGACCAAGCACGACTGGTGATGGCGGTGCAGGCTCTGACAAATCGCCGTGGCTTTGGCCCGACTGTCGAACGGCCCGGCATAGAGGCGATAGAACGCGCCCTTGCCCGGAATATCAACCGGCACCAGGGCGGGTTGAACACTGGACAGCTTACCCTCGGCGGCGTTCTGGAACACCGCCCAACCGGCCTTGGCCGAGGATTCCATGCGGTAGGAGGCCAGTTGCACCCGATAGCCGTAGCCACCCGGAACCGGTGGCGGCCCGGCCGCAGGTGCTGCGGTTGGGTGTGCCGGTGGGGTAGCGGGTGGAGTTGCTCTGGTCAGGACCGGTTTGGTTCGAGCCGCAGTCGGTGGCTTGGCCGCCTTAGCCGGTCGGGTGGCCGGGGGATGCGCCGCTGGTGCCGAAGCCGTGACCACGGGTCGCGGTGGCGGTGCGGCCCGTGCAGTCAGGGCGACCGGCGGGGCGGCCGGCGGGGTGGCCGGCGGGGCGGCGACACCAACCTGATCGGCGCGAGGCAAGCCGGTTTCGGTACCGCGCGAGTCTTGGTTTTGTCCGTTCCCAACCAATGCGTATTGTTGGCCGACAGTGGGTGAGGGCAGGGCCGCGGTTGGCCGGTCGGGATAGGATGGCGGCGTCTGAAGCGGTCGGGCCGGCTGCGGTGGTGGTGAGGCGTCTGCCCAGCCAGTCTCCCGCTCTTCCGGGGTCAGGAAGCGGCCGGTGACGGGGTTCTTTTGCTCTCCGGGCTGAACCCAGACCTTAGCCGGCCCTGGGCCTACGGCCACGGCGAGTTGTTGATCCGGCCCTCGCGCCCAACCACTTTCCTGCTCCTCCGCATTTAGGAAGCGGCCGGTTACTGGGTTTTTAAGTAGCCCAGGCTGAACCCAGACCATCGACGGCCCATGCGTAGCCCGCAACAGGTTAATTCCGGCTGGCAGGTTGTTTTCAATCGGCACCACAACGACATTTCCCGGCGGTACCAGTAGCGGAGCGGCCGGCGAGGGTGATCCGTTGCCGCCACCGCCACCGCCACCGGGGCCGCCGCCAGGGCTGAAGATCACTCCGGACGCAGCGGTGGCACCGAGCATGCCGGAAACCGCCATGATGAATTTGAAGCTCATAGATGGCCGTCCTCAGGTGTCGTTGCTGATCCGCAGGGCGCGGATCGCACCGCCGAGCGTGTCGGCCAGTGACTTGGTGGCGAGGTTAAACCGGCCCCAAGACATAGTTGCGCTGTGAAGGTTCTGGTACAACTGGCGTTGATGATCCCAGGTATCGACGATCAAAAGGGCAATGTTAATATGCTCCTGCCGCACAGGAGTGCCAAAAGCAGGGCGGCAGGGGTCAATTTCAGTCACAAACTCGCCGATCAGTTTCTTTTCGCTTACCGAAGCCTTACTCTGATCAGAGAAATATTTTGGTTCAATCTCTGGCCCATCCGGCGATTTCAAGCGTAGCGGGGCATATTTAGGTTTGCCCTCGATACTTGCGACGCAAGACGACGAGCGTTCCAACTCGGCAACCATAGCCTGAAATTCGGCCCGATTGCGTTCGGTCAGGGTTGGGCTGGTCGGCTCGGCATTTCGTCCGGCGCAGGCCACAGCCAACATGCACGCAGCCAGAACCGGCAGCAGGCGGAACAAACGGATAACTCGTTGGAAAACAGGCGGTTCTGTCATGAGTCCCATCATCCGGCGAACACAATCCAAGCGGCAAGCGCAACGCCTACGAAAAGGCACAACGCCTGCGAAAAGCTACTCTCATCCCTTAAACCCTATCTCGTAACTCACCGACAATCAACCCAAAATCGTCAACAAAACCCAGGAGGATCAAGCCAGGGAAGGATCAAGCCAGGGGAAGGATCAAGGTTGTAAAACGAACAGACGTTGCTTAGGGTATGGAGGGGGAGGCGGCTGGACGGAGCGGAACTGTGAGCAATGCTGAAAATGCGGCGATGGCCGTGTCAAGGGCGATGACGGCGTTTGTCGCGGTCGTTGTGATCGGGGTGGCTGGCTGCGGCTCGGCCTGGGCGGATTGTGCGTTCCGCGCCTCGGCGCTGGAGGCGCAACAAGTTGACAATGGACCGGAACTGCGGGCGCTGTTCGAGCGAGCCGCCGCCGATCCCGGCTGTGACGCTGCCTTTCGCATCTGGCTGGGCAAGGCTGTGGCGCGGGTCACTGAAAAGCGGGTTTATCAGGCGGTCCAAACTGGCCAGTCGATAGAACCGTTTGCGGATGAACTGGAGCGGGCCTTGCGTTATGCCAAGTCGTGGCGGATTCTGGCTTGGTTGGGCGATATCGCTCGTGATCGGAAGAATTATTCCGATGCCGGCACCCGTTATCAAGACTCACTGGCGGCGATCAACGACGAAGCGGCCACGCCGTCCGCGCCGCCGCGAGAGGTGATCGAGCAGATCTTTCGTCGTGCCGAGCAGGCCCGGCTGCTTTCGGCCAGCTATATTCCGGCACCGCGCACTCGCGGCGTGCCTCAGGGGTTGGGGGCGGCCTCGGTTCGTGGTTTCGTGCCGCAGCGGGTGGCGGTGCCGATTGAATTCGGCTACGATTCAACCGATTTCACCGATAAGGGCGCGCTCGCGGTGGCCGACCTGCTTGGTTTGTTGCGCCAGCAGAACATGCCGTCGATCACCTTGATCGGGCACACCGACCCGGCCGGGTCCGACGACTACAACATGAAATTGTCGCTGAACCGGGCCCAAGCGGTACGGGAATATCTGCTTGCCAATGGTTATAGTGGACCGATCGCGGTCGAGGGGCGCGGTAAGCGTGAGCCGCTGGCGGTGGATGACCAGGCTCGGTATTCATCCAACGAGTTGCACAAGATGTACCGACGGGTGGAGTTGCAGCGATGAGTGTACGTTCAGCCTTGATTGGTTGCGGTCTGGCTGCGGTTCTGCTGGCTGGAACATCGTCGTTGGCCTTAGCCGCGTCGGTTACGCGCAGTCTACCTAAGGATGTCTATGCTTTGGTCATTGGCATCGATGATTACCAGCATGTAACCAAGTTGCAAGGAGCGGTCAACGACGCCCGCGATATCGCCGCCGCGTTGAAAAAGGCTGGGGCTAGGGATGTTCGCCTGCTGCTGGATGAGGCCGCAGATCACGACACCGTCCTGAAGGCTTGGGATGAATTGCTTGCCAAAGCCAAACCGGGCAGCACGCTGGTACTGTCCTACGCCGGTCACGGCAGCCAGATGCCGGAATTGATCGCGGGGTCGGAAGAAGATGGCCTGGACGAATTTTGGGTGCTCGCCGGATTTTCCGAGCATGGCCCCGGGGTTCACCAGCGGTTGATCGACAACGAAGTCGCGCTTATGTTGCAAAAAGCCAGCAAGCTGAATGTGCTGGTGATTTCCGATTCCTGCCATTCAGGCACCATGACCCGTGGCCTGGACCCGCGCGGTGAGCGGTTGCCGACCCGCGCCGCCACTTTCGGGCCAATGGACGCCGATCCGCTGGTGCCGCCGGATGCGAAGGGAGCGGCGGCCGAACAGGCCCCGCAGCCGCACGTTACCTTTCTGGCCGCAGTCTCGGAAAGCGAGCTGGCACCGGAGGTCAAGATTGACGGCTCTGCGCGCGGGGCGCTGAGCTGGTCGTTCGCGCGCGCGCTGGAGGGGGCTGCCGATGCCGACGGCGACGGCGTGACCACCAAGGAGGAATTGGAGCGCTTCGTGCGTGAAAACATCCGCATGAAGCTGAAAGGGCGCCAGCATCCTCAGGTCACGCGCGGTGGCCTGGGTCAGGATCCCGCGTTGCCGGGCGGGCAGGGTGGCCAAGGCGGGGCATCGGGAGCGGCCGATGCGTCGGGTGTTGGCTTGGTTCTGCCGCAAACGCTGCCGTTGCGGTTGGTCAATCTGCCGGCCGGAATTGAACCGGCGATGGTCTATCAATCGATAGTCGGTGCCGCCCAAGCCGACGACAAGACCGCCGGCCGTTTCACCTGGGATGTCGCCAGCGGCGATATGATCGATCCGGGGGGGGACGTGATTGTCAATGTTGGGGCTGACCCTGAAACCGGGGGTAAGCTGGTCCAGGGGGTAATCGATAAGTGGCGGTTGCTGAAGGCGCTGGAAGCGGATGCCGAGCGGCGCTCGCTGACGGTGAAACTCGATCCAGGCGACCGTCGCTATCGCGAAAATGAACAGGTCAGTTTTCAGGTCGGTGGCAACCGTGACCCGTATTTCACCCTGATCAATCTGGCCTCTGACGGGACACTTAACTTCCTTTATCCGCTTAATGATGGCAAGATCAAGGATGCTCCGACCATCCCGCTTGGTGGTCCTTACACGCTGAAATTGCAGGTGACGCCGCCGTTCGGAGCCGATCATTTCATCGCCATCGCCAGTGCTCAACCGCTGGAGGCGCTGCATAGGGCCCTGCGCGAGATCGATGGTAAACAGGAGCCATCAAAGGTTGGCGCTTTGCTGTCTCAGCACTTGACGGGGCAGACGTACCAGCTTGGTGTTCATGGTGTTTACAGCGGCCGTTAACAACTTTACCTTAGCTTGATTTGGGTGTAATGGAACACAAAGCCCCCGGCACCGATGCTCATCTTCTGATTGTAGAAGACGACTTAACCCTGCGACTGGTTATGGCTGGGTTCCTGACCACCGAGGGGTTTCGGGTGACTCAAGCTGCCACCGGGGCCGAGTTTTTGGCCGCCCTCGACCGTGAAGCGGTCGATTTGGTTTTGCTTGATCTGGAATTACCGGACGAAGACGGTATGGTTCTGGCGCGTCAGGTCCGGGAACGGTCGTCAGTGCCGATTATCATGGTTACCGGCCGCGACGCACGCGCCGATCGTCTGGCTGGCCTGCATTTGGGTGCCGACGACTACATTACTAAGCCGTTCGATCCGGAAGAACTGGTTGCTCGGGTCAGGATGGTGTTGCGGCGCAGCTTGTCGGCTCCGGCCGGGCTGGCGCGCGATGTATGCCGCTTTGGCCCCTGGACCCTGGATCACGCCGCCCGCACTTTGCGTCATGAAGTTAATGGCCTGACCAGGCTGACTTATGGCGAATTCAACCTGATGGCGATGTTGATGCGTGCGGCAGGGGAAGTGGTCGGGCGCGAGCGGTTGGTTGAGGTGATCACTCGTGAGGGCGAAGCCGCGTCATCACAGTCGCTGGATGTCTTGATCAGCCGGCTACGGGCCAAGATCGAGGCCAATCCGCGCTTGCCGGTTTGGGTGGTGACTGTGCCCCGTTTGGGCTATCGCTTCTGTCCGGACGGCAAATAAGGCGACACTCTGGGACACCAGAGGCGGGAGCAGAAGCGAAACTTTGCACGGTAAAACTGTTATTTGCGCGTTTTTGGCCACAGGTTGGGCTTGATTTTGCCGCGAGACGAAAGACATCAATGTTCCGCTTGACCACACGACCGGCGACAGCCACGCTCGTCCCTCATCCGAGCTGGTTTAGCTCTTAGCTATCGTGTCTTATCGCCCCATGACCTGTCGTAATCCCCTTCGTTCGACGGTGACGGCGGTTGTATCCGCCTCAGCCCTCGTCATCCTGTTCGCCGTTGCCGGCTCGGCGGCGTCACCTGAAGCCGTAGCTGTCGAAAACGCGGCGGCTGGAAACATGGCTGTGGCCGTGGCTCCGATGCAGGCTCCCGCCGCTCTGACTGTTGCGCCGCAGAGTCCGATTCCGGCACAGATTTTACCCGCACAGATTCTAGTTGAGCCGTGGATTCGGGCGATCGAGGCCAAGTTGATCCAGGTCGAAACCAATCCACCACCGCAAGCACCGATGGTTGGGACCGGAAACGGGCTGAAGCTGGGGGCGAGCGGCGAGCGCGTGGATCGGTTGGCGGCAGCGCTGGCCCTGCGCGGCTTTTTGGCCGCCGGAGTCTATCGCGGACACTTCGATGCTGTGTTTGAACTGGCGGTGCGCGAGTTTCAGGCCAGCGAAGGCTTGACCGTGGACGGTCGCGCTGGCGAGGCGACAATCGAGGCCATTGATCGTTCGGTGGCGGTAACGGTGCAGGCGTTGCGCACCACTTTGGCCGAATTGCGCGCACTTGATCCCGAAACCACCAGTAAGCTGCTTCTGGTCAACATCCCATCCCAGACCGCATGGCTGGTTCGCGGCGGCGAGGTGGCGATGACGATGCGGGTTGCGGTTGGACGTCCGTCTCGGCCGACCCCGCTGCTGCGCGACCAGATCACCGACGTGATTCTCAATCCGACTTGGACCGCGCCGATCACGGTGTTGAGCCAGGACAAGCTGCCGGCGTTGCGCCAAAGCGGCCATCCCGGTATCGAAGGTGCCACCATCTGGCTCGATGGTCAGGAGGTGGATCCGGTTACTGTCGATTGGTCAGCGGTGACTCCAGAGCGGGTGCGGATCGTGCAATCGCCGGGGGATCAAAATGCGCTCGGTCGGTTTAAGTTCAACATGACCAACGGTGAAAGCATTTATTTGCACGACACTAACGACCATTCGGTGTTTGAGCGCCAGAACCGGGCGATCAGTTCTGGCTGTGTTCGTCTGGCAGCACCGCGCCGGTTGGCTGAAACTCTGCTCGAACGGGAGGGCTGGTCACCGGAGCGGATCAGTCGGGCGGTGGATGGTGGGCGGACCTTGGGCATCAGGTTGCACAAGCCGCTGATGGTGCGTCTGGTTTATTGGCTGGCTACGGTAGACGACACCGGCAATGTTCGCATTCATCGCGACGTTTATCGCAAGGTTACTCCGGGGGCGGTGCCCACTGCTGCCGATGTCCGTTTGGCGAGGCCAAAAGTGGCGAGTGTTTCGAGTGTTTCGGTTGCGCCGATGTTGCCGGTTCCGGCTTCGATGGCGCCGAGACTGGTTCAAGACAGTGACGTGACCGGTGTGGCTCGCCAGCCGGCCGAAGGGGCTGGAATCTGGCGTCGCTCCGGTTTTTCGGTGCCGCCGGTCAATTCCAATGGAAGTGCGTCACCTTAATAAAGGGCGACCAGGGCAAAAACCCTGGTCGCCGAAGGCTTATGGGGGCCGTCCTAGTGCAGCTAGGTGGATATCCAGACCCATTATGCGGCAAGAGGTTTGCCGGATTTTGTCCAACGAAAGGGCTTAGCCATTGTCTGGTCAACAGCAACCTGTCGGCCGCGCTGTATGAGTGGATGCACCGCATCGGCGAACAACACGACCTCGTC
>CAUYTZ010000458.1:0-1694 GCA_963575695.1 uncultured Gammaproteobacteria bacterium | reverse complement strand
ACGCGATCATATGCTGGAACTATCTCTACCTCTCACGCGAACTGGCCACAGAAATAAACGAAGAGCGCAAAGCCCAGCTGATCGAAGCCGTCCGCAATGGATCGGTTGCGACCACGTGCAACTATAACAAGCACGGTTAGTTCGATTTCTAGGATGATCGTAATGTCGATTCAATAGGCCTCTCCCTACACAAAAATCCGCACTACGAAGAATTCTGAAATTGTGAGATCAAAAACCTGCAAAATCATAGGATAAACAATGGTTTGTCAAAAATCCTGTGGGCCTTTTCCGCCTTTTGTTTAAACGCACCCCATAGCCCGTGGCGTTGCCTTCGGTCGGCCAAAGAAGATGCTGCCGGAACAGCAGGAACTGGCCCGCCAGCTCCTGCTCGAAGGCAAATCGGTCAGTGCCGTCGCCAGAACCTTCAACGTTCATCCAGCGACGATCTATCGCTGTATCGGGTCAGAAGCCGCCTTATGATAGTTTCCTGTTCCGCTCAGCCGCACGACCCGATCATCCGGCCGGTAGGCGGCCTAGGCCGGAGGCATACTGTGTTTGTATAAGAATATCAACTGGATAGACCATGATTTGATGTGGCCTCTAGATCCATACCGATGCACGCCTCAACATTGTTCCCTATAGTAGAATCAAGCGTTCAGTTAGATCTGCGGCGTATTGTTCCTAATTATAAGTGCGATGTCATCAAGAGCCGAGAATACCTCGTGGGAGGCTTCCTCCATTTTTCCGGCTGCTGCAATCGCCGAGTTAAAGTGGCCTTGATGGAAATATGAAAGTGCCTCCTTACCATAGGCATGAACCTTGAGGTGTGGTTCATTGATCAGCGAATATGCCGCACTATTTTTTACAGTCACGTCTGTAAGGCTGTCATACCATTTGCCGAAGCGGCATGCATGGTGGTCGGGAAGTTCATTATCGCGGGCATTTCCGCGTCCAACAAGCGTGTCAATGACCCGTTTTTTGAAACTGGCGTGATCGGAACGGGCGAGTTGAACAAGCCTATGATTGTCAGGATCTTTACCAAGAGCCAGAAGTTGCGGTTGAACGGCTTTCCCAACCTGATCGACGGCGGTTGCCAATCCTTCAATGGTCGAAAGTGCATGTTCGGACATTCCAGCCGTGCCGGCTATGCTGGCTGCAACCTCCGACGTTGCCGCACTCTGTTCCTGGACGATGCTCGCAATCTGCGTCATCTTGTTAGTAACTCCATCGACCTCATGGCTAATGCCCGAAATCACCTCCACGGCTTCACAGACCGCCTTTGTGCCCTCCTCGACGGATTCGCCGCTCTTTGCCATGGCATTAAGGATATCGGTCATCCCGGCCTGAACAGTAAAAATACGTTGCCGGATGTCTTCGGTCGCCTTAGCGGTCTGATTGGCGAGAGTTTTGACCTCACCTGCAACAACGGCGAAGCCTTTGCCGGATTCCCCTGCTCTGGAGGCTTCAATCGTCGCGTTGAGTGCAAGAAGGTTTGTTTGGCTTGCGATCTTCTCAATTGTCTTAACTATAGTCGTTATTTGTTCTGTTGCAATATTAAGGTTCTTAACTTTAGCCGCCAAATCCACCACCGAGTTCGATACATTCCCTATCTGCTTAACTGCTCTTTCGGCTGCTGCGACACCACCGGCTACCCGTTCACGAACCGTCAAGGCATCCTGAGCTACACTATCAGT
>CAUYTZ010000457.1:0-12854 GCA_963575695.1 uncultured Gammaproteobacteria bacterium | reverse complement strand
GAATGACAAGGTCGCGGAATTGGTGCGGGTCGAGTCCAGACATGGGTGCGGCCTCCAGAAATAAAAAATCCCGCCTCAGGATTGCCCTGGGCGGGTTCGGATTGCTTGATTGCATAAAAGAAAAACCCCACCACGGTTGCCCATTTGGCGGGGTTTGATTTCGACATGCACCTTTCCAGCCTCGGTCGGCCCGCAGGACACCACCGTGGGAAGCGGAGGCGGCGGTAGTGGCGTGGTTGTTACCGGGGGTGACGTTGTCGGAGGCGTTACCGGGGGTGGTGGGGGCGTTACTGGCGGCGGGGGCGTTACTGGCGGGGGCGGGGCTACCGGCTGGTCCTCGGTCGCCCCACCGCTGCGGGTGGTATCGGCGCGCCCTTCGTTGATCGGCAGCGTGGTTGCCAGCAGCACGGCCGACAAGAGCACAAATAGGCTCGGCGTTTTCATGGTCGGCTTCTCCCCCTGTGCATATTGACACGGCTTTAATGGTCTAGTGGCCTCACCACCCGGAAGCCGATATTGACGATGCGATGTTCGGGGGCTTCCGATACGCGGGAAGCGGTACGCGCCTGTTTGACTGCGGAACTCCAGGCACCGCCACGAATGACCCTTTTCAGCGCCTGCGTTGGGGATACCTCGTTGATGCAACTGGCATCGTTACGCGCCTCGCTGGCGATGCTGGGGGCGGCATTGTAGTCGGGCCGATAGCAGTCGGCTACCCACTGGAATAAATTTCCGGCCATGTCGAACAGCTTGTAACTGTTGGCTGGGAACTGGCCGACCGGGCTCGTATAGGCGAAGCGGTCCTCACAGGATAGGAAGGTGCTGCTGTTGGCCCCAAACTTGGCCCGGGCGGTCTGATCGGCCAGATTGGCGTTTTGGCAAGTGGCGGCTTGGTCGCTGCCCCAGAACCAAGGGGTCGTGGTCCCGGCGCGCGCGGCGTATTCCCACTCGGCCTCTGTGAGTAGGCGATAGGGCTGGCCGGTGGTCTGGGCGAGCCAAGCGATGTAGTCCTGCGCATCCTGCCACGACACGCAAGTCACCGGATCACGGTCGGTTTGCTCGAAGCCGGGTTTGCTCCAGTCGGCACCGGGGTCGGGGCCGAAACCGTTTTTAAGCACGATGCAACCGGTTGGTCTGGCCCCCTTGGCCGTCACGAAGCGTTGATACTCAGCCCTCGTCACCAGATTGCGACCGACCGCCAGCGGCGCTGGCACCGTTACCGTATGGATCGGGCCTTCATCTGTACCGCGTCCGGCTTCGGAGGCTGGCGAACCCATTGCGAACTTACCGGCCGGGATGACCACAAGTTCCGGGCAGTCCGGACAGTCGCGCAGAATGGTTGCGGTGGCTGGTCGTGACACCGAACCCTGCCACCACAGCCAGCCCGCCACTCCACCGGCAGCCACGGCAAACAGCATCACGACCGCAATCGCCATTCCTATTGCCGAGCCACGTTGACTGCTGGGCACCTGTGGCGGGGCGGTATTGGCCGGAATGACGGGCTTGGGCGGGGGCGGTGGCGGAGGTGGGGGCGGAGGTGGGGGAGGTGCCGGGGATGGTGGCGGCGGCGGAGGTGGTGGCTGTGTTCCCGCGCCAGCCCCCGGTTGAGGCCGACCACCACCGATTTTGGTCTTGCCGCCTCCTGCGGACTGGTGGGGAATTTCCGGCCAGCTCACACGCTCACGGACCCGGCCGTCGGCCAGGGCGACTTCCACCGGAGTGCCGTATTCAATGTGGTTGCTGACCTCGGAACCAATGATCAGCCTGATCTCGCCCGGTCCTGGTTCGACCGACAGCGGCGTCAGCACGGTGGGAGCGGCCGTCCAGCCGTTGGGGCCAAGGTGATCATCGCCATAGTCAAACCGGCGCAGGGTGAACCGCCCGTCCGTACCGCCAGCGTTGGCACCGGAAATGATGATGGCGGCGGTACCGCGCTCACGCACCCGCTCGACTCTGATCTGGTTCGCCATCGCTCTCTTTTCCGGACTAACTCACAGATATATCTATAATACCATCGAGCCTGATACATGCCTTCGGCGACCAGGGCTTTGCCCTGGACCCTCCAGGAGCCTAGAGGCCCCTGGAGCCACTATACTTAGATATTTAGCCCAACAATCATAGCGCTTTCGTCGTGGCTTCAAGCCGCCGCAAGATGTCGCCCATGGCCGTATTAGCCTGAATGTCGATCAGGCTGCCGTCGGCTCCGGCCCTAACGTTGCGCTCGACCAGATCGGTGAAGCCAAACAACCAATCAGTAACATAGGTTTCGGCGAAGGGTTCGGCCTGCTCCGCCAACACCAACACAGCGCCAACCGCCGGCTGCGGCGCAAACAGCGGGTGCCGGCGGGTTCCCTTGCCGAACTGCGGTCGCTCGGCCCCCGGCAACTCATGGTAGCCGAGATAATTAACGTGGTCGTTGATCATACGGCAAGCGATGGTCACTGGGCGGCCGACAGAGACATCATGATGCTCGATGAAAGCGGTGGCTTTGCGCACCTGATCCGCCAGCCGGTGGCGCAGGCGCAACCGTCCAGCCGAAGCGACCAGTTCGTCGACCAGGATCGAGAACGGACGTGCCGGCAGACAAAAATAGGCCTGGCCGTCCGGAGCCTGGGCGGTTTGGCGCATCCGCGACACCCAGCTCTGCAAGGCCAATTCGGCAAACTGGTCGGCACGATCACTAGGAACGGCAGCGGTGGCCGGTTTGGACTCGTTCGCCTCGGCATCCTCGAAGAGGGCACCACGGATGCGCGAGCGGCTGGGTGCCGGGCCGAGCCGGGCCGGACGTATCGGGGGCGTCGCGTCATTTCCGCGCCGGGTGGCGCTAACCCGGTACCAGACATCGGCCATGTCGGGAAAGTTGACCTGCAACTGGGCAAGTAACAGTCCAAAGCGCTGCCAGTCAACGCAGTCCAGCAGGCATTCCACCACCGCTTTGGCTTCGGTTCGGCGCTGGATCAGGAGTTCTTCAATGTCGCTGGTCACATGGAAACGGGCCAGCCGCGCGCGCATCGCCTGACGCAGATCGGCCAGTTGGCCCGAGATCTGGCGGCACTTGATTTCGGGATTACATACCGGTTCCAGCGCCATGGCCAGATGGCCGATACCGCCATCGTTGAGTCGCATCGCCTGGTCGAAGGCTTGGGCGGGGTCGCGGAAATGACGGCGCACCAAGTCGCTGGCGAGGGAATCGGCGCGGTAACGGGCCACCCGGGCCGCTTCCGAGGGCCGGATACCGGCCTCGTGCATACCGGTGTCATAGTCGAGCAGGTGCTTGGCGAAGAAGTTAGGGTTGCGTACCCAGAAGCAGTTGTTGAAAGGTTGACCGGGTTGCCATTCCCGAACCCAACTACCGGCATCGGTTCCGAAAGGCAGCAGCAACGAGGCGTTGAGCCGCCCGGTCCATAGCCCCTTCGACGAACCGCCGGTGCCGGCAGTTTCCTCGAAGATGGTGTCGAACTTGGTCATGACCACGAACAGCGCGGTTTCCTGGCGCTGGCGCTGGTCTGGAGTACGGCCGTGGCTGATCGCAATCCAGTCGCCGACCAGCGACTTCATGGTCGCGACCTCGTTATTGCTTGGCCCCAGGCAAAGCAACATCGAGGTTAGTTCCCGCTCGGCACAGTAGCGTTCAAAGAGATAAGCGACCTTGCCCCGCAGGAAAAAGTCGGAGAGCGCGGCCGGCGTTCGTTCTAGCTTGGTCCGGATGACCTCCTCCATGCGTGAACGGGCACCGGGAAAGTCGAGCAGGTCGGTATGCCGGAAGAATGGCCAGGGTTCCTCCACCAGCGGAATTTGTAACTCGGCGATGAGAGCGGTAAGTTCGCCACGCTTAAACCGGCTTTCGGCTCCGGCCAGCGTCCGCACCGACAGCGATGAGTTGTCTTCCGCGCCGAGCCGACCGAGCGTATCGACATTGATCACGCTATCCTGTTTGGGCGTCAGCGCATCAAGGCCGCAAAAGGCGTCGGCGGGGAAGTTGAGGCCGCGCAACCCTTCGGCCAGCCGGACATAGAGGGCGCTGAACGGCTCGATCCGGTTCCACAGCGGGGCCAACAGCTTAACGCGCTCGCTGATCGGCAGCCGTGGTGCCAGTTCGGCCAGTCGATCCCAGTAACCATCACCCAACGCCTCAATGCCGCGCTGGCGCTTGAATCGGCTTTGGAAATAGTCCTGGAGATCCCAGACATCTTCGGTCGTCAGTCCATCAACTGGGTTCGGCACGGCGGCCCGCTCGGCCGTCGCGACGATCCCGGCCAGCCCGTCGCGATCCAGGTAAACCTCGTCGTCGTTATGGCCGTCGAGGAAATAGGCGTTACCCAGAATCTTGATGATATCGATTTGGGACAGCAGACGCAGCGCCACCGGGCTGCCTGGAGGCGTTACCGGCCGACGCAGGGTGAAACGGGTAACGACGCCGGTCGCTTCTTTCTTCGATTCCGGGTTGATCTCTTTAAGGAAATCAATCGGCTGTCCAAGATCGGCCAGCAGCGGCGAGGTGCCCTTGCGGGCCAGCGCCGAAATCAGGAACGACTTGCCGGCTTGGCTGATGCCAAACACGCCCGCGCACATCGGCCGTGTGACCGCCGCTTCAAGCTTGCGGGCGGCGATGACGTGGCGGCGGAATTCGCGGTCGAGGCTGGCGCGTTCGGCTGCGACCTGGGCACTGTTGGCGGTGAACCAAGCGAGCGCCGCAGTCGCGGCGGCGACGCTATCGGTGGTCGCGGCGGCGACGGTATCGGTGGTCGCGGTGGCGAGCGGGTCGGAACCGGCCATGATCGCGTCTTCTCCCTGGCTCACGTGGCGGTAGCGGGTTCGGCGAATGCGGCGCTGAACGACGCGGCCAGGGTATCCAGCCGACCGGTATCCAGCCAATAGCCGTCATCGTCGCGCAGGGTCTGCAAACGAATGGTCACTTGGGAGTTCAACACCGGTGTGCCGTCGTTCTCCTCGATGGAAGTAATCTTGAAATCTTCCTTCTTTTCTTCCATCGCGGGATCGTCCTCGTCGAAGTCGGTGCGTTCCAGCGTGACCTTGAGCGGGAGGGCGAAACGCCGGGCACTGTCGGAATGGGCGAAGTCGAGCAGATAGAGCCGGGTTGCCGGCCAGCGTTCAATGCCAAGCTGACGAAAGCCCAGGAACTCCCGGGCAAAAAAGCGCAAACTACGGCTGGAGGTGGGCTGAGAGTGGTCGGCCCGGCGGTCGAGATCGATGTCCGAGAACATGACTCGAGATTTCAGCAACTGACCGTTGACTTCCATTTCGCCGATGTGACGGGCGGTTGATTTCATCCGGAAGCGGCTGGCCTGAAGCATAAACGCCTCTAGTTGGCCTTCGGCCAGCGTGCAGAGCATCGCCCCCACCGCAGCGGTGGTCTTGGGATCGTTGATCCGGCCTTCCGGATCTCGATAGGGGTACCATTGGCCGACACTATAGCGGTGCATCGGTTGGATACGGTCGGCGGAGACCGGAAGTTGCGACAGCAACAACCGGCCGATGGCGGGGAAGCGTGAGGGTCGCCCTGAAAGCAGGACAATATCGCAGTCATAGGCGTGGATCACCTCGCACAGGTTGGACAGTACCTGTCCCAGGGTGTGCTCTACCGCCTCGTCTATGCCTTCGCAGTCGATTGGGAAAACCACGTCGGCGAGCGCGAACTCACGGGCCCCTGCCGCCCGCACCTTGCTCACCAAGTAATCTTGAATTGTGGTGCTGGGCAGGGTGCCGTCGGTGAAGAACCAAGCGAAAGGCTGTCCAACCGGTTCCGGGACCGCCGCCCCCGACGCCCCCGACGCCGATGCCCCCGCCGTCCCCGGCGTCCCCGGTGCCGATGTCATTGGGTTCCAGCGTTCATATTCGTGCAGCAAACGCAGCGCGAGCGGCACCAACGTTTGGGCGACGAACTGGCGGCGTTGCTGGCGCTCAGGCTCGGTGCTGCCAAGGCCGGTGAACAGACCGAGCATGAGTTGGCGTGCCACCGCTTCGCCGAGTGACGCTTGAAGGTGTCGAACGATCGCCGGCAGAACTTGGCGCATGATCACCACCTCGATCACGTCGTCGCCCGCCAACCGGAAGCCTTCGCGGAAGTCTTGGACCGGCACCACCATCCGGTTTTCCAGGATTGAATAGGTCATGATCGAGAGGTCGGTGGTGCCGCCGCCGATGTCGATGCTGGCCAGCCGCAGCGTCGGCGTAGGGGCTGACCCTGACCCTGGTCCGGTCCCTGGTCCGGCCCCTGGTACCGGCCGCGCCTTGCCCATCAGCCCGAAATAGCCGTCGGCGTCGCTGCGGAAGCAGGTGGTGATCTGGTCATAGAGGTAGACGAGCTGGGTGCTGGTCGCCTCGTCGAGATTGGCAACCACGGTGATTCGGCCCGCTTGTTCGCCCATCAGATCCTGGAGCAACCGAACCGCCGCTTGGGCGCGCTCTCGCAAGCGTTTCTGTTCGGCCACCGGCATCGCCGGCGGCAGGGTTAGCACCAAGCGGCGCAGGCGGCGCGGGGCCAGTTCGTGTTTGCGGGTGCTGCGGCTGCCCACCGAGTTGATGAAGATGAAAGCCTGAACCAGGATTTCGCACAACATCAGCGTATAAAGGCTGCCACGGGCAAAGTTGGGTCGCAAGGCCAAGCTGCCGCGCCTTGGGTTCATGCTGAGGACGAAGCCCTCGTCGGTGACGAAGCGCATGATCTCGCCGCCAACCGGGCGTTGGGGTTTGCTGTCGGCCAGCATGGCGCTGTTGAAGCGCCAGACCTGAGCGGCGGCACGGTCGTCCCACAAATAGCGCTTGGGGCTGGACAGGCCGGTACTGCCCTCGGTGCCGCGCGCGAGTGCGGCCAGCCGCTGGGCCTCGTGGCCGACACGGACCACACTCGGCCATGAGAACGCATTGGCGCGGCCGGATTCCCGTGACAGCCCATCCTTGTCGAAGGCTGGCTGCGAGAATTCGATGCAGGAGGCGAACGGCTGGGTGTAGACCTGTTCTGGCTTGGACAAATCACGCAGTTCGAGAACGTAGTTGTCCTTGAGGCTGGGCGGGCTATCGGGTGTGCTTTCGATCAGCAGACCGCAGGTGCGGGAGTTGCCGATGTCGAGCACGAAATCAACGTCGATGAACTCGTTGAACCGGCTGGCGCTGGCAAGATCGATGAAGCGCAGCCGGGGGAAGACGCCGGCATCGTCCAGCACCTGAAGCAAGGTCAGGTAACAGGCGAGATGGCGCGCGCCGAAAGCCAGTTCCTCGGCGCGCGGTGGCCGTCCCGGACGGCGCGCCTGCTCCTTTTCCAGATAAAGCTGCTTGAGCCAGGCGTCAAGCCAGGTTTCGGACAACAGCCAGCCATTATCCTCGACCGTCGGAGCAAAGCCAAACTCGGCACTGTCGGTGGGCGATGGTGCCAGGTAGGGCTCGCCGTCGGCGCGTTCGCTCTGGACGGTATCGACCGCGAGCACAACCCGATGGCTGATTTCACCCTCGCGTTCGGGCAGCTCGACCACGCACACGCGCACCCAGTTGGCGGGACCGGCGGCGAACACCGGCAGCGCGCCAGCCCCGCTGTCCACCCTGAAGAAGGGCAGGGGCACCCACTTATTAAGGAACGGTTCAAGCGCACGGGTCTTGTTCAACTCATAATGTTCAGTACCAGGACGCTCGGCCCGACCGCTGTCGGCATCCCAATAGACCAGTTCACCTTCATGTTCATAAAGACAGCGCAGCGTTACTTCGTCGGTGTCCGAGGGCTGATCCCAGAACGCCCGGCGGGTCTTCAGAGGGTCGATGGCTAGGCCGAAGTCAAGGAACTGGATGCCGCTACGCGGAACCAGACTGACGATCTGCTTGAACGGCCGGAGTTCCTTCAACATGGATGTCGCTTCCTAACCCTCATTCGACGGCACCGCCCGCCTAATCCGCCCCCATTATCAGCCGCCCTGCCGGCGGAAGCGAGAGCGAATTTCTCCCGGCTTGCCGTCCAGGCGGTGTCCAACACAATCGGCCTCATCGTTGTTGACGCGGGTGCAGGCGCTTCTTTTGCCGAAGATTCGGTCCCCGTTACTACAGGAAAAGTTGCCGACATCGGTGATCGACATCTGGCCGTCGCCCTGAAATTCGGCGCGCAAACTACCCTTGCAGGTGTTGGAGTGATCCAGCACAGCCGTTTGCTGACCATTGCCGTGTTGGTCGAAACACATTACCCATGACTGAACACTACTTGTGGTGTTGGTTCGCTCATTCCTTACCGTCATGTTGGATTTCCGGTCCCAGCAGCCGGCCATCAGGCCGATGTCCCGACGATCCCAGCGCTCTCGCGGAAGTGCCGGCGGAGGGGTTGGCGGGGGTGGGGGCGGGGCTTGGACCACCGGCGGCTTGATTGCCGGGGCAGGGTGGGGCGGGGCAGGAGGGGGCAGGGCAGGTGCTGGTGGCGGCGGTGCCGGCAGCGGTGCCAGCGGCGGCGGGGCAGGGGCCGGCTGTGGGGCCGGCTGTGGTACAGGGCACTGAACACGCTGAGAGGCGATGCGGTCTTCAAGATCGGTCAGGTAGCCGCGCAGTGCGGACTCCTGCCGTCGGGCCTGGGCCAGAGTGTCATCGATCCCGGCATCCGGTAGCGGGCATAGCCGGCCCGCGAAATCCGCGTCGGCGGCAAGCAGCCCTTGCCGCTCGATCCCAACCCACAGCGCGACAGCGGTGAGCGGCAGCGCCACCACCAGCGCGGTTAGGCCGAGGACGCGAAGCCACCGTCCCTTGGTCTCTCCCGATGGGCTGGTCTCTCCCGATGGGCGAACGGCGTCGTCGCGGGGGCGCGGGTCTCTCATGGCTTAGGGCACCACAAACTGGCCGACGGGAATGAACTCCTTGGTTCCGGACCTGCCGTGAGGAAAGTCCTGAACCACGCCGAACTTCTTCAGGTGAACCGTGAACGGCGTCGAGGGGCCACCACTATAATTCATAACCAGGATATTGTAGGTGCCAGCGGCGGCTTTCCCGGCTGCCCACACGATATGCTCGACCGGATGATCGGATCGTCGGCAACGCGTCCCAGAGCAGTTCATATCGACATCAAGTTGGCCGCCGCAATTCTCCTTTTTGCCGTGGTAGATATCGGTACCGTCAGGACAAACCACCTTTAGGTCGAGATCCGCTCGGCCATCCCAGGCTAGCCAGACTTCGATCTCTCCGGCCCTGGCACTTTCCCGCCGACCGCGATCTTCAATATCATTGTTGGTATTATTCGGATTACTGGGATTGTTGGTGTTATTGATCGGGGGCGCTTGGCTGGGACGCGGACACAGCTTGCGCTGGTCGGCGAGCCGGTTGCGCAGTTCGTTGAGCTGTCGGCGGAGTTGCGCCTCTTCAGCGTTAAGCGTTTCAATGCCCAGCATGGCTTCCTGTGGGTCGGGCGGAATGGCGCAGACCTCGGGGCCGGGCAGGCGTAGCCAACGCGAGGCCTCGGCCCAGGCCAAAGGCACCAGCCACGCCAGCAGTGCCAGCACCAGCAAAGCGAGTGGCAGTGGCCAAAGCCCGCGCCAGCGTCCCAACGGTCCTTGTTTTGGCCCTGGCCCCGGCGGTCCTGGTGGTGGGTCCAAAGGTGGTGGCGGGGCAATGATCGCTGCGGCGGCGCGTGCGGCCGGCGCGGTTCGCACTGTCGGTGCCGTGGTGTTGCCGCCCAGCCGGTGGGCCAGCGAGCCGGTGGCCGCCCCGACGACATCAATCCCCCAGTTGACGATCACCGGCTGATCGCCACACCAAAACACGTCATCTAGCCCTGGTCCGTGCAGCGCCAGGGCCAGCAACTCACCCATCGCCTGGTCGCCCGGGCGCGTTGATGTCCGGAGCTGTTCGGCCAGTTTGGCTATGGCGTCAACCAGCGTCTTGAAGTGCGCCTCGGCCGCAACCCGCCATTCGGGATCACCATCGACCAGGCGGACCACCGGGCCGGGTGCCGCAGTGTACCAGCGGATGGCACCACGCAGCAGGTTGGGCTCGGCGAACAGGGCGGCGTGGACCGGCGAGAGGTTGTTGGTGAGGCAATGGGCAATCTGGTCCCGCTGCTCGATCACCGGCCGCTCAAGAAGAGTAAGCGGTCG
This sequence comes from uncultured Gammaproteobacteria bacterium, assembly GCA_963575695.1. Taxonomy (GTDB): domain Bacteria; phylum Pseudomonadota; class Alphaproteobacteria; order Azospirillales; family Azospirillaceae; genus CAUYTZ01. The sequence continues at coordinate 2,778 of CAUYTZ010000457.1, read as the reverse complement.
CGACTGGCTCTGGTCGGTGGTGACGGGCAGTTGACGCGAATCGCTCATGGGCGCGTTGGGGCTGGGGTCGGGGGCGGGGGCGTGGTCGAAGGTGCGGTCGGGGGCGTGGTTGTTTGGGGCGGGGATGGTGCCACTGGAACCTGTGGTCGGCACGGTTCGTCGGTGACGGCGGCGGGTAGGTTGTTGTCTTTAAGGAATTTTATGAACGAACTCGATGCTTGGGCGAAGTTGACCCGTGCCAATTGGCTGGCATCCAGTGTCATCAGCGTATTGACTCCGACCACTCGGCCGCATCGGTCGGTCAACGGGCCGCCGCTGTTGCCGCGCGCAATCGCAGCGGTGTGGACGATCCGGCTGCCGTGCGTGTCGGTCTGGATTGAGTTGATCTCGCCGCCGGTGAGATTGGCTTCGGGGGCGGCCGAACCGTCGCCGGCCAGAAGGCGCTTGAACGCCTCGTCGCTCTTCATGACCACGCCGGGAAAGCCAGCGGCCACCACCGGGTCCAACCGCTCGGCCCGGGTGGCGATCTCAAGCACGGTCAGCTCGGAGATTCCGGCCACCCGCAACACGGCAAAATCGGCGTCGAAGGGGTTACGCAGGCGGGTCTCGACCACGAGCTGGGCTGGCTTCACGCCGTTCAGCTTCTTACTTGCGACCACGATCCGGCCGGGTTTGGCGTGCTCCAAGACATGAGCGTTGGTGGCCACCAGATCGGGCGCGATGACAAAGCCGGTGCCAAAACCGAAACCATCCGAGGTCTCGGTCAGCACCAGCACCACCGATCGGTCAAGCAGGTCGGCGAGGTTGCCTTGGAAGGCCGGTGCCGTGGAGTTTGTCGGGCGTTGGACCGGTGTAACGGTCGGAGCCGGGGGCAGACCGGTCGGGTGGTCAACGGTACACAGATTGCCGCCCAAGGCCGCCTCAGCCTGAGAAATCTGGTGTTTCAGGCCGTCGTTGATCGCACGTTGGGCCGCAATCATGCTGTCAATGATGGAACGGTCGGGCGGCGGTGGCCGGTGGCCCTGAAGATTAGCAACCAGTGCGCTCCAGCCAAGATAGTAGCCGGCCGTCAACGCCAACGCGGCCACCCCCAGCACGATCAGCAGGCTGTAGAGCACCAGCGCCGCGGTTGCTACTGGTGTCCGGCTTGCCGCAGGCGGGAGTGCCGCAGGCAATGCGGCCGCGACGGGAAGCACCGGCGGTGGAATCGGCTGAGACGGGGTCTTAGGCTCGCGGATGGGATCGGCGAATGGGGCGTAGCCGCCGAGCGTCGCTGCGAAATGGCCGTTGAGAGTGGTGGGGCTGGTATCCGTGCCCGGCGGGGTTTGTCCCCAATTGATCAGGACAACGGTGTTGCCGATGCGGAGCACATCGTCCAAGCGGGGCACGATCAGCGCCCGCGCCAGCAAGGGCCCATGATCCGGATCGTCAAGCAGTGGCTTAAGCGTCGTCAGCTTGGCGCGCAGCATCTCTTCGGCTGCCGCTCGCTCAACCACAGGCAGGCTGGTCAGCGCTACCGGCTCACCCACAGCCTCGGTGTACCAGGAGATGCTGGGTGCCTGCACGTCGTTGCCACGACTAACCAGCGGTTTGGCGAACAGTCCGGCGAGGTTATGATCGTAGCGCGCCTCCAGGAAACGGGCCAGCCTGTCATGCTGCTCGACCACCGCCGTGCCCTGCTCAGTGAGCGCCGCCGACGGGGAAAACTCCGTCTTGAGAAGATACTTAGGGTTGGCCATCCCGTTCCTCTCGCTGGTCTGGTCGCTGGTCTGGTCGCTAGTCTAGAAGGCTGATCCAAATCGCCAACTCATTGACATAAGGACCGAAATCTGTCAACAGTTATTGACGAATATTGGTAACTGCCCAGGAACCCTGCCCGGAACCCCGATTGGGCTGCCGCCCAAACCTGCTCGGGGAATGAATTCCCCGGACCCCTTGCTTTTTTGTCAATTTATAAATTCATACGTTATCGATGGGGGGGACCGACCGGGCCAACTTCGGAACTACGGCATAGCGCAGGATCGCCTCAACCATCTGCTCGACATCGATCGGCTTGGTGATGAAGTTATCCAGGCTCGCCAACAGGGTGTGTTTTTCATCATCGGGTAGCACGTCGGCGGTTAGCGCGATCACCGGCAGCGCCTTCAGCTTAGGATCATCACGGATGCGGTGGGTGGCCTCGATACCGTTCATCACCGGCATGTGTAGGTCCATCAGCACGACATCGAAGTCGTTCGGGACCGCCTTCAGACGCTCCAGGGCCTGTTGTCCGTCAGCCGCGATCTCGACCCGGGCCCCTTCGGTTTCGAGCAAGCGCCGTTCCAGTAATTGATTGACTCTGTTGTCTTCCACCAACAAGATCCGCACACCGGCCAACCGCCCGGTGTTCATGGCCGTCGTTATTGGTTTGGTGACCGCGACGGGAGCTGCGCGGGGGGCATCAGCAACGGCAACGCCCGGCCCCACCAGCGGCGGCCCCACCAGCGGCGGCTTCGCCATGGCCTTTCTGAACGGGACCGTGAACCAGAAGCGGCTACCCCGGCCGGGAGTGCTGTCCACGCCGAGTTCTCCCCCCATCAGGTCAACCAGCTTCTTGCAGATCGCCAAGCCAAGGCCGGAGCCGCCGAACCGCCGGGTGGTGGAACTGTCGGCCTGGGTAAACTTTTCGAACAGAAAGGGTCTCTGTTCGGCGGAAATGCCGATGCCGGTGTCGCTGACCATGAAGCGCAGAAGCGGGGCGGCTTCGGTCCCGTCCAACCGTCGCACCCGGACCACAAC